>JANMUO010000368.1:0-4405 GCA_031391655.1 Betaproteobacteria bacterium
TGACCTAGGTTCTCAGGCGTATAGACGGCCTGCTTGAGCGAGCGCAGCAGGATGGTCTGCAGCAGCGCGAAATCGGGCCGCGCCTTGATGCGCTCGATCAACTGCGCGTAGTCCTTGGGTTTGGGCTTGTCGCCGCCAGGCAGCTGCAAACCCAGTTCGGCTAGGAACTCGCGCAGCGCGCCGACGCGGTCGGCCGCGGGCACGTCGTGCACGCGGTACAGCGCCGGCTGGCCGCGCGCGGCGAGGAATTCGCCGGCGCAGACGTTGGCCGCCAGCATGCATTCCTCGATGAGGCGGTGCGCGTCGTTGCGCGCCTCGGGATAGATGCGCTTGATCTTGCCGTCGGTATCGAACTCCATGCGCGTTTCCACGGTCTCGAAATCGATCGCGCCGCGCTGCACGCGCGCCGCGTGCAGCGCCTTGAACAGCTCGTAGAGCGTGGCGAGGTGCGCCTGCGCCTTGCCGGAGGAGAGCCTGGCCCAGACCTCGGTGTAGGTCAGCCGCGCGTGCGAGCGGAACACTGCCGGATAGAACTCGTAGCGCGCCACCGTGCCGGCCGGCGCAATCGCCATCTCGCACACCATCGCCAGGCGGTCCACCTGCGGATTCAGCGAACACAGGCCGTTGGAGAGCTTTTCGGGCAGCATCGGCAGCACGCGACGCGGGAAGTACACCGACGTGCCGCGGGCGCGCGCGTCCTCGTCCAGCGCGTCCCCGTCGCGCACGTAGTGGCTGACGTCGGCGATCGCCACCCACAGGCGGAAGCCTTTGCCTTCTCTCACCGCGTGGACGGCGTCGTCGAAGTCTTTCGCCGTCTCGCCGTCGATGGTGACGAAATTGAGCTCGCGCAGGTCGCGCCGGCCCTTGGCGTCCTCCTCGCGCACCGTCTCGGGCAGCGCGCGCGCCTGCGCCTCGGCGCGCTTGGAGAACTCGCGCGGCAGGTCGAACTTGCGCAGCGCAATCTCGATTTCCATGCCCGGATCGGCGTAGTTGCCCAGCACTTCGGCGACGCGGCCGATCGGCTGCGCGTGCTTGGAGGGCTGCGACACCAGCTCGACGGTCACCACCTGCCCGGCCTTGGCGCGCGCGCCTTCCGCCGGCGGCACGAGGATGTCCTGCGCGATGCGGCGATCTTCCGGCACCAGGAACAGCACGCCGTGCTCGCTGTGCAGGCGGCCGACGATGCGCCGGTTGACGCGCTCGAGCACCTCGACGATCTCGCCGTTGGGCCGCTCGCGATGGTCGATGCCGGTCACGCGAACCAGCGCACGGTCGCCGTGCAGCACCTGGCGCATTTCGGCGGCGGAGAGGAACACGCGCGCCTCGCCCCCGTCGGGCACGAGAAAGCCGTGGCCGTCATGGTGGCCCTCGATGCGGCCGGTGAACTTGCCCAGAGCCAGGGGCGCGCTGCGGGCGGCGCGCGGCGGCGTATTGCCGCGGCCGGCGCGCGATTCAGTGCGGCGTTTCTTTGACACGGTTTTCCTCAGACACTAGAATTCGCCTCCCCTGCCGAGGTGGCGGAATTGGTAGACGCACTAGGTTCAGGTCCTAGCGGTGGCAACACTGTGGGGGTTCGAATCCCTTCCTCGGCACCACCAAGATGAGAACCGGATTTTAGCCCGGTTCTCCGACAGCGACTCACTACATGCGGCCGGCGGCGCCCTGCTTGAGCGTGCGCTCGCGCGTCGGGGATTCCGCGCCCTGGGCGCTCAGGCCGTTGTAGTCGTGCTTGGCGTCGCGGTGCACCCGCGGCGTTTTCTCGCTGCAGCCGGCAATAAGCGCCGCGGCCAGCAGGATCGCGATGAGCATGGTCTTCACCGGCCAAGCCTAGGGCAAGCGGCCTGCGCAGACCGTACGCCAGCGCACGGTGGGATTTCAGCCGAACGGATGCCTCAGGACGATGGTCTCGTCGCGCTCCGGGCCGGTTGAAATCAGGTCGATCGGCACGCCCGCGAGGTCCTCGATGCGCTTGAGGTAGTCGCGCGCCGCCTTGGGCAGCGCGCCGTGGGACTTGATGCCGACCGTGCTCTCCTTCCAGCCGGGCAGCTCCTCGTAGACCGGCTCGCAGCGCTCCAGTTCCTCGGCGCCCACCGGCAGGATCTCGGAGACCTGCCCCTCGAGGCGGTAGCCGACGCAGATCTTCACCGCCTCGACGCCGTCGAGCACATCGAGCTTGGTGATGCACAGGCCCGAGACGCCGTTCAGCTGGATCGAGCGCTTGAGCGCCGCGGCGTCGAACCAGCCGGTGCGGCGCGGCCGCCCGGTGGTGGCGCCGAATTCCTGCCCGCGCTGGCGCAGCTTCTCGCCGACGTCGTCGGAGAGCTCGGTCGGGAACGGACCGCTGCCGACGCGCGTGTTGTAGGCCTTGGTGATGCCGAGCACGTAATGCAGGTGGTGCGGGCCGATGCCCGCGCCCGCCGCGGCCGCGCCTGACACGCAGTTGGACGAGGTGACGTAAGGATAGGTGCCATGGTCGATGTCGAGGAGCGAGCCCTGTGCGCCTTCGAACAGCAGGTTCTTGCCGGCGCGGTTCGCGTGGTACAGGGCGCGCGGCACATCGGCCACCAGCGGCAGCAGCCGCGGTGCCAGCGTCAGCGTTTCGTCCAACGTTTGCTGGAAATCCACCGCCGGCTGGCGGTGGTACTGCACAAGCACGAAGTTGTGGTAGTCGAGCAGCTCTTTCAGCTTCTCGGCGAAGCGCACCGGCTTGAACAGGTCCTGCAGCCGGATGGCGCGGCGCGCCACCTTGTCCTCGTAGGCCGGGCCGATGCCGCGGCCGGTCGTGCCGATCTTCTCCGCGCCCCGCGCCGCCTCGCGCGCCCGATCGAGCGCAGCGTGGTAGGGCAGGATGAGCGGGCAGGCCTCCGAAATGAGCAAGCGTGCCTCGACCCCGCGCACGCCCGCCGCCCCCAGCTCGTCCATTTCCTGCACCAGCGCCTGCGGCGATACCACCACGCCGTTGCCGATGTAGCAGTCCACGTTGCCGCGCAGAATGCCGGAGGGGATCAGGTGCAGCACCGTCTTCTTGGTGCCGATCACCAGCGTGTGGCCGGCGTTGTGGCCGCCCTGGAAGCGCACGACGCCCTGGGCGCGGTCGGTGAGCCAGTCGACGATCTTGCCCTTGCCCTCGTCGCCCCATTGCGTGCCGATGACGACGACGTTGCGCGCCCCTTTGCTCATCCTCGCTTTCCCTTCACGCCCGCCGCCGAGGCGAGGCTCCTCAGATCGATGGAAAAACCGGTCGCCGGGCGCGCGCGGCCGAAGGCCTTGCCGACTTCGTCGTAGCGCCCGCCGCGGCCCACCGCGCCGGCCACCCCGTCGCAGTAGGCGTCGAACACGACGCCGGAGTGGTAGTGGTAGCCGCGCAGTTCGGCGAGGTCGAAGCTCACCGGGACCGGCGAAGCCTTGGCCAGAGCGCGCAGCGTGGCCAGCGCCCGGGTGAGTTCGGGCAGCTTCGGCAATTTCTTCTCCGCAAGCGAGAGCACCTCCGCGCCGCCGTAGAGCTCGGGCAGCAGCAGCAGCGCCTCGCGCGAGCGCGCATCGACGCCACGCGCCAGCTGGCGCAGCGCCGGCTTGTCCTTGCGCTGCAGCGCCTCGAAGAGTTCGGCCTCCAGCGCCGCGCCGACCTTCGCCGCGTGCACGAGCGAGCGGAACACCGCCACGTGCCCGATGTCCATGCGCGCCTTCT
Organism: Betaproteobacteria bacterium; assembly: GCA_031391655.1. Taxonomy (GTDB): domain Bacteria; phylum Pseudomonadota; class Gammaproteobacteria; order Burkholderiales; family SG8-39; genus JAABQT01. The sequence continues at coordinate 3,689 of JANMUO010000368.1, forward strand.
TCACGCGCGCCAGCGCCAGCGCCCGGCACAGCAGGCGCTGCACTTCCAGGTCGCTTTCCACGCCGGCGTGGCCGTACACCTCGGCGCCGATCTGGATCGGCTCGCGCGTCGCCGCCGGGCCGGCCGGGCGCGTGTGCAGCACGCTGCCGCAATAGCACAGCCGCGTCACGCCCTTGCGGTTCAAGAGGTGCGCGTCGATGCGCGCCACCTGCGGCGTGATGTCGGCGCGCACGCCCATCATGCGGCCGGAGAGCTGGTCCACCACCTTGAAGGTGCGCACGTCCAGGTCGTGCCCGGTGCCGGTGAGCAGCGAATCCATGTACTCCAGCAGCGGGGGCATAACCAGCTCATAGCCGGCGTCGGCGAACAGGTCGAGGATCGCCCGGCGCAGCCGCTCGATGCGCGCCGCCTCGGCCGGCAGGATGTCCTCGATGTACTCTGGCAGGAGCCAGCGCATCAGCGCACCAGGAAAAGCAGCAGCAGGCCGATCAGCATCGAGGTCAGGCCGAAGAAGCGGATCTGGCCGTCGGACATCTGGGTGATGCGCCGGAACGTGTCGCGCCAGAGGTTAGGCGCGAGAAAAGGGAGGAGCCCCTCGATGATCAGCACCAGGGCGTCGGCCATGAGGAACGTGGTCAGCTTGGGCCATCTTTTCCTGCCGCCGGATTTGCCGGCGGTATCCTTCAGGTAGCGGAAGAAGTCCGTACTGGGTTCAAG
>JANMUO010000389.1:0-2452 GCA_031391655.1 Betaproteobacteria bacterium
GATGCGCACCTACAGCCCGCTCGCCGCGCGGCTCGCCGAGCTGATGGGCTCCAGCCCGACGGTGGTGCAGGTGCCGGAGATCCCGCAGATGTTCGCCACCGGGGCGATGCAGGCGATGATCACCTCGTCGGCCACCGGCACTTCCACCAAGGCCTGGGAGTTCGTCAAGAACTACTACAAGACCAATGCCTGGAACCCGAAGAACGTGGTGGTGGTGAACCAGCGCGCGTTCAGCCGCCTGTCTTCCGCAGAGCAGGACGCGCTGACGAAGACGGCGGCCGCCGCCGAGCCGCGCGGCTGGGACATGTCGAAGACGCGCGAGAAGGACGCCGACGAGTTGCTGGTGAAGAATGGCGTGTCGGTGAGCGAGCCCTCCGCGGAGCTGAAGACGGCGCTGGCGCGCATCGGCGAGCAGATGGCCGCCGAGTGGGAAAAGACCGCCGGCGCAGACGGCCAGACGATCCTCAAAGCCTACCGCGGCAACTGAGTTGCGGCGGTTCCTCGACCGCCTCTACGCCGCGAGCGGCGCGCTCGCGGCAATCTGCCTCGCGTCCATCTGCGCGCTGATGCTGGCGCAGGCCTTCGGGCGAGAGGCCGGCGTGCTGATCCGCGGCGCGGACGACATCGTGTCCTGGCTGAGCGCGGCGAGCGCCTTCCTCGCGCTCGGCCACACCTTCCGCAAGGGCGAGCTGGTGCGCGTCGGCCTGTGGGTGGACATGCTCGGCGCGCGTGCGCGCTGGGTAGCCGAGCTGTGGGCCCTGGGCGTCACGGCGCTGTTCGCGAGCTACATGGCCTGGGCGGTGGTGCGGTTCGTCTTCGAAAGTTGGAAGTTCCATGAGGTGGCGCAGGGCCTGATCAAGCTGCCGATCTGGATCCCGCAGATGACGTTCGTCGTCGGCGTGCTGATCTTCCTGGTCGCGGTGCTCGACGAGCTGGCGGCGGTGGCGCGGCACAGGAAGCCCGCCTACCAGCTCGCCGAAGAGGAGCGGCGCGCCGCCGGTGATTTCTCCGAGACCGTCTGAATGACGGTCCTCGGCTCCTCCCTCGTCCTGCTCGCCCTGCTGCTCGTCCTGCTGGTCGGGGGTGTGTGGATCGCCATCGCGCTCGGCATCACCGCCTGGTTCGGCCTGCAGTTCTTCACCAGCACGCCGCCCGACGTGAACCTGTTCCAGTCGTTCTGGAGCTCGAGCGCCTCCTGGACGCTCGCCGCGCTGCCGCTGTTCATCTGGATGGGCGAGATCCTCTACCGCACGAAGTTGTCGGAAGAGATGTTCGAGGGCCTCTCGCCCTGGCTCGGCTGGCTGCCGGGGCGGCTGATGCACGTGAACATCCTGGGCTGCGCCATCTTCGGCACCGTGTCGGGCTCCTCCGCCGCCACCTGCGCCACCATCGCCAAGGTGGCGCTGCCCGAATTGAAGCGCCGCGGCTACGACGAGAAGACGGCGCTCGGCTCGCTCGCCGCCGCCGGGACCCTGGGCATCCTGCTGCCGCCCTCCATCATCATGGTGGTGTACGCGGTGGCCGCCGAAGTCTCGATCGTCAAGGTATTCATCGCCGGCCTCCTGCCAGGTTTGGTACTGACGCTGCTGTTTTCCGGCTACATCATCGCCTGGGCGCTGCTCAACCCGGACAAGACGCCGCAGGACGACTTGCGCCTGCCGCTGAAGGAAAAGCTCTACCGCATGCGCCACCTGGTGCCCTGCGTGCTGCTGATCGTGTTCGTCGTGTGGGTGATGGTGATCGGCTGGGCCACCGCCACCGAGGCGGCCGCGTTCGGCGTGCTCGGCGCGCTGGCCATCGCCGCCTGGTCGGGCGGGCTGAGCCGGCAGACGTTCTGGCAGAGCCTGATGGGCGCCACGCGCCTGTCCTGCATGATCCTGTTCATCCTCGGGGGCGCGAGCTTCCTTTCCTCGTGCATGGCCTTCACCGGCATCCCGCGCGCGCTGGCCGAGTGGGTCGCCTCGCTGCAGCCGAACAAGTACATGCTGATCGCCATCCTCGCCGGCATCTACATCCTGCTCGGCACCGCGCTGGACGGCGTGTCGATGATCGTGCTCACCACTTCGATCGTACTGCCGATGGTCGAGAAGGTCGGCATCGACCTCATCTGGTTCGGCATCTTCGTGGTGCTGCTGGTGGAGATCGCCGAGCTCACCCCGCCGCTCGGCTTCAACATCTTCGTGCTGCAGACCATGACCGGGCACGACTCCAATTACGTGGCACTCGCTTCGCTACCCTTTTTCGCCATGATGGTGCTGTGCATCGCCCTTATCACCGTCTTCCCGGAGCTTTGCACCTGGCTGCCCGACGCCCTGGTCGGAGTAACGAAGAAATAGGGACAGACCCTATTTTTCACAATGTGATAAATAGGGTCTGTCCCTATTATTCATGACCCTTCCCATCTATCTCTCGAAGGACATCCGCCGCATCGAGCAGGCGGCGAAGGACCTGC
>JANMUO010000402.1:0-1946 GCA_031391655.1 Betaproteobacteria bacterium
CCTGGCGTTCTTCCTCGGCATGCAGGGCATCACCCTGCGGCTGATCGGCGAGGGCGGCACGGTGCCGGTGCGCGACCCGACGATCATCGCCATCGCCAATGACAACCTGCCGGTCACCGCCGGTTGGGCACGCCGAGGAACAGGTCCGCGCTCCTCTGGTACATCTGGCAGGACAGGCGCCCTTCGGCGACATAGAACTGGAACAGCGCGTGGCAGGGCGGCAGCGCCATCTTGTCGACGTCCGCCGGATTCCAGGCGGTCACCAGGTGGCGGCGGGAGTCGGGCCGCGCGCGGATCTGCTCGACCACCTGGCGCAGCTGGTCGATCTCGCGTCCATCCGGGGTGCGCCAGTGGCGCCACTGGTAGCCGTAGACCGGACCGAGTTCGCCCTTTTCGTCGGCCCACTCGTCCCAGATGCTGACGCCGTGCTCCTGCAGCCAGCGAACGTTGGTGTCGCCGCGCAGGAACCACAGCAACTCGTAGACGATGGATTTCAGGTGCAGCTTCTTGGTCGTGAGCAGCGGAAAGCTGCCCCCGAGCGCGAATCGCATCTGCCGCCCGAACACCGAGCGCGTGCCGGTGCCGGTGCGGTCGGACTTGAGCGCGCCGCCGGCCAGCACCTCCGAAAGCAGGTCGAGGTACTGCTGCTCGCCGGCGTTCACGCTCATATGGCGATCATCGCGAACAGATCGCGCGCGTTCTGGAAGCGCTCATCGGGGTTCTTCGCCAGCAGGCGGTCGAGGATGCCCTGGTAGCCCGCCAGGCGCCCCTCCAGGCGCGGCAGCGGCCCGTGCACGTGCTGGTACACCAGCCCGGCGGGGCCTTCCGCGTCGTAGAGCCTTTTGCCGCTGAGCATCTCGTAGAAAATCACCCCCAGGCTGTACAGGTCGGAACGGTGGTCGGCGGGCTTGCCCAGGCATTGCTCGGGGCTCATGTAGCGCGGCGTGGCGATCACCTCGCCGTGGCGCGTGAGCGTGGTTTTCGAGGCGATGTTCTTCGCCAGGCCGAAGTCCACGATCACCGGCCGCCCGTTGTCGCGGAACAGGATGTTCTGCGGCTTCAGGTCTCGATGGATGATGCCGTGGGCATGGATCGCGTCGAGCGCGCGCGCGATCTGCGAAGCGATGCGCAGCGCCGCGAGCGAAGTCAGGCCGCTCCGCATGCGCGCGGCGAGCGTGCCGCCCGAGAGGTACTCCATGGCAATGAAGGGACGCTCGCCGGCGAAGCCCTGGTCGAAGATGTGCGCGACGTACTCGTTGTTCAGGTCGGCGACGAGGCGGTACTCCTGCTCGAAGCGGCGGTGGAACGTCTTGTCCTCGCGCAGGTTCGGGTCGAGCACCTTGAGCACCAGCTGCAGCCCGTCCTTCTCGCGCTCGGCAAGGTACACCTGCGCCATGCCGCCTTCGCCGATCTTGCGCAGGCTGCGGTAGCCCGGGATCGGGCGGTCATCGGTCTTCACCGGCACGCCGATCTTGCGCACGTCCAGCGGCTGCGTGCGCAGGAACGAGGGCGGCGTGCCCGAAGTCTCCGCGATACTCGCCTCGTTCTCGCGCAGCGCGTCCTCGATCGAGCGCGCCAGCCGCTCGGCGTCCAGGCCTTCCTTGCGCAGGAAATCGGCCGCGCCGGCCTTCATCGCCTTGACGGCGAGGCTCTCGCCCCCGGCGCCCGTCAGCAGCACCACCGGCGGCGCCTCGGGGTCGCGGCGGATGTCCGTGGCCCAGGCAAGTCCGTCCTCGCCCGCCGGCTCGGTGTCGAGCAGCACGGCGCTGTAGCGGCCGTGCTCGAGCGCCGAGCGCGGATTGCCGCGTTCGCGCGGATTCCAGTCTTCGATTTCCGCTTGCGGCCAGCGCGCGCGCAGCATGCCGGCGAGAGTGCTGCGGAACTCGCGGGATTCGTCCACGATGAGAAATCGCATAGGGCCTGCGTGGTAGGATTTTCGCATGATT
>JANMUO010000062.1:0-2241 GCA_031391655.1 Betaproteobacteria bacterium
GGTGAGACCGGTGAGCGCGACACGCAGGCGGTTGCCCGGCGGCTCGTTCATCTGGCCGAACACCATCGCCACCTTGGACTCGGGCAGGTTGTCGGGCTTCACCACCTGGGCTTCGATCATCTCGTGGTAGAAGTCGTTGCCTTCGCGCGTGCGCTCGCCGACGCCGGCGAACACGGACAGTCCCGAGTGCTGGGTGGCGATGTTGTTGATCAGCTCCAGCATGTTCACGGTCTTGCCGACGCCGGCGCCGCCAAACAGGCCGATCTTGCCGCCCTTGGCGAACGGGCAGATGAGGTCGATGACCTTGATGCCAGTCTCCAGAAGTTCCACGGAGGGCGAGAGCTCATCGAACTTGGGCGCCGACTGGTGGATCGAGCGCAGCTTGTCCGACTTGATCGGACCGACTTCGTCGATCGGGCGTCCGAGTACGTCCATGATGCGGCCCAGCGTGCCCACGCCCACGGGCACCGAGATCGGCGCGCCGGTGCTGACGACCTTCATGCCGCGGCGCAGGCCGTCGGAAGAACCGAGCGCGATGCAGCGCACCACACCGTCGCCGAGTTGCTGCTCGACCTCGAAAGTGAGGCCCTTTTCCGCGAGCCCGTCTTCGGCGGTATCGACCAGCTTGAGCGCGTCATAGATCCCGGGCATCGCCTCGCGCGGGAACTCGATGTCGGTAACCGCGCCGATGCACTGGACGATGGTGCCTTGAGTATTTGGAGTGCCTTGCACTGGTGCCATGTTCTTGATCCCTTAAACGGCGGCAGCGCCGCCCACGATTTCGGAAAGCTCCTTGGTGATGCCGGCCTGGCGGTTCTTGTTGTAGATCAGCGTCAGGTCGTCGATCAGGTCGCGTGCGTTGTCCGAGGCGGCTTTCATCGCCACCATGCGCGCCGACTGCTCGGAGGCCATGTTCTCGGCTAGCGCCTGGAGGATGATCACCTCGACATAGCGCCGCAGCACCTGGTCCAGCACCGTGCGCGCCTCGGGCTCATAGATGTAGTCCCATACCGTTTCCGGGGCGCCGAGACGCTCGCCGGAAAGCGGCAGCAACTGCTCGATCACCGGCTCCTGCTTCATGGTGTTGACGAAACGGTTGTAGGCGAGCATCACCCGGTCGGTATGCCCGCTCATGAAACTGTCGAGCACCACCTTCACCGGGCCGATCAGCTTCTCGAGTTGCGGCCTGTCTCCCAGCTGGATGGCGTGTGAAACGATCTTGGCGCCCAGCCGCTGCATGAAGCCCAGCCCCTTGTTGCCCAGGGCGCAGACCTCGATCTCCTCGCCCTGCCCCTGCCATTCCTTGTACTGGTTGAGCACCAGGCGCAGCAGGTTGGTGTTGAGCGCGCCGCACAGGCCCTTGTCGGTGGTGACGACGATGATGCCAAGCCGCTTCACCGAGTCGTGCTCGACCAGGGCCGGGTGCTTGTATTCCGGGTTGGCGTGGGAGATGTGCGCGGCGACGTTGCGGATCTTCTCGCCGTAGGGGCGCGCCATGCGCATGCGCTCCTGCGCCTTGCGCATCTTGGAGGCGGCGACCATCTCCATCGCTTTGGTGATCTTCCGAGTGTTCTGCACACTCTTGATCTTCACCCGTATTTCTTTGGTGCCTGGCATAGTTCGGAACAGGGGAACCTAGGTTCCCCCGTTACCCTCTCCTTTTAGTAGGACCCGTTCTTCTTCCAGTCGGCGATCGCTTCCTTGAGCGCCTTCTCGTCATCGGCGGAAAGGTCGTTCTTCTCCTCGATGCGCTTGATCAGGTCGGCGAACTTGCTTTTCAGGTACTCGCGCATCGAGCGTTCGGCGGCCAGCGCCTTTTTCACCTCGACGTCGCTGAAGAAGCCGTTGTTCACCGCGAACAGCGTCACCGCCATTTCCCACACCTGCAGCGGCCGGTACTGCGGCTGTTTCATCAGCTCAGAGACCAGCTTGCCCAGCTCCAGTTGCTTCCTCGTGGCTTCGTCCAGGTCGGAGGCGAACTGCGCGAAGGCCGCGAGTTCGCGATACTGCGCCAGCGCCAGGCGCACCCCGCCGCCCGTGTCCTTCCTCTTCATGATCTTGGTCTGCGCCGCCCCGCCTACGCGCGACACCGAGATGCCGGCGTTGATCGCAGGCCGGATGCCGGCGTTGAAGAGGTCGGTTTCGAGAAAGATCTGGCCGTCGGTAATCGAGATCACGTTGGTCGGCACGAAGGCCGTGACGTCGCCGGCCTGGGTTTCGATCACGGGCAGCGCGGTGAGC
>JANMUO010000104.1:0-14441 GCA_031391655.1 Betaproteobacteria bacterium
CGACGCGGTGGAGTCCGAGATCGAGCGGACCCTCGAATCCCCCATCGGCTGCAACGAGTCGGCAAAGCTGGGCAAGGCGCGGCGCGTGGACGACGCCCCGGGCCGGTATGTGGAATTCTGCAAGTCCTGCTTTCCCGCCGAGCTCGACCTTCGCGGCCTGCGCATCGTGGTGGATTGCGCGCATGGCGCGGGCTACAGCGTGGCGCCGAACGTGTTCCACGAACTTGGCGCCGAGGTCTTGCCGATCGGCGTGTCCCCCGACGGCTTCAACATCAACGACATGTTCGGCGCGAACGCCCCGCAGCAGCTGCAGGCCGCCGTGCGGCTGCACAAGGCCGACCTCGGCATCGCGCTCGACGGCGACGGCGACCGGCTGCTGATGGCGGATGCCGCGGGGAAACTCTACGACGGCGACCAGCTGCTCTACGCCATCGTCAGGCACCGCGCCTCGAAGGAGAAAATTGCAGGTGTTGCCGGCACGCTGATGACCAATTTCGCCCTGGAGCAGGCCTTTGCAAAACTGGGCGTTCCGTTTGCGCGCGCGAAAGTCGGCGACCGCTACGTGCTGGAGCTGCTGCGCGAGAAGGGCTGGCAGCTCGGCGGCGAGAACTCCGGCCACCTGCTTTGCCTGGACAAGCACACCACGGGGGACGGCATCGTCTCGGCGCTGCAGGTGCTTACCGCGTTGCGCCAGTCGAAGCAGTCTCTCGCGCAACTGACGGCAGACCTGGCGATGTTCCCGCAGGTCCTGATCAACGTGCAGGTGCCCAAGGGATTCGACTGGCAGAAGGATCGCTCCATCGCCGCGGCGCAAGCCGAGGCGGAGAAGTCGCTGAATGGCCGCGGGCGGGTGCTCCTGCGGCCTTCGGGTACGGAGCCGCTGCTGCGTGTGATGGTGGAGGGGGAGCCGAAGCAAGTCGTTGAACAGGCGGCGAATTCCATTGCTGCCGCGGTGCGGCGGGCAATCGCTGGCTGAGGGCTTGCGCTTTGCCTGACATTTCCATATTATTGGAAACATGGAAACGAAGCAGGCAGTGAGTGCATTGAGTGCGCTGGCGCAGCCTTCGCGCCTCGCCGCCTTCCGATTGCTGGTGGAGGCAGGGCCGCAAGGCCTGCCCGCCGGTGTCATCGGCGAGAAGCTGGACCTCGCGCCTGCAACGCTTTCCTTCCATCTTGCCGGCCTCACCCGGGCAGGGCTGGCGCAAGGCCGGCAGGACGGACGCTTTGTCATTTATACAGCCGATTTCGACCATATGAGCGCGCTGGTGGCATTTCTCACCGAGAACTGCTGCGGCGGGCGCTCCTGCAACCCGACCCAAGCGGCGATCTCCTGAATGGGGCTGTTCGAGCGCTGGCTGACGCTGTGGGTATTCCTGGGCATCGTCGCGGGGATCGCCCTCGGGCAGTGGCTGCCCGCGCCTTTCGAGGCGCTTGGGCGCATGGAAGTGGCGCGCGTCAACGTCCCGGTCGGGCTGCTCATCTGGGTGATGATCATCCCGATGCTGCTGCGCATCGACTTCATGGCGATGGGGCAGGTGCGCCAGCACTGGCGCGGCATCGGCGTGACGCTCGCCGTCAACTGGCTGGTGAAGCCCTTCTCGATGGCGCTCCTCGCCTGGTTCTTCCTGCGCCAGGTGTTCGCGCCCTGGCTGCCGGCGGACCAGATCGACGGCTACGTCGCGGGACTGATCCTGCTCGCGGCGGCGCCGTGCACGGCGATGGTGTTCGTCTGGAGTCGGCTCACGCAGGGAGATCCCTACTTCACGCTCAGCCAGGTGGCGCTCAACGACGCCATCATGATCGTCGCCTTCGCGCCGATCGTCGCGCTGCTGCTGGGCCTCTCCGCGATCACCGTGCCCTGGGACACCCTGTTCATTTCCGTGCTGCTCTACATCGTCGTCCCGGTGATCCTCGCGCAGTTGTGGCGCGCGTCCCTACTGAAGGGCGGCGAGGCGCGCCTGCAGGCAACGCTCGCGCGCATCCAGCCCTGGTCGATCGCGGCATTGCTCGCCACCATCGTGCTGCTGTTCGCCTTTCAGGGCCGCCAGATCCTGGCGCAGCCGCTGATCATCGCCATGCTGGCGGTGCCGATCCTGGTGCAGGTGTACTTCAATTCGGGCCTCGCCTACCTGCTGAACCGGCGCTTGCGCGTCGCGCACAGCGTTGCGGGGCCTTCGGCGCTGATCGGCGCCAGCAACTTTTTCGAGCTGGCGGTGGCCGCAGCGATCACCCTGTTCGGTTTTGATTCCGGCGCCGCGCTCGCGACGGTGGTCGGGGTCCTGGTCGAGGTGCCCGTGATGCTCTCGGTCGTGTATATCGTGAACGGCACACGAAGCTGGTACGAAAGGGTTCCCGCATGATCGAGACGCTGAACCGCGACTGCCACTGCATCAGCCTCGACCGCGACGCGTTGCGCCAAGCGCTGCAGGCCGATCCGGCGTCGAGCGGACTGCACGACCTGATCGAGGAGCGCTGCCCGCACCTTTTCGCGTCGCTGCCGGTCTTCGTCTCGCGTGAGCACCTGCGGCAGATGGGGCGGGTGATCGAGGCGGTGGAACGCGTCGTCGCGCTGCCGGACTACCGGGAGACGGCGCTCGCCTGGGCGCCCGGAATCGCGCGCGAGGATCCGGGCGCGAAGGGTGTCTTCATCGGCTACGACTTCCATCTCGCGCCCGAGGGTCCGCGCCTCATCGAGATCAACACGAACTCGGGCGGCGCGCTGCTCAACGCAGTCCTCGCGCGTGCGCAGCGCGCCTGCTGCGACGAGATCGAGTCATCCATGAGCGGACCGGTGCCCGATGCGGACATCGAGCGAACGCTGTTCGACATGTTCGTGGCGGAGTGGCATCGTGCGGGCCACGCGGGGGCCCCGCGGCGGGTGGCCATCGTGGACGACACGCCGCAGGCGCAGTTCCTGTACCCCGAGTTCCTGCTCTTCGCGCGCCTTTTTGAGCGCTTCGGTGTGGAAGCCGCGGTGGTCGCGCCGGAGGAATTGCAGTTTAAAGACGGTGTGCTGCGCGGTTCGCAGGGGCCGGTGGATCTCGTCTACAACCGGTTGACGGATTTCTACCTCGAGGCGCCCGCCCATGCGGTGCTGCGCGCGGCATATCTTGCGAACGCCGCCGTGATCACGCCGCACCCGCGCGCGCATGCGCTTTACGCGGACAAGCGCAACCTGAGCCTGCTCGGCAGCCCGGGGCTGCTGCGGGCCTGGGGCGTAGCGGAGGCGGATGTCCGTACGCTTGAGACCGGCATTCCGCACACGGAGATTGTCTCGCCGGCGAACGCCGAGCGCCTGTGGGCCGAGCGGCGGCGGCTATTCTTCAAGCCCGCGGCCGGTCACGGGAGCCGGGCCGCCTATCGGGGCGAAAAGCTCACGCGCCGCGTCTGGGAAGAGATCGTCGCCGGGCGCTACGTTGCGCAGACACTGGTGCGGCCGAGCGAGCGGCGCATCTCCGCCGACAAGGCGCTGAAGGTCGACGTGCGCAACTATGTGTACGCCGGCCGCGTGCAGATGCTTGCGGCGCGGCTTTACCAGGGACAGACCACCAACATGCGCACTATCGGTGGTGGGTTTGCCCCCGTACTGACCACGGCGCTTCCGGCAGTTCGGCTCGCGGCATGAAACAATTCAACGTATTGTTCCTCTGCACCGGCAACTCCGCCCGCTCGATCCTTGCCGAGGCCTACCTCAACACCGCGGGCAGGGGTCGCTTCCGTGCCTACAGCGCCGGCAGCCATCCGGGCGGCAAGGTCAACCCTTTCGCGCTCGACCTCCTGCAGCACAATCGGATCGACAGTACTGGCCTGCGCTCCAAGAGCTGGGACGTGTTCGCCGGTCCCGGCGCGCCGGCACTCGATTTCGTGTTCACGGTCTGCGACAACGCCGCCGGCGAGGTATGCCCGTTCTGGCCGGGGCAGCCGATGACGGCGCACTGGGGAGTGCAGGACCCGGCGGCGGCAGAGGGACCGGACGAGGTCAAGCGCAAGGCGTTCCTGCGGGCGTTCAGCGAACTGTCCACGCGCATCAACCTGTTCATGAGCCTGCCGATCGGCAAGCTGGACCGGCTGGTGCTGAAGAAGAAGCTCGAGGAAATCGGCAGGGTGGGGCATCGAGTTCCGGTGTAACAGCGCTGTCACACTGGGGCTCTAGACTCGCTCCCGCAAATGACAATAGGAGCGAACCGATGAAGCGAATCATTCTGGCAGCCTCGCTGCTGGCCGCAATCCCCGCTTACAGCCAGATCGTCAAGATCGACGGCTCGAGCACCGTATTCCCGGTCACCGAGGCGGTGGCCGAGGACTTCCAGAAGGCGAAGAAGAACCAGATCAAGGTCACCGTCGGCATCTCCGGCACCGGCGGCGGATTCAAGAAGTTCTGCCGCGACGAGATCGACATCTCGGGCGCCTCGCGCCCGATCCTGAAGAAGGAGATGGACGACTGCAAGGCGGCGGGGGTGGAGTACTTCGAGCTGCCGGTGGCCTTCGACGCGCTGACGGTGGTGATCAACCCGAAGAACGCCTTCATCAAGCAGCTGACGGTTGCCGAGATGAAGAAGATGTGGGAGCCGGGCGCGCAGGGCAAGGTGACGATGTGGAACCAGGTGAATCCCGCCTGGCCGGCGCAGCCGATGAAGCTGTTCGGGCCGGGCGCCGATTCGGGCACCTTCGACTATTTCACCGAGGCGGTGGTGGGCAAGTCCAAGTCCTCGCGGGGCGACTTCACCGCGTCGGAAGACGACAACGTGCTGGTGCAGGGCGTGTCGCGCGACGTGAACGGCCTGGGCTACTTCGGCTACGCCTACTACGTGGAGAACAAGGACAAGTTGAAGGCCGTGCCGATCGTCAACGAGAAGGGCCAGCCCGTGCTGCCCTCGCTCGACGCGGTGATCGCCGGCACCTACACGCCGCTGGCGCGCCCGATCTTCATCTACCTCAACGCCAAGTCGCTGGCCAAGCCCGAGGTGAAGGAGTTCGTGCAGTACTACATGACCCATGGGGCGAAGCTGGCCAGGGAAGTGAAGTACGTGCCGCTGCCGGATTCGGCCTACAAGACGGCCTGGGAGCATGTGACCAAGGGCAAGAAGGGCACGGTGTTCGGCGGGGTTGCCGAGGTGGGCATCACCATCGAGGAACTGCTGCGCCGCGAAGCAAAGCTGTAGGCGCGAACCAGGGCCCGCCCGCACGTCGCGGGCGGGCTTTTTGCATCTAGAATCGGGATTCCTCCACCCCATGTCGGCCGTGCCGGGCCAAGCTTCGATGCCAATGGCGCCCTCCAACGCCAGCACGCGACTGCAGCAGCGCCGCGCGCGCATCCTGCGCGAGCGCGCGATCGAAGCCGTGCTGTTCCTCGCGGCCCTGGTCTCGGTCTTCACCACCATCGGCATCGTCTATGTGCTGGTGAAGGAATCGGTGGTGTTCTTCCAGCACGTGTCGCTGTGGGACTTCCTCACCGACACGCAGTGGACGCCGCTGTTCGACGACGCGCACTTCGGCATCATGGTGCTGCTGTCGGGCACGCTCACCAGCTCGGCAGTCGCGCTTGCAATCGCCATCCCGCTGGGCACCATCATCGCCATCTACCTGTCCGAGTTCGCGCCGTTCAGCGTGCGCGAGATCGCCAAACCCTTCCTCGAGCTGCTCGGGGGCGTGCCGACCATCGTCTACGGCTACTTCGCGCTGCTGTTCGTCACCCCGATCCTGCAATGGTTCTATCCCACGCTGCCGGGCTTCAACATCCTGTCGGCGGGCATCGTCATGGGAATCATGATCATTCCCTACGTCAGCTCGATTTCGGAAGACGCGATGCGCGCGGTGCCGATGGCGCTGCGCGAGGGATCCTATGCGATGGGCGCGACGCGTTTCCAGACCGCAACGAGGGTGGTGGTGCCGGCCGCATTCTCGGGAATCGCCTCGGCGTACATCCTCGGCATCTCGCGCGCGGTGGGCGAGACCATGATCCTCGCCGTGGCCGCCGGCATGCAGCCGAACCTCACCTTCAATCCGCTCGAACCCGCCGCGACCATCACCGCCTACATCGTGCAGGTGGCGCTCGGCGACCTGCCGCACGGCTCGATCGGCTACCAGACGATTTTCGCCGCGGGCCTGACGCTGATGGTGCTGACGCTGTTCTTCAACATCGCCGGCCACGTGCTGCGCAAGCGCTTCCGCGAGGCTTACTGATGGCGTACGCGAAGAACCTCGCAGAGATCCGGCTCCTCATCGCCAGCCACAAGCGCTGGGACCTGTTCTTCGCCTGCGTCGGCGTGCTGGCGCTGATGATCGGCGTGCTGACGTTCACCGCGCTGTTCGTCGACATGGCGATCAAGGGCGTACCGCGGCTGGATTGGGCATTCTTCACCGAATTCCCGTCGCGCCGCGCGGGGCAGGCCGGGATCCTGTCCGCCTGGGTGGGTTCGACGCTGGTGATGCTGACCACGGCCTTCTTCGCCGTGCCGCTGGGCGTTGCGGCGGGACTGTACCTGGAGGAATACGCGCCGAAGAACTGGGTCACCGACATCATCGAGATCAACATCACCAACCTGGCCGGCGTGCCCTCGATCGTCTACGGCCTGCTGGCGCTGGGCCTGTTCGTCTACCAGTTCGGCTTCGGCCAGTCGATCTTGTCGGCGGGTCTCACGCTCGCGCTGCTCATCCTGCCGGTGGTGATCGTGGCGACACGCGAGGCCATCCGTTCCATCCCTCAGGGCATCCGCGAGGGCGCCTACGCGCTCGGCGCGACGCAATGGCAGGTGTGCAAGGACCACATCATCCCGTATTCCTCCGCCGGCATCCTCACCGGGGTGATCATCGGCATGGCACGCGCCATCGGCGAAACCGCCCCCATCATCACCATTGGCGCGCTCACCTTCATCGCCTTCCTGCCGCCGTCGCCCATCAAGGCCGAGGCGCCGTTCCTCTCGTTCGACTGGCTGACGTCGCCCTTTACCGTGATGCCGATCCAGATGTTCAACTGGACGTCGCGCCCCGAGGCGGCGTTCCTGATAAACGCCGCGGCGGCGGGCTTCGTGCTGGTGCTGATGACGCTCGCCATGAACGGATTGGCAATCTATATTCGCTACAAGCTGAGGAAGAAAATCAAATGGTAACGGTCCCCGCACAAGTAGCCGCCCCGGCGGCGCTCAAGGCCGAGGTGATGGACCTCAGTTTCCACTACGGCGACTTCCAGGCGCTCAAGCACCTGAACATGCCGGTGCACGAGAAGCAGGTCACGGCGCTGATCGGGCCCTCGGGCTGCGGCAAGTCCACGTTCCTGCGCAGCTTCAACCGCATGCACGACCTCTACCCCGGCAACCGCTACGAGGGCGAGATCCGCCTGTACCCCGACAACGTCAACGTGCTGGCGGCCAGCGTGGATCCGATCGAAGTGCGCATGCGTATCTCGATGGTGTTCCAGAAGCCCAACCCGTTTCCGAAATCGATCTACGAGAACGTGGCCTACGGGCTGCGCGTGCGGGGCGAAAGCCGCCGCGTGAGCCTGAACGAGAAGGTGGAAGAGGCGCTGCGCAACGCCGCGCTGTGGGAAGAGGTGAAGGACCGCATGGACGAGCCCGCTTTCAACCTGTCCGGCGGCCAGCAGCAGCGCCTGTGCATCGCGCGCGCCCTCGCCACTGACCCGGAGATCCTGTTGTTCGACGAGCCGACCTCGGCGCTCGATCCCATCGCCACCGCCTCGATCGAAGAGCTGATCCACGACCTGAAGAAGAAGGTGACCATCGTCATCGTCACCCACAACATGCAGCAGGCGGCGCGCGTGTCCGACTACACCGCCTACATGTACCTCGGCGAGCTGATCGAATACGGCGTCACCGACGAGATCTTCATCAAGCCGAAGAAAAAGCAGACCGAGGACTACATCACCGGCCGGTTCGGCTGAATTCCGCGATGGTTTGACCGGCGTCAATTCCGCGGGGCGCTCCGGGGCGCACCATGCGGGCCGTGGAGACGATCCGCACGGACGTGGCGATCATCGGCGCCGGGGGCGCTGGCCTGCGCGCCGCGATCGCCCTGGCCCAGGCGGACCCGAAGCTGCGCATCGCCATGATTTCCAAGGTGTATCCCATGCGCAGCCACACCTGTGCGGCGGAGGGCGGCGCGGCCGGGGTGATCAAGCCCGACGACAGCCTCGAGCACCACTTCAACGACACGGTGGGCGGCGGCGACTGGCTCTCGGACCAGGACGCGGTGGACTACTTCATCCGCGAGGCGCCAAAGGAGCTCCTCCAGCTCGAGCACTGGGGCTGCCCGTGGAGCCGCGAAGCCGACGGCTCGGTGGCGGTGCGGCCCTTCGGCGGCATGAAGAAGCAGCGCACCTGGTTTGCCGCGGACAAGTCGGGCTTTCACATCCTGCATACGCTGTTCCAGACGTCGTTGCAGTTCGCGTCGATCCAGCGCTTCGATGAGTTCTACGCGACCGACCTGCTGGTGGAGGAGAACCGCTGCAGCGGCCTGACGGCGATCGAGATGCGCAGCGGCCAGATGCGCCGCTTCGATGCCGGGGCGGTAATCATCGCAGGCGGCGGCGCCGGGCGCATGTTCCCGTTCACCACCAACGGCGCGATCAAGACGGGCGACGGCATGGCGCTTGCCTACCGCGCGGGCGTCGCGTTGAAGGACATGGAGTTCGTGCAGTACCACCCCACGGGGCTGCCGAGCACCGGCACATTGCTTACCGAAGCCTGCCGGGGGGAGGGCGGCGTGCTCGTCAACGGGAACGGGCGGCGCTTCCTGCAGGACTACGGCATGGGACCGGAAACGCCGTTGGGCAAGCCGGTTCTCAAGACCATGGAGCTCGGGCCCCGCGATCGTGTCAGCCAAGCCTTCTGGCAGGAGCAGAGGAAGGGCAACATGGTGCCCACGCAGTGGGGCGATTGCATGCTGCTCGATATGCGGCACCTGGGTGAAAAGACGATCGACGAGCGCCTGCCGCTCGTGCGCGACATGTCCATTTCCTACATGGGCGTGGACCCGGTGAAAGACCCCGTGCCGGTGCGCCCGGTGGTGCACTACATGATGGGCGGGGTCGATACTGACATCCGCGCGGCGACGTCGCTGCCGGGCCTGTTCGCAGCGGGCGAATGCGCCTGCGTGAGCATCAACGGCGCCAATCGCCTCGGCTCCAACTCGCTCACCGAGCTGCTGGTGTTCGGCCGCCGCGCAGCCCTGAGCGCGATGGAGTACCTTCAGTTGGGCGCGCGCCCCGCGCTCCGCGATGCGCTCGCCGATGCGGCGCAGGCGAGGCTGCGCGAGCTGATGCAAAGGACCGGCGGCGGGGAGACGGTCGCCGGCGTGCGCCGGGAGATGATGCAGACAATGGAGGAGAACGCCGGCATCTACCGCACGGGCGAGGGCCTCGCCGCGGCCTGCGCCAAGCTCGCCGAGCTGCGCACGCGTTACCGGAGGATCGAGCTGCACGACCGGACCAACGTCTACAACACCGACCTGCTGCAGGGGCTCGAGCTCGGCTCGATGCTCGATTGCGCGCAGGCCGTGGTGCAGAGCGCGCTCGCGCGCAAGGAGTCACGCGGCGCGCACCAGCGCCTCGACCATCCCGAGCGCGACGACCGGCAGTTTCTCAGGCACTCGCTCGCGGCGTACGCGGGGGAGGGCGCCCCGCGCATCAGCTACCGGGACGTGGTGATCACGAAATCGCAGCCCGGCGTGCGCGACTATTCCGGAGGCCACGAATGAGCGAGCGCAGGGTCGAACTGGAGGTACTGCGCTACAACCCGGAGACGGACCAGGCGCCGCATTTCCAGCGCTACGCCGTGGGCTGCCGCGAGGAGTGGGTGGTGCTCGACGCCCTCAATCACGTCAAGGAGCACCTCGATCCCACGCTCAGCTACCGCTGGTCCTGCCACATGGCGGTGTGCGGCAGCTGCGGCATGATGATCAACGGCGAGCCCAAGCTCGCCTGCAAGGCGTTCCTGCGCGACTACGAGGGCGTGATCCGGGTGGAGCCGCTGCGGCATTTCCCGATCGAGCGCGACCTGGTCACCGTGATCGACGACTTCATGGAGAAGCTCGCACGCGTGCGGCCCTACCTGGTGCCGAAGGACGTGAAGGCGATCGAGGAGGGCGAATACCGCCAGACGCCGGCCGAGCTCAAGCGCTTCAAGCAGTACAGCATGTGCATCAATTGCATGCTGTGCTACGCGGCCTGCCCGGAATACGCGCTGATGCCGAAGTACATCGGCCCGGCGGCGATCGCGCTCGCGCACCGCTGGAACCAGGATTCGCGCGACGGCGGGCGCGAGGTGCGCCAGCAGGAGATAGCGGCGACCGAGGGCGTGTGGGAGTGCTCCTTCGTCGGGGCGTGCTCGGACGTGTGCCCCGAACATGTCGATCCGGCGGGCGCCATCCAGCAGGTGAAGATCCGGAGCACGGTGGACTGGTACACGCAGCACCTGATGCCATGGCTGAAAAAGTGAGCCGCAAGCCCTACGTGCGCCCGGTCACCTCGGAGTGGATTTTCCGCCACCCCCGCTACCTGCGCTACATGGTGCGCGAGTTCAGTTGCCTGTTCATCGGCGGCTGGACGCTGCTCGCGGTGTGGGGACTGAAGCAGCTCTCCGACGGGCCGGCCGCCTGGGCGGTGTTCCTCGAGATCCTGAGGACGCCGGCAAGCGTCGTGTTCCACGTTCTGGCGATGGGCTTCGCCGTCTATCACAGCATCACGTGGTTCAACCTGACCCCCAAAGCCCTGCCGCTGCAGCGCGGCGAGGCGTTCGTTCCCGACGCCGCCATCTCGGGCACGCACTTTGCCGCCTGGGCGGTGCTGTCGCTCGTCGTTCTTACGCTCGCGGGAGCCTTCTGACATGGCGGTGTCGAACAAGCCCATCGTCTGGGGCCCGTTCGCGGCGGGCGGCACGCTGACCGCGTTCCTCACCCCGGCACTGATCCTCCTCACGCTGCTGGCGGCGCTGGGCTACACGCCGGACCTGCTTGCCTACGACCGGCTGCACGCCTTTGCCGGGCACTGGCTCGCCAAGCTGGCGCTGGCCGGGACGGTGTTCCTGTCGCTGTGGAGCGCGGCCCACCGCCTGCGCATCACCTGCGTCGACCTCGGCCTGCGCGCCGATCGGCTCGTCGCGACGATCGTGTACGCGGTGGCTCTTGCCGGAACAGGGGCGTCGGTGCTCTACTTGCTGCGGATCTAAGGGAGGGAGGCCTCGATGAACCCACCGCCTGTCGCCACCCGCGAGATCGCCCGCGAGGAGCGCTTCAACAGCGTCTGGACGCAGGAACTGAACGACGTCTTCGCCGACGTCGCCCCGTACTACGACCGGGCGAACTACATCGCCAGCCTCGGGCTGTGGGGCTGGTTCCTGCGCAAGTTCATGGCGACGGTGGACATCAAGGCGGGCGAGCGCGTGCTCGACGTCTGCGCGGGCACCAACGCGATCGGCATCGCGCTGCTCAAGCGCGAGCCGACGCTGGACGTGCACGCCATTGACCGCAGCGCCGCCATGCAGGAGGTCGGACGGCGCCGGGCCGAAGCACTCGGTTTGCGGATTCGCAGCGTGATCGACGACGTGCACACCCTCCCGTATCCGGACAACACCTTCGACGTCGTGACCCTGCAGTTCGCCTCGCGCCACCTGCGCATCCGGCGTGTCGCCGAGGAAATCCGGCGCGTGCTCAAGCCCGGCGGCCGCTTCTACCATTCGGACATGCTGCGTCCGGGCAACCCGGTCGTCGAGAAGCTCTACTACATGTATCTGCGCTTTTGCCTGTGGTTCACGGGCTTCCTGTTCCGCAGTGGCCCGGCGGCGCTCAACTGCAAGGAGTACTTCATCCAGGCCCTGCAGATGTTCTACTCCGCGCAGGAGCTGAGCGACATGCTGGAGGACGTGGGCTTCCGGGACGTCACCGCGCACACGGTGTTCGGTGGCATGCTCGGCTTCCATCGCGCCGTCAAGCCGCCGGCCTGAATCGGGAAAAGGCACTCGCCGCGCTCAACGGCCGGCTGCTGCGGGAGTTCAGCCGCCGCACCACCGATGAGTTGCGCGCGGCCCTGCCGTTGCGGCTCGCGCTGCCGGCGCTCGAGCCGTTTCTCGCCGAGAACGTGGCCAAGGAAGTGCGCAAGGACGCGCTGGTGATACGGCGCGCGGGCGAGGCGCCGGCACCCGGGGCTGCACGGGAAATCCTGGCCGCGGCGCGTGACATCGACCGGCAATTCCTTGCCCGCATCGGCGGCTTCCCGGTGCGCATCGAGATCCCGTACGAAAGGATCGAGCCGCTGCGGCTGCGGCGCATCGAACTCGGCCTGGACACCGCTCAGCGCATCCTCGACGCGTGGCGGCATGGCCGGCGCCTGCGCGACACATTCACGGCGAGCGAGTTCGAACAACGCTTGTTCGAAATGCTGCAGTTGTACGCCGAGGAAACGCAGGCGCTCAGCCATTCGGTGCGGCTACCGGCAATCCTGGAGCCGGTGCGCGAGCGCATCGCGCAGCGACTGAGGGAGGCGATGACCCGAGCTGCGCGTACGCTCGCACGGACAGCGTCTGCTGCGGCGCAAAACGGGTAGAATTCGCCCTTTCAGGGAACGGTAGCGGGATGCGCGCTCGGCTCGTCGCCGGCAACTGGAAGATGCATGGCAGCCGGGCGGCCAATCGGGCGCTGCTCGATGCGATCGTCGCCGGCGTTGGAGGCGTGGAATGCGCGGTGTGCGTGCCTTTCCCGTACCTGGCGCAGGTCGCGGACCGGCTCCAGGGCACGCAGGTTGCCTGGGGTGCGCAGAACCTGAGCGAACACGCCTCGGGGGCGCATACCGGCGAAGTGTCGGCGGCGATGCTGGTGGAATTCGGCTGCCGCTACGTGCTGGTGGGCCATTCGGAGCGGCGCCAGATCTACGGCGAGACTGACGCGCAGGCGGCGGCGAAGTTCGCCGCGGCGCAGGGCGCGGCGCTCAAGCCGATATTCTGCCTCGGCGAGACGCTCGGGGAACGCGACGCGGGGCGGACCGAGCAGGTGGTGGCCGGGCAGCTCGACGCAGTGCTGGGCAAGTGCGGGTTCAGCGACGCAGTGCTGGCCTACGAGCCGGTCTGGGCGATCGGCACCGGGCGCACGGCGACGCCGGAGCAGGTGCAGGCGGTACATGGTTTCCTGCGGCGGCGGGTCGGCGCGGCAACGCGCATCCTCTACGGCGGCAGCGTGAAGCCGCAGAACGCTGCAGCGATTTTCGCCATGCCGGACGTGGACGGCGGGCTGATAGGCGGTGCTTCGCTGGTGGCGCAGGATTTCCTCGTCATCTGCGCAGCGGCGCAACGGAAAGGATGAGAACATGGATCAGTGGCTGACGTTGGTCATCGTCGTGCACGTGGTGATCGCTCTGGCGATCATCGGGCTGGTGCTGCTCCAGCACGGCAAGGGCGCGGACATGGGATCGGGCTTCGGGGGCGGCTCCTCGGGGAGCCTGTTCGGCGCCACGGGCTCGGCGAATTTCCTGTCGCGCGCCACGGCGGTGCTCGCGACGGTGTTCTTCCTCACCAGCCTGGGCCTGGCCTACCTCGCCACGAACAAGCCGAAGGCAACGGGCGGCACCGTCATGGACGCGGTGAAGACCGCGCCGGCCAAGCCGGCTGCCGCGTCGGACGTTCCAGCCGCGCCGGCGGCGCCGAGCGAAGCAGGTTCGAAGGCGCGCTCGGTGCCGCAGTGAGTTTTAGGGGATAATTCAATCAAAATGACGCCCACGTGGTGAAATTGGTAGACACGCTAGCTTGAGGGGCTAGTGGCCTAATCAGCCGTAGCAGTTCGAGTCTGCTCGTGGGCACCAACTATGCTGGCTGAGTACTTTCCGATCCTGCTGTTCATCCTCGTCGGCCTGGCGGTCGGGGTGGGCCCCATGGTGCTCGGCAAGCTGCTCGGCCCGAGCCGGCCCGATCCCGAAAAGCTCTCGCCCTACGAGTGCGGCTTCGAGGCCTTCGAGGACGCGCGCATGAAGTTCGACGTGCGCTATTACCTGGTGGCGATCCTGTTCATCCTGTTCGACCTGGAAATCGCCTTCCTCTTTCCCTGGGCAGTGGTGATCAACGAGATCGGCATGGCCGGATTCCTTGCCATGATGCTGTTCCTCGGCATCCTGGTGGTGGGCTTCATCTACGAGTGGAAGAAGGGCGCCCTCGAATGGGAGTGAGCGGATGAGCATCGAGGGAATCCTGCAGCAGGGGTTCGTCACCACCAAGCTCGACGACGTCATCAACTGGACGCGCACCGGGTCGCTGTGGCCGGTGACCTTTGGCCTGGCCTGCTGCGCCATCGAGATGATGCACGCCGGCGCCGCGCGCTACGACCTGGACCGCTTCGGCATCGTGTTCCGCCCCAGCCCGCGCCAGTCCGACGTGATGATCATCGCCGGCACGCTGTGCGACAAGATGGCCCCGGCGCTGCGCAAGGTCTACGACCAGATGGCCGAG
>JANMUO010000139.1:0-9552 GCA_031391655.1 Betaproteobacteria bacterium
CTGGTGCCGCCAATTGTCACGTCGCTATTCGAAAACACACGGCCCGGTGCCAACGTTGTGTTTGCACCCAAAGTGCTCGCGGCGCTCGAACCCGGCATGATGGTGCCCAGGAATATATTGTTCGCTAGGAGCGTAGCAGCCCCTTGTGGCACCCAGAACTCACTGGTATTGGTGGCGTTCGCCGTGCCGCCGAATCCCAGCGTTATGGTGGCTGCTGTGGTCAGGGCACCGGAGGAGCGGAAGATGTAAACACCAGGATTGCTCAAGGTAAGGTTTGTGCCGACACTCATCCCACCTGTGACGCAATGTACGCCGGGTGCCAGCGGCTGGGGCTGGCTGGCAAAATCAGTAGCAGCACCGTAGTTGAAGTTACATGGACGGGCCTCGGCACAGCCAATGGCGGTTAGCATGGCGGCCTTTGCGGCCACAAACTGCGGAGCGACCCCGGTGTAATTGTTGAAACCTGGGCCCTGGGTAGGAATGCAACTTTGCGATGCCGCGCCGATATCACCGTTGACCGTCAACGGTAGGGCACAGGTGAGCGTAGCCCCGCCCGCCGGGCCAACCAGCACGCCAAAGTTAGCTGCCGCACCCATGTCTACGGGTCCCGGGCCTGCGCAACTTGCGGCGGCGAGGCTGCCTCCGCCGCTACCGGAGGTGCCGAATATCTCGTCTCTGCCGCACCCGGTCAGCAGGACGGCGAGAACCGCCGCCATGAACCAGGACTTCATTTCGAAAGTGCCCCCGGATTGATCCATTTTCCCCTCTTCTTTTGCATGGTTGGCCATGTCCGCTGGCGGACATGTCTTCACGGCAGAACTATGACAAGGCCCCGAAACGGATTCTGTGCGCCAACGCACATAAAAAAGCCGCCTCGCGGCGGCCTTCCTGATCGCGTTGCTCTCGCTTACGGTTGCGTCACTGCGTTGCCCTGCAGGGTGACCGCGGTCCCTGCATAGAGCCGGCCGTCGATCGATGCGCCCGTCCTCATAGCGACCGAGGTCTTGGAAAGCAGGATGCCCTTGAACTGCGTTGTGGTGTCCAGATCCGCTGCAGCGAAGGTGGCCCAGAAGATGTTCTGGGGCAGCGCTCCGCCCGCCAGGATGATCTGCGCTCCCGGGCTGACGGTGAGGCCTTGCGCGACCTGGAAGATCCAGACGTCGTTGGCGCCGCCCGTGAGCGTGACATTCGTCGGGATCATGACGCCCGTGCCCCATTTATAGGTGGCAGGTCCGAGATTGAGCCCGCCGATATTGCCGGCACCCAGCTCGGTGTAGTCCGGCGCGCGACCGGTGGCGTCGGTGTACGCGAGGTCCTTGGCGCCAATGGCCGCGGTCAGCGCTACGGCGCTCGGTACCGCGCAAGGCACCGGGCCGGTTGCATCCACGGCATGGATCGCTCCGGTCACCTGCGCGCAGGTGAGGCCGATGAAGGATCCGGCCGCCGGGCTCAAGCCGACGTTACCCGTGATCGGGGAAGCGCCGGCATCCGTGATCGCCGATTGCGCCAGGATCACATAGTTGCCCGCCGCACCGAGGCTGACGGGGGACGGGCCGCGGCCCAAGCCGCCGACTCCCGTGCCTGCGCCCGCGGCGGTCGGCGGGCCGCCCGCCGAACCGGCGTCGTTGCCCGTACCGCAACCCGCGACGGATGCGGCAAGCAGAATCGCCACCAACCACGAATGCAGGTTGGCAAAATTTTCATTCCTGTTCATGTATTTCTCCCTTGTTCGAATCAGCGCCGCAGGGCCCAGCGCCCGTGGCTCGAGACGCCTTTATCCTCCTTTCGCCCGCGCCTGACTGTGCGATGTCAAACAGTCGAATGTGCGTTGCATAACATTCGACTGTGCGTTGCCACACACTTCCAGCACGCCGATCGCACTATTGCCCGAGCACCGCATTGCTCGAATTGATCTCGAATCTGTCCGGCCCGCGCCTGATCGACACGAGGCTCAAGAGCGGCGCCAGCTGGTCCTGGTACTGGGCGGGAACGCGAACGTTGGCGACGAAATTCGGCCGGCTGCCATTGACCCAGGTGCCGCTCCCCTCGATTTGCAGCGGCCCCTCCAGGGTGCTCAACACTGCTTGCACTCCCGGCCCTGCGGCCTTGAGGCGCAACTCGTACTCGCCGAGCGGCGAAACACGCGTCAGTGCCGAGCCGGCTGCTCGCCACTGCAGTGTTGCTTCCCCGTCCAGGCGACCCCGTTCCACCGAAAGGCGCGCAATGTCCACCCTGAGTTCACCAGTGAGCCGCAATGGGGCGAGGCGAGGCATTCCCAACGCAAGCGCCGCCACCGGCAGGTCGACGTGCGCATCGGAGATCTGCGCGCGGGAAAGGGAGATCGCTGCCCGGAACGCCTTGGGAGCATCGTCGAATTTGACCTCGGCTTCCAGATGACCGCGGAACGCAGAGGCGGGCAGCGCGCGCCAGGCGAGGCGCTTGGCGAAGCCCGCCCCGCCCCTGGCATCGCGGATCTCGATCCAGCCGGAACCCGACCACAAGCTGCCTTGGGCCTGCGCAAGGCGCACCCTGCCTTGGCTCGCGCGCTCCAGGGACGCGTCGATCAGCGTCGCGGGAGCAAAGGCGAGCAATGCGGCGGCATAGGCGCCAACGCCCACTGCCGGAGCGATCCAACGCATCAGCGCGTGCTGGCGCGGGTGAGCGTCGCCGTCGCACTGACCATGCCGGGCGCGGCCAGTGCCTCGATGCGGGCCGCCTCCAGGCGCACGTACTGCGCCTGCAGCGACTCGATCCAGCCAAGCCAGTCGGAAAAGGATACTGCGCCGAAGGTGACGGTCACGTGGTTGGCGTCCCGGGCATCGAGGCGCGTCATCGCGCCGGACAGGCGGGCGGCGTCGGTGCGCGCCTGCACCAGCGAGCGCAGGTCGGTCGGCGAGACCGGGGGCGTGGGAGCGTTGCGAAGGCGCTCGTGCTCGGACGCCTGCTGCTCGAGAAGCACCGCCTGCGTGCGCAGCGTACCGACGCTCACGCCCAACTGCGCCCGCGCACGGGTGGCCGAGTGCACCAGCAAACCGTAGGCCGCAGCGCCCAGGACCGCAGCCAGTACCGCGATGACCAGTCGCTCGCGCGGCGCGCGCGACGCCCACGCTTTGCGCAGGATGGCTTTCAAAGGGCGCGCACCGTAATCTGCCGGTTCCCGGTGACGTCGACCTTCAGACCCGCCTGGACCAGGCGCGCCGCTGCGCGGCGCAGCACCCCCTCGTCGGTCGTAGCAAGCTCGAGGGTCATGCGGCCGCTCTCGTAGGACACCGTGCGCAGGCTGCCCGCGGGTAGTTCGCGCAGTCCGGTGGCAACTTTCTCGATCATCGGCGCAAAGTCACCGCCGTCGGGCACGCCGGCCTGATGGCGCGTCGCGGCGAGCTGGCGGCGCATCTGCAGTGCCGGGTCCACGACGGCGACCGTGTCTGGAAATGCCTGGCGAAAGCGAGCCTCCATCTGGGCGCGCACCGCACGCTGCTCGCTGGCGAGCCGCGTCCAATCGGCAACCAGAGCGATGCCGTGGACGGCGAGGGCCGCGCCGGCGATCCAGGCCGCCGGTCGCAGACGGGACAGCGACGCCGGGTTCATGCGCCAGCGCCGGCGCTCCTCTGTCAGCCCGGATCCGGCCGGCTGCGCCGCCGTACGCCAGTCCCAGGTGCCCGCGAGATGCAGCGGGACGCCCAGTTCACGCTGCCAGGACACCAGATCCGGCACCGTGCCCGGCGCAATGACGTAGACCGCGATCGCCTCGGGTTTTGCGCCACGCAACGGCGCTTCCTCCAGCATCATGCGCAACGAGAGCGGCGGCGAGGCATGATCGCCGCCATCGGTCGCCGCGCCTTCGAACTCGCCGGTGCGCACGAATCCCTCAGCGCCATCCCACGCGAGGCTCCACTCGCTGCTCGTGCGCGGCAGCAGCAGGACCTCCGCATGCACCTCGCCTGCGCGCAGGCCGATCGCCGCGAGCGCGTCGCGCCACCGCTGCAATCCTTGCTTGTCGAGTACGGCGAAGGCGTCGGCGTCCCCCGCCGCCCCGAGCCAGGTCACCTGGTTCGCGTCAGGTTCGGTTGCGCTGGCTTCCTCCATCGCGAACGCCAGCACCGATCCACCACGCCGCCGCGCTCCTTGCGGCAGGGTTGCACGCGTGATCAGAACCTGCGCCGCGGGAATGATCAGCTGGATGCGCTGCGCACTGCGCGGCAGCTCGGCAAGCGCTCCCTCGCCCTGGAGGGTCTCGCGCTCGCTGACCAGCGCCCATTGGCAGCGCAAGGGCGCTTCCCCGAGCGGCGCGTAGATGCGCAGCAGGCTCATGGAAATTTTCTCCACACCACGGCGGGCCAGCCCACGGGCTCCCTCGCCAGCAGCGCGCTGCCGCGCGCCTGTGCGTCGCCGATGGTCACGCGCGCGCTCGCCAGGAAGAAATCGCTGCTCACAGAGACGTTCTCCGCGGGCACGCTGAGCCCGGGGGGGAGCTTGCTGGAGAAGTCCGCGAAGTTGCGAAAATAGCTGCGCTCTCGCTGCACCACCAGGTCGCGGGCATCGTCCAGGCCCAGGCCCTCCACCAACGCGGCAAGGACTTCGGGCGAAGCGGTGTTTACATTCACGGCGGTAATGCGCGGCAGCGCGGTGACGAACGGACGCAGGGCTGCCCGCACGCCGTCGCCGAAGCCGCGCACCTGCGCCAGCTCGGCGATGTCGGTGAGCGGCCGGTTGGCCGCAAGCCCTGGCGGCTGCTGTGCCTGGTAGAAGCCATCTTCCGCGCCCCCCTGCGCTTGCGGTTCGCTGTCGGCGTCGAGCCAGTCGACCAGCGCGCCGGCGAGGGAGTCCGGCAGACCCAGGATCTGCAGCAGGCGCTGGAACTGCGCGAATTGCAGTGCGTTGAGGGTCCCGTTGCGCACCAGGTTGTTCAGGTTGAACGCGCCCTGCTGGTCGTCGATCTGCCCGATCAGTTCGCCGTTGTCCACGGGCACCGGCGGCAGGCGCAGCGCCCAGGGCTCGCCCAGGTGGTCGACCGCGCTCAGGCGTCGATCATCGCTGAGCAGCGCGCGCGCCCAGTCCACGCCGACATGCACCAGCTCCTGCGCCTGGACGTGCTCGGCGCTGAGTTCCACATGGCGCGACCAGGTGCTCTGCGAGGCGAGCATCGCTGCCGCTGCGATCGCGGCGAGCGCGACCACGCCCATCGCCATCACCACGGCAACGCCGCCTTGCCGGTTCCTCGCGGCGAATCTCATGATTTCAGCGCGAACACGCGCACCAGTTCCTCGCCCGAAGCGAGCACGATGCGCACGCGCACCGCTTGCGGCAGCGGCGGGTCGCGTTCCGATCGCGGCCAGGCGTCGGCCCACAGGAGGGCGGCATCGAGGTACTGCAGTTCGAACGTCTGCACGCCGGACAGCACGGTGTAGCGTTCAGGCTGCGCGGTGGGCGGAACGTCCAGACCCGGCCACAGCGCCATTTCGATCTCGTGGTTCTCGTTCAACCGGTATCCCACGCGCCGCGCCGCATCCAGTCCTTCTGCCGCAGCGAAGCGGCTGAATTCCGCGCCGCCTCCGGCCTGCCCGCGCCAAGCCGGCGCCGCGCCGGAGGCGCCGCGCACGGGGCGCGGCGCCGAGAGCTGCACATCGCGCTGGAAGCGCGAGAAGAACGCCGCCACGCCCTTCCATTTCAAAGTCTCCTGCCGCACCTGATCGCGCGCATCGAGCACCGCTCCCAGGCCGCGGAACGACATGATGGAAAGCAGCGAAAGGATGAGCAGTGCGCTCAGCAGTTCGATCAGCGTGAATCCGCATTGCCTGGTCGGCTTGGCGGTCATTTGCTTCCCGGCGGCGGCTGCACCACGAATCCGGTAATGCGCGCGAGCGAGCGCGATTCTTCCGCCGGCACGGAAACGAACACGTCAACGCGACGAAACGCCGCGTTGGGCGTGGCGATCACTTCCTCGCGCCAGGCGAATTGCACCCCGCCCTGCTGCTGCATGCCGCGGCCGATGCCGAGCGCGAGCCAATCGCCGCGGGCACGATGCTCGGCGAGCCGGTTCTCGGCGACCCAGCCGGCCAGCATCCGCAGGCGCAGCTCGCCAACCGCGGCCGTTCCCTGCCCCGCGGCCCGCAACGCCGCCATCAGCGCGATCGATACGATGGCAAGCGCCACCAGCACCTCGACCAGGGTGAAGCCGGCGCGAGTTCTACGGAGATTCATGAATGCGCACCTCGCCGAGCGGGGAGCCGGCAATATCGTAACGTGCAGTGCCCAGGGACATCTGCAAGGCAAAGGCGAGCGAGCCGTGCGGGCTGAACTCGAGCCGCAAGCCCTCCGGTGGCCGCAGCGCCTCGATGCGCAGGTTCGAGATCACCACGCCCGGCGGCAAGTCGCGCGGGCGAAGGGAATCGCGCGGGATCTCGTTCACCGCCGCGGACCCGCCGGTATCGCCGCGCAGCCGCCAGAACCGGTACCCGTTGGCATCCGCGACCCAGGCGATGGGAATGCCGGTCAGGCGCGCCTCGAGCGTCGCGAGGCCGAAGAGTTCGGACAGCCGCTCGGCCTCCACGCGCAGCACCGCGCGATCGTCGGGACGCACGAGCGCAGTGACCAGCCCGGCAAGCAATCCCATGATCAGCAGAACGACCAGCAGCTCGATGAGCGTGAAGCCCCGGCGGCTATAGGTTCCAGGAACCGATGTCGGCATCGTTGCCCTCTCCGCCGGACGCGCCGTCGGCGGCCATGCTGAAGACGTCGATTTCACCGCGCACACCAGGATTGAGGTATTGATAGGCGTTGCCCCATGGGTCCTTCGGCAGGCGCTCGACATAGCCGCCCGTCTTCCAGTTGGGCGCCAGCGGCGCCGACGCCGGCTGCACCACCAGCGCCTGCAGGCCCTGCTCAGTGCTGGGGTAGCGTTGGTTGTCGAGTCGGTACAGCTTGAGCGCCTGCATCAGGCTCGCGATATCCTGCTTCGCGGCGATTGCCCGCGCCTCGTCCGGGCGGCTGATGATCTTCGGCACCACCAGCGCGGCGAGAATGCCGAGGATCACCACGACCACCATCACTTCGAGCAGCGTGAAACCACTCTGAATACCCCGCATGCGCATTTTTTCTCCTGATTCTAAATACGCTGTTGCGCTAGAATACGCTGTTCGGCACCGCACATACGGCCATTTGCCCCTGCTCTAAGATCGTTCTCATTTCGCGGGCGGAATACGTTTGAAAACAGCGGCATCTCTCGCAACACTCGCTGCGCTGGTGCTGCTCGGCGTGGTCCTCGCATACTGGAGCTGGGCATGGGCCGCGCCACGTCCTGTGCCGCGAACACCGGCTGCCGTGGAGAGCGTCGGCCGCACGGCATCCGCCAGTGCGCTGTTCCGCAGCGCGAAGGATGGATCCGGCGCAGCTGCCAGCACCTCCTCGCACGCGATCCGCCTGTTGGGCGTTGTGGCCGCATCGGAGGGACGTCTTGGGCACGCACTGTTGCGGCTTGATGCGAAGACATCCGTCGCCGTCCTGCAAGGCGAAGAAGTCGAGCC
Source organism: Betaproteobacteria bacterium (assembly GCA_031391655.1). Lineage (GTDB taxonomy): Bacteria > Pseudomonadota > Gammaproteobacteria > Burkholderiales > SG8-39 > JAABQT01. The sequence continues at coordinate 7,524 of JANMUO010000139.1, forward strand.
GGGTCTGCGGCTGGCGGAGGTCCACGCCGATCACGTCATCCTGGAACGCAATGGCGCGCGCGAGACGCTCGCCTGGCCGGAGAAAAACACCAAGTGAAGCTCGCTAGTGCATTGATGGGAATTGCCGTGGCGGCCCTGGCGGGCCCGGCGCAGGCGCAGACGCAGCCGCTGCCCCAGGGGCAGGCACAGCCCCAGGTGCAGGCACAGCCCCAGGTGCAGGCGCAGCCCCAGTTGCAGACGCAGCCCCAGGTGCAAACGCAGGCCCAGGTGCTGGTACAGCCCGGCGATCCCGATTCGGTGACACTGAACTTCGTCAATGCCGACATCGAGGGTGTGGTCAAGGCGGTGGGCGAGATCACCGGCAAGAATTTCCTCATCGACCAGCGCGTGAAGGGCAACATCAACATCGTCTCGTCGCGGCCCATGGCGCGCGCGCTGGTGTACGACGTGTTTCTCTCGGCGCTGCGGCTGCAGGGCTTTGCCGCCGTCGAGGACCGCGGCGTGGTCAAGATCATTCCGGAGGCGGACGCCAAACTCCACCCTGGCCGCACCGTGGGCCCCAACGAGCAGCCGCGCGGCGCCGGCGACTCGATTCAAACGCAGGTCTTCACGCTCAAGCACGAGTCCGCGGCGCAGTTGTTGCCGATCTTGCGCCCGCTGATTGCCCCGGCGAACTCGATCACCGCGTATCCGGCGGGCAACACCCTGGTGATCACGGACTACGCCGGCAACCTGCGGCGCATCGCGAGGATCATCGAATCGATCGACCAGGCGGGCAGTGCCGATCCGATCGTGATCCCGCTGCAGCATGCTTCCGCGCTGGATGTCGCGTCGACGGTCAACCGCCTGTTCGCCGAGCCGGCCGCGGGCGCGGCAGGTGCCCCGGATGCCTCGCTGCGCCTGAACGTGGTGGCGGATGCGCGCTCCAACAGCCTGGTGGCGCGCTCGGACAGCCCCTCGCGCATCACCCGGCTGCGCACCGTGGTCGCGATGCTCGACTCGCCAACCAGTGCCGCTGGCAACCTGCACGTCGTGTACCTGAAGAACGCCGAGGCGGTAAAGGTGGCCGAGACGCTGCGCGCGATCCACCTGGGGGAGACAGCCGCCGTGGCGGCGCCCCGGCCGCTGGCGCTTCCTGTCGCGGCAACGACCGGGGGCACGCCGCCGCCCGCCCCGCTGCCGGGCCTGCCCGGAGTGCAGGCCGCCGCACTCTCCCCGGGCATGATCCAGGCGGATCCGGCTACCAACGCGCTCCTCATCAACGCGCCGGACGCGATCTACAACAATCTGCGCGCAGTGGTGGACAAGCTCGACGTGCGGCGAGCGCAGGTCTACGTGGAAGCGCTGATCGCGGAGATCACCGCCGAAAAGGCCGCCGAATTCGGCATCCAGTGGCAGAGCCTGAGCGGCGCGGGAAAGACCGGTACGAACGCGTTTGGCGGCACGAACTTCGGCGGACCCACCCAGAACATTGGGACCATCGCTGCCAACCCGGCCATCGCCGGCCGCGGCCTCAACATCGGCGTGATCAACGGCGTGGTCAACATTCCGGGCGTCGGCGAGATCCTCAACCTCAACCTGCTCATCCGCGCGCTCGAGACGGACAGCAACGCCAACATCCTGTCCACGCCGACGCTGCTGACCCTCGACAACGAGGAAGCGAGGATCATCATCGGCCAGAACGTGCCCTTCATCACCGGCTCGTACGCGGTGACCGGGGGGGCGACCACACCGACGCCCTTCCAGACCATCGAGCGCAAGGACGTCGGGCTCACGCTACGGGTGAAACCGCAGATCTCCGAGGGCGGCACCGTGCGGTTGCAGATCTACCAGGAAGTCTCCAGTGTCGTGGACACGATACTGCCCAATCCTGCAGGAGTGACCACCAACAAGCGCGCCGTTGAATCGATGGTGCTTGTGGACGATGGGCAGATCGTGGTGATCGGCGGGCTGATCCAGCGCCCGGCAGGCTGCTGATCGTGACCGCCAGCAGGCTGTTGGCCGGGCTGTCGGCCGTGTCGCTGAAGCC
>JANMUO010000149.1:0-5083 GCA_031391655.1 Betaproteobacteria bacterium
TTCCTGCTGCTCGTTGCCGCGGCCAGCGTCTACCTCGTGGTCGGCGACATGCGCGAGGCCCTGGTCCTTGCGGCCTCCATTCTCGTCGTCATCGCCATCACCATCGTGCAGGAGCGCAAGGCAGAGCGCGCGCTGGATGCGCTGCGCGACCTGTCGAGCCCGCGCGCGCTGGTGATCCGCGACGGCGAGCGCAAGCGCATCCCGGGCGCCGAAGTCGTGCTGGGGGATGTGCTCATCGTGTCCGAAGGCGACCGCGTGCCCGCTGACGCCGAGCTTCAGCAAGCAACGGACTTGGCTCTGGATGAGTCTCTGCTCACGGGCGAGTCGCTTCCGGTGGCCAAGAAGGCGCCGGACCTCCTGCACTCAGGCACGCTGGTGGCGACCGGGCATGGCCGCGCCAAAGTCGTGGCGACCGGGGCGCGCAGCGAGCTCGGGCGCATCGGCGCCTCGCTCGCCGTCCTGGAGTCCGGAAAAACAGGGCTGGAGCGCGAAACGGCACGCATCGTCAAGCTCGTCGCCGCGCTTGCCGTCGCGTTGTCGGTCGCGATGGTGCTCTACTACGTTGCCACCCGAGGCGAATGGCTCGCCGGCATCCTCGCCGGCCTGACGCTTGCCATGGCCATTCTTCCCGAGGAGTTTCCGGTCGTGCTGACGGTGTTCCTCGCCCTTGGCGCATGGCGAATCTCGCGCCATGGCGTGCTCACGCGCCGCATGCCGGCAATCGAGTCCCTCGGCGCCGCCACGGTCCTGTGCGTCGACAAGACCGGCACGCTTACCGAGAACCGCATGAGCGTGGTCGAAGTGATCGGCGATCGGGACGCCGTGCTCGCTGCGGCAGCCCTGGCGTGCGAGCTCGATCCGTTCGACCCCATGGAGAAAGCGATCGTCCTGGCGGCTGGCGAAGCCGCAACCGTCTTGCGCGCGACCGGAAAGCTCGAGCGGGACTACCCCTTCACAGACCGGTTCCTTGCCGTCTGCCATGCCTGGCGCCACCCGGGCCGGCCAGTCCGGATTGCGATGAAAGGGGCGCCGGAAACGGTCCTGCGGCTCTGCGGCGAAGAGTCCAGGATCAGTGAACTTGAAGGAGCGGCGGAGAAGGGCTTGCGCGTTCTGGCCGTAGCGCAGGCTGACTGGGACCGCCCGTACCTGGAAGATCCGTCAGGCTACCCGTTCCGCTTCCTCGGTTTCGTCGCCCTTGCCGACCCGATCCGGCCTTCGGTTCCGGACGCAGTCGCGCAATGCCGGCGCGCCGGCATCCGCGTGGTGATGATCACCGGCGACCTTCCCGGCACTGCGCTCAAGATCGCAGCCCAGGCGGGTATTTCCACCGACGGCGGCGCGTTGACGGGAGCGCAGATGGCGCAGATGGACGATGCCACGCTCGCGCGCGCGGTGCCGACCGTAAGCGTGTTCGCGCGCGTGCGTCCGGAGCAAAAACTCAGGCTCGTGCAGGCGTACCGCACCGCGGGCGAGGTCGTGGCCATGACTGGCGACGGCGTCAACGATGCACCCGCGCTCAACGCCGCGCACGTCGGAATCGCGATGGGACGGCGCGGCACCGACGTGGCGCGCGAAGCGGCGGCGCTCGTCCTGCTCGAGGACGACTTCGGCTCCATCGTGCACACGGTGCGCCTGGGCAGGCGCATCTACGAGAACATCCGCAGCGCGATGCGCTACCTGATTTCAGTGCACGTGCCGATCGCCGGCATGTCGTTCATTCCGCTTGCGCTCGGCGGACCGCTGTTCCTCTATCCCGTGCACGTGGTGTTCCTCGAGTTCGTCATCGACCCGGCCTGCACGATCGTGTTCGAGGCGGAGCGAACGGAGGAAGCGGCGATGGAGCGCCCGCCCCGCGACCCGCGCGAGCCCCTGTTCAACCTGCGCATGCTCGCGATGAGCCTTGGGCTCGGCGCCACGATGCTCGCGAGCGTGTTCGCCGCCTACTGGTGGATGCTGCACACGGGCCGCGGCGAAGGCGAAACGCGCGCGGCGGCCTTCGCGGCAATCGTATTCGCCAACCTTGCGCTGATCCTCTCGAGCCGCTCGCGTGAGCGCACGATCCTCGAGACGCTGCGCTCGCCGAACCCGGCGCTCTGGTGGGTCCTCGGCGGGACGCTTGCGGCGCTGATGACCGCGCTGTATGTCGCGCCGATTGCCGGCATCTTCCGTTTCGCGCCATTGGGGCCGGCGGACCTCGCGCTCGCCGCCGTGGCGGGCGCCGCGGGCGTCATCTGGTATGAGGGCTACAAGCTCGTCAGGCGAGCGCTGCCTGCTCGCGGCGCTGCGGCAAAGCACTCATAGCCAACCTCCATCAAACCCCGCTTGCCGCAATCCGCCTGCGATGTACCGGCATTTCCGCGTGAGTTGCCACAACAGCCCGGACCGATAATTTTCGATCATCAAAATGATCGGCCCCTGATTGAGCCCGTAGTGCCACGGTGAGACCCACCAACCATAAGGATTGCCGGGTTCTCCCGGATGGGAGGGGTTGAAGGATGCCTTGAAACCGTAGGAGTTGAACTCGGTCAGCTTGGCCTGATGGATGCAAAACTCGAGCGCGGGCAACACGATTTCAGGCGCGAATGGCAGCGACGCCACGACGGCCCACGGTGCGAGAGTACCGTCGTCGGGGCCGTAGGGTACCCCACGTCCCACGTAATCGAGGAACTGGCGTTCAATGCCTTGGACTTTGATGATGTCGGGACCGGGGCCTTCGCTTGCGGTTATCCCCCAGCAATGGCTGCCATAGCTTTTGAACTTAAGTGGGTTGTCGATCGCATACCGTTGCTGCACATAAGTTGCGCGGCGGCTGTTCTCGAAATAGTCGATGCCCCTTTCACGCATGAAGGCGTCCTGGATACCGCGAAAGTCGATCCAGGCATGTGAGAGCTGATGGGTGAACAACGGCCCGGCGTACAGATATTCCTGTCCGTAACAGCGTTCCCACCGGTAAGTGGAGGCCCACGCTGCGTAGCTGCTCTCGCGCAGCGGAAGCGTCGGCGAGCCCAGCCCCAGGATATACAGCAGCAGCGCTTCGTCGTAGCCTTCCCACCGGTAGTTGAGGAAGCCGCTTTCCGGCCTCCAGCCATGCGTCACCGTCGCGCCCTTGTTCTGCGCCCATGGCCAATCGGCGCGGCGATATAGCGCGTCGCCAAGCGTGCGGATTTCACTCTCGTCGGCAGTACTGGCGTCGAAATATGTCGCCGCCGTCAACGCGCCGGCCAGCAGGAAGGCGCTATCCACGGTCGACAGCTCGCATTGCCAGGCGCGCCGCCCGGTCCGCATGTCGAGAAAATGATAGTAAAACCCCTTGTAGCCGGTCGCATCGGGCTCGGGGCCTTGCGGGCTGTTCCAGAAAAAGCGCAGCGTCGCAAGCGTTCGCTCCACCGCGGCGGCCCGTGTCATGAAGCCGCGTTCGACACCTACCGGGTAGCAGGCCAATGCGAGGCCGGTGGCGGCGATGCTCGCTGGCCAATCCGCCGCGGTCTTGTCGATCACGAGGCCGTTGGCGGGATTCGCCTCGTGCAAAAAATATCCGAACGTCTCGCGCTGCAGTTTGTGCAGTTCGGCGTCAACTCCTGCTTGGCGTTGCCGACTGATTCAAGCCGCTCGGGGTCGGCTCACTTGCGCTGGGCGAGCCACCGGTCGAGTTCCTTGATTTCCTTCTGCTGGGCTTCGATGATCCCCTTTGCCATCGAGCGCATTGTGGCGTCCTTTCCGTGCTTCAGCTGCATCTGGGCCATGTCGATCGCGCCCTGATGATGCACTCTCATCATCGCTGCGAAATCCTGGTCAGGGTCTCCGGTCATCTTCGTGGATTCCATGCCCTTCACCATGCCCATCATTGACCCGTGCATATTCGATCCCTGCTTCTCCGCGCCAGCGGCCATGCCCGGCATCGTCGAGGGCTTCTTGTCCATCGATTGGGCAAATGCCGCTGAAGTGCCGGCGACAAACGCAACCGCCAAGAGCGCGCCCAGGGTACGGCGGGTGTCTGCCAGGAATCTTTCGTGTTTCATCGTTGATCTCCGTGTGATCCAAGGGCACGCCGCCGTTTGGCGCGTGCGTGTCGGGAACCATTCGGTCACTTTGTCATTGACCTGAACGCGCGTCAGTTTGCTGTCGCACATAGCGGGCGCGCGGGTCATGTCGTTCCACGATTCCAGACGTGAATGACAGGCTCCGTGAGGTCGTGATCGTACCCAAGGACACTCAATGACGCGGTGCCAAGCAGCAGGCGGCGGCCTTCGATCGGCGCAAGGCCAATCCAGCGCACCGCAAGAATGCGCAGGATTTCACGATGGCCAAAGAGCAGCGCGTTGCCGCCGTGTGCGCGAAGGCGGCCGATGACACGGTCGGCACGCGCACCCACGCCTGCCAGCGTCTCGCCGCCAGGACTGCCGTCGCGCAGAAGACGCCAGCCGGGGCGCTCCACTTCGATATCGACCGTGCTCCTGCCCTCGTAAGCGCCGTAGTCCCATTCCATCAGGTCATCGTCGGCTTCGACCCGGGAGTGCGGCATCGACAGCTCGGCGGTGCGGCGGGCGCGCTGCAACGGACTGGAAAAGACGCGATCGGGGCGCAGCGCAGCGAGGCTCGCCCCGAGATCGCGCGCCTGGCGTTCGCCTTGCCCGGTCAGTGGCAGGTCGGTGCGTCCGGTGTGCTGTGCGGTCAGCGTCCACGCGGTTTCGCCGTGACGCACGAGGTAGATCTTCGGCAGCGCCTGGCTCATTTCGCTGCGCTGTCTGCGGCGCGTCGTGCACCCCAGCGCCAGTCGCGGATCTCGGGCATGTCGTCGCCATGGCGCTCGATGTAGCGCTTGTGGTCGGTCAGTTTGTCGCCGACGAGTCGGGTGAGATCCACGGCGCGCGAGCCCAGTACCGGTACGCGATCGGCTACGGCCTTCACCAGATGGAAGCGGTCGATGTCGTTCAGAACGGCCATGTCGAACGGCGTGGTGGTCGTTCCCTCCTCCTTGTAGCCGCGAACGTGCAGGTTCGCGTGGTTGGTGCGTCGGTACGTGAGCCGATGAATGAGCGAGGGGTAGCCGTGGTAGGCGAAGATGATCGGCTTGTCCTTCGTG
>JANMUO010000204.1:0-2081 GCA_031391655.1 Betaproteobacteria bacterium
GACCAGGACCCTCTCCGATTTCTTGGTTCTTTCCCCTATCTCGGATAACAGGTCGTCCACCTGCGTCGAGGCCGGCCGCACGATGACCTGCGGATCGACCAGGCCGGTCGGGCGTACCACCTGCTCGACGATCTGGCCCGACTTCTGGCGCTCGTAGTCGGCGGGCGTCGCCGAGACGAACGTGGTCTGGCGCACGACTTTCTCGAACTCGTCGAAGCGCAGCGGCCGGTTGTCGAGCGCCGAAGGCAGGCGAAAGCCGTATTCGACCAGGTTCTCCTTGCGCGAGCGGTCGCCCTTGTACATGCCGCCGAGCTGCGGGACCGTGACGTGGCTCTCGTCGATGATCATCAGCGCGTCGGCGGGCAGGTAGTCGATCAGCGTCGGCGGCGGCTCGCCCGCCTTGCGCCCGGAAAGGTGGCGCGAATAGTTCTCGATGCCCTTGCAAAAGCCCAGCTCCGCGAGCATTTCCAGGTCAAAGCGCGTGCGCTGCTCGATCCTCTGCGCCTCCACCAGGCGCGTGGCCTGGTGGAAGAACTCGATGCGGCTGTGCAGCTCGGCCTTGATCGCCTCGACCGCGCGCAGCACGGTCTCGCGCGGCGTCACGTAGTGGCTCGACGGATACACCGTGAAGCGCGGCAGCGCGTGCAGCACGCTGCCGGTGAGCGGGTCGAAGAGCTGCAGGCTCTCGATGCGGTCCTCGTCCAGCGAAATGCGCACCGCGTGCTCGGCATGCTCGGCGGGAAACACGTCGATTACATCGCCGCGCACGCGGAATACGCCGCGGCGGAAATCGATGTCGTTCCTCTCGTACTGCATCGCCACCAGCCGCGCGATCACGTCGCGCTGCGAGCTTTTCTCGCCCTCGCGCAGGTGCAGGATCATGCCGTGGTACTCGGAGGGGTCGCCGATGCCGTAGATCGCCGACACCGTGGCCACGATCACCACGTCGCGGCGCTCGAGCAGCGACTTGGTCGCCGACAGGCGCATCTGCTCGATGTGCTCGTTGATCGAGGAGTCCTTCTCGATGAAAAGATCCCGCGAGGGCACGTAGGCCTCGGGCTGGTAGTAGTCGTAGTAGGAGACGAAGTACTCCACCGCGTTGTCGGGGAAGAACTCGCGGAATTCGGAGTACAGCTGCGCAGCGAGGGTCTTGTTGGGCGCCAGCACCAGCGCCGGGCGGCCGAGGCGCGAGATGACGTGCGCCATGGTGTAGGTCTTGCCGGAACCGGTGACCCCGAGCAGCGTCTGGAAGGCGAGGCCGTCCTGAATCCCCTCGATCAGCTTGTCGATCGCCTCGGGCTGGTCGCCCGCCGGCGCGAACGGCTGGTGCAGCCGGAACGGGCTGTTGGGGAATGTCAGCGCCACGGGTAGAATTCCGGCTGGAGAAACGATCGATGCTAGCACGATGAACGCCCCTCACTCACCCTCCCTCCTCGCCTCGGTGCCGATGGCGCCGAAGGACCCGATCCTCGGCATCACCGAGCTCTACGTCGCGGACAAGAACCCGAACAAGGTGAACCTCGGGGTGGGCGTGTATTACGACGAGAACGGCAAAGTGCCGCTGCTCGAGTGCGTGCGCGGCGTGGAGCAGCAGCAGGCGCAGACGGGCGCACCGCGGCCCTACCTGCCGATCGACGGCCTGCAGGCCTACGACCAGGCCGTGCAGGCGCTGGTGTTCGGCGCGGACGCCGCGGTGCTGAAGGACAAGCGCGTGGTGACGGTGCAGGCGCTGGGCGGCACGGGCGGGCTGCGGATCGGCGCCGACTTCCTGAAACAGCTGAGCCCGGAAGCGCAGGTCTGGATCAGCGACCCGAGCTGGGAGAACCACCGCGCGCTCTTTGAAGGCGCGGGATTCAAGGTCAACTCCTATCCGTATTACGACGCAGCTACGCGCGGACTGAAGTTCGAGGCCAAGCAGGCGGCGCTGGACGCGCTGCCCGCGGGCGCCATCGTGGTGCTGCACAGCTGCTGCCACAACCCCACCGGCGTGGACCTGAGCCAGGAGCAGTGGCGCAAGGTCCTGGCCGTGGTGCAGGCGCGCAACCTCGTGCCCTTCCTCGACCTCGCCTACCAGGGCTTCG
>JANMUO010000225.1:0-3980 GCA_031391655.1 Betaproteobacteria bacterium
CGAGGGCGGTGTTCCGATTGAACGTGTAGACCGCGGTCAGCGGTCGCCGGAGCCACGGCATCGAACTGCTCCAGGTACTCGCCGATCGGCACGCGCGGCAGGATCGTGAGCCGTGCGGCGTCGATTCCCGCGGCGCCAAAATCGCGCAACAAGTCCTCGCGCGCCCTCCCGTCCGGCACGCCGACCAGCACCAGGCGAGCTTGCGGCAACTTCTGCAGGATCGCTGCCCACAAGCGGCGCACCGTTGCTGAGAGCTTCGGGGCGTGGTTGAACGAACCAAAAGTGACGTGGCCGTTCTTGTGCCAAGGGGATGGCGCGGCATGCGCGGCCGCGTACGGCGGCCGGAAGCACCACAGGCTGTGCGGCAGGCGCACCAGCTTCTCCGTGTGCAGGCGATCGCTGGCGCCCGGCGGGTCGGCGCGCGCATCGGTCAGGCGGTAGCCGATGCGCGTGAGGCCGGTCGTGTTGAGGTAGCCGAGCCAGGACACCTGGACCGGCGCCGGTTGCCGCGCAAACAAGCCGAGGCGGCAAACACCCGAATGCCCGCTCAGGTCCACCAGCACGTCGATCGCGTCGCGCTGGATCAGGTCAGCCAGTTCCTCGTCGGGCAAGGCGGCTGCGTCTCGCCAGACATCCGCGACCGCTCGCAGGCGGGCGGTGGTCTCGTCCGACTTCTCCCCGGTGTAGTAGCAGAAAACCTGAACCGCGCTACGGTCGTGGCGTTCGAGTAGCGGCAGCATGAACCAGGCCACCGGGTGCCGGTTGAAGTCGCCGGAGACGTAGCCGACGCGCAGGCGCCGCTCCGGTTCCCGCGCCAGCGCGTGGGGCGCGCTGCGCGCCGGCACCGCCGCCTCCAGCCGTGCGCCGAAAGCGCGGTGCCGGGCAAACAGGTCCGCCGCAGGCAGCGAATCGCTCAATGTGAGGGTCAGCAGTTCCGCGGACTCCACGTCGAAGCGCGCGGGATCCAGGCGACGCGCGGCGGCAAATGCCTCCAGCGCCTCCGCCAGGCGCGAGGTGCCGCGCAGGAGATTGCCGAGCAGGAGCCTGGCGGCAACGGACGCGGCGTCCAGTCCAAGCACCCGGCGCAGCGCCGCCTCGGCCTCGTCGGCCCGTCCCATCTGCCACAGGACGCCGGCATAGTTGGTCCAGCCCCCGCCATGGCCGGGGCGCAGCGCCAGCGTGGACTGGAGCGTACTTGCCGCGCCGGCCAGGTCGCCGCGCGCCTCTTGCGCGTTCGCCAGCGCGATCCCTGCATCGGTGAAGTCCGGTTTGCCCTGCAGCGCAATGCGCAACAAGCGCTCGGCCGCAGCCGGTTCGCCGCGCGCATGGTGCAAGCGCCCGAGGTTGTAGCTGGCGTAGGGATTGGCAGGTTCTGCGGCCAGCAGCGTCGCGTAGGCTCGCGCCGCGGCGGCGGCGTCGCCCGACGCCTCCAGCGCCGCGCCAAGATTCAGGTAAGCGGGCGCGTGTCGCGGCGCCACCGCCGCCGCGGCGCGATAGCGACGGCAAGCCCGCTCGAGCTCGCCGCGGCTTTCTGCGCGGCGGCCACTCGCGATCAGCGCCTCCGCGAGCAGCCGGCGCAGCACCTACTTCAGGGCCGCCTTGAGCAGGCGGCCCATCTCCGCCGGGTTCTTCGTGACCTTGATGCCGCAGGCCTGCATCACCGCGAGCTTCTCCTGCGCGGTGCCTTTTCCGCCCGAGATGATGGCGCCGGCGTGGCCCATGCGCTTGCCCGGCGGCGCGGTGACGCCGGCGATGAAGCCGACCACGGGCTTTTTCATGTTCTGCTTCACCCATTGCGCGGCGGTCTCCTCGTCCGTGCCGCCGATCTCGCCGATCATGATCACCGCATCGGTATCCGGGTCGTCGTTGAAGAGCTTCAGCACGTCGATGTGCTTGAGCCCGTTCACCGGGTCACCGCCGATGCCCACCGCGCTCGACTGGCCGATGCCGAGCTCGGTGAGCTGTCCCACCGCTTCGTAGGTGAGCGTGCCGGAGCGCGACACCACCCCGACGCGCCCCTTCTTGTGGATGTGGCCCGGCATGATGCCGATCTTGAGTTCATCCGGCGTGATCACGCCCGGGCAGTTGGGCCCGAGCAGCAGGGTCTTGCGGTTCTGCTTGTGCATCCTGTCGCGCACCTCGACCATGTCGCGCACCGGGATGCCCTCGGTGATGCAGATGGCGAGGTCGAGGTCGGCCTCCACCGCCTCCCAGATCGCGGCGGCGGCGAACGGCGGCGGCACGTAGATCACCGACACCGTGGCGCCGGTCTTTTCCTTGGCATCGCGCACCGCGCCGTAGATCGGAATGCCCTCGAAACTCTCCCCGGCCTTCTTCGGGTTGACGCCCGCCACATAGCAAGCCTTGCCGTTGGCGTAGGCGCGGCTGGTCTGCGTGTGGAACATGCCGGTCTTGCCGGTGATGCCCTGGGTCATCACCCGCGTGTTCCTGTTGATGAGGATGCTCATTTCTTCTTCCTCTTTACCGCTTTCCTCTTCGGCTTTGGTTTCGGCTTCGGCTTGGACTTCTTTTTCTGGATCGCCGCCACCACCTTCTGCCCCGCCTGCCCCATGTTGTCGGCGGAGATGATCGGCAGCCCGGAATCCTTTAGGATCTTTTTGCCCAGGTCCTCGTTGGTGCCCTTCATGCGCACCACCAGCGGCACCGCGATCTTCGTCTCGCGCGCCGCGGCGACCACGCCGGTCGCGATGGTGTCGCACTTCATGATGCCGCCGAAGATGTTGACCAGGATCGCCTTCACCTTGGGATTGGACAGCATGATCTTGAACGCCGCGGTGACCTTCTCCGCGGTGGCGCCGCCGCCGACGTCGAGGAAGTTGGCCGGCGAGCCGCCGAACAGCTTGATGGTGTCCATCGTCGCCATGGCGAGGCCCGCGCCATTCACCATGCAGCCGATGTTGCCGTCCAGCGAGATGTAGGACAGGTCGTACTTGGACGCCTCGATCTCCAGCGGGTCCTCTTCGTCCAGGTCGCGCAGCGCGACGAGGTCCGGGTGGCGGAACAGCGCGTTGTCGTCGAAGTTGATCTTCGAGTCGAGCGCCACCACGCGCCCGTCGCCCGCTACGATAAGCGGATTGACCTCGAGCAGCGAAGCGTCGGTGTCCCAGAAGCACTGGTACAGCCCGCGCAGCAGCTCGCTTGCCTGCCCGAGCGCGGCGTCCGGGATGCCGATCTTCTTCGCCACGGCGCGTGCTTCGCCGTCGGCCAGGCCGGCGACGGGATCGACGAACACCTTGTGGATCTTCTCCGGGGTCTTCGCCGCCACTTCCTCGATGTCCATGCCGCCTTCGGAGGAGGCCATCAGCACCACGCGCTGCGTGCTGCGGTCCACCACCATGCCGACGTAAAGTTCCTTGCCGATGTCGGCGCCCTCCTCGACCAGCAGGCGCCGCACTTTCTGTCCCTTGGGGCCGGTCTGGTGCGTGACCAGCTGCATGCCGAGGATCTGCTTCGCCCGCGCGCGCACCTCGTCGAGCGACTTCGCGACCTTCACGCCGCCGCCCTTGCCGCGGCCGCCGGCGTGGATCTGCGCCTTCACCACCCAGACCTTGCCGCCGAGTTGTTTGGCCGCCGCGACCGCCTCTTCCACACTGAAGCACGCAACGCCGCGCGGCGTCGGCACGCCGAACCGGCGGAACACTTCCTTGCCCTGGTACTCGTGGATCTTCATGCGCCCGTCTTCTCCTTGGGGTCGTACCACTCCGGATACCACTGCAGGACCGTCGCGCCCGTGGTGTCCATCGCGTGGCAATGGTCAAGCTGGAACGGCTTCCTGCCCGGCGCGCGGTCTTCGCGCATCTCGCCGGCGAAACTCTGGATCGCCGCCGTCGGCAGCCCGGCGAGCATCTCGGTGATGTGCGTGCAGCCCTGCACGCCGCCGAGGCGCTCCTTCACGCCGTCGCGGAATTTCTTCACCAGGTTTAGCCCAATCAGCTTCTGGTAAGCCGGGCCGATGGTTT
>JANMUO010000380.1:0-32433 GCA_031391655.1 Betaproteobacteria bacterium
CATGCGCACCGTCATCCCCAGCAGCACCAGCAGGTGCTGTTGCATCAGGCTGGAGCGGCTCGACACGTCGAGCACTGCCGCAATCTCGCCCGATGGGTCGTACACCGGCACCGGGTGGACACCCACAGGTCCTGGAGCGGGCGCTCCTCGCGGCGCAGCTCGCTCGCCCACTGCACGTACTCCTTCGCCTTTTTCGAGGCGCGCAGGATCGTGTCGTGGTCGCCGTGCTGCTCGATGCCGAAGTAGGACACGGGCTTGCCGGTGGCGGCGATGGCGTCGGCTACCTTCTTCGCCCAGCCGTCCTCGATGCAGATCACCACCACGGCGGCGACGTTCGGGTTGCAGCCGGTGCCGATCAGCGTGCGAAAGTGCAGGTCGAGGTCGGCGCCGAACTGCAGCCGCCCGTAGGGGTGCGGAATGGCGAGCGCGCCCTTGATGTTGTTCGCCACCGCCTCGGCGGCGGCGTTGGAGAGGTCGTCCACCGGCAGGATGAGGACATGGTTCCTCACGCCGATGCGGCCGTTCTCGCGCTTGTAGCCTTGAAAAGTCGATTTCGACAGGTCCATGCTTACCACCGCTTGGTCTTGAGGTTCTGGATGTGGGTGTGCTCGCCCTTGCTGATGGGGGCCACCACCTTGCCGATGTCCACGCCGTACTTGATCACGGTGTCGCCGGGCTTGTAGTCCTTGAGGGCCAGCTTGTGGCCGATGGGGATGTCGCTTTGCGCGACGATCTTCACGTCCTTGTCGTCTTCCATGATCCAGCCGTTCAGCGCCTGGCCTTTTTTCACGCCTTCGACGACGACAACACCCACGCCGTCGCCTTCCTCGTGCACCACGAAATGAATCATCCGCGTCTCCGTCACAAAGTGCCGCTATTCTATGCGCATGACCAACCGCAGAAGCTTCCTGCAAGCCCTTGCGGCGGCCTCTGTTTCACCTGCGCTGCCGGGTTGCGCGCAGGTCGCGCCGCGTTTCTCCAGTAATCCCTTCGTCCTCGGCGTCGCCTCCGGCTATCCGCATCCTTCGGGCATGGTGCTGTGGACGCGGCTGGTCGGCGGACTGGATCCCTTTCCCTACCCAGTGCGCTGGGAAGTCGCCTCGGACGAGGCAATGCGCACGATCGTGGCCTCCGGCAGCGCCATCGCGGATCCTGCGTGGGCGCACTCGATCCACGTGGAGCCCAAGGGCCTGGAACCGGATCGCTGGTACTGGTACCGCTTCATGGCGGGGGATGCGGCGACTCCCGTCGCGCGCACGCGCACCGCACCGCGTCTGGATGCCAATGTGGAGCACCTGCGCTTCGCCTTCGCCTCCTGCCAGCAGTACGAGCAGGGCTACTTCGCCGCCCACCGCCAGATCGCCGCGGACGCACCGGACCTGGTGGCGTTCCTCGGCGACTACATCTACGAATCCACCTGGGGCAAGGAGCATGTGCGAAAGCACGATGCGAGCGAGCCCTATACCCTCGAGGGCTACCGCCAGCGCTACGCGCTCTACAAGTCGGATCCCGACCTGCAGGCCTCGCATGCCGCCTGCCCGTGGATCGTCACCTGGGACGACCACGAGGTGGACAACGACTACGCCGACGACCGTCCCGAGGACGGCATGGAGAAGGACCAGTTCCTCCTGCGCCGCGCCGCGGCCTACCAGGCCTACTACGAGCACATGCCGCTGCCGGAGCGCATGCGGCCCAAGGGGCCGGACATGCGCATCTATACGCAGCTGGGCTGGGGGCAGCTCGCGCGGTTCTACGTACTGGATGACCGCCAGTACCGCTCCTGGCAATCCTGCCCGCGTCCGAAGCGCACGGGCGGATCCAACACGGTGGACATCGAGCAGTGCGAGCGCCTGCTCAACCCGAACCGCTCAATGCTCGGGCGTGCGCAGGAGAAGTGGCTGGAGAATTCCTTGTCCGAGTCCAAGTCGCGCTGGAACGTAATGGCACAGCAGACGACGATGGCCCAGTTCGACCAGAAGCCGGGGCCGGGACGGCGCGCATGGACCGATGGCTGGGACGGCTATCCGGCTTCGCGCCAGCGGTTGCTCGAACACCTCGCAAAGGAGCGCATCGCGAACCCCGTGGTGCTGGGCGGGGACGTGCATTCCTTCAACGTGGCGGACCTGAAGCTGGACTTCGACGATTCGAAATCGCCCGTCGTGGCGAGCGAATTCGTCAGCACGTCGGTCACGTCGCAGGCCTGGGCGCAGGAACGGCTGAACCAGTTCCTTCCCGACAACCCGCACATGAAGCTGATGGACAGCCGCTACCGCGGCTATGCGCGCGTGGAAGTCACGCCGGGAAGGATGCGCACGGAACTAAGGGCGCTGGAGTCGGTGCTGTCGCGCGATGCGGCGTGCAGTACGCTCGCATCCTTCGTCATCGAAGACGGCAAGCCCGGGCCCGTGCGCGCTTAGGTACTCGATCGCCGTCATTGCGGGCCGGTTGGGGCCAGGCGCTTCACGTAGAAATGGCGGCTCGCACCTTTCGGCGAGCCCGACATGCTGCCAAAGTGCCGGTAGCCGTGCTTTTCGTAGAAGCCGGGCGCCTGGAAGGAAAACGTGTTCAGGTGAATGAGGCGGCTGCCGCGCCGCCGCGCGCGGCGCTCGGCTTCCTGGATGAGGAGGCTGCCGAATCCCGATTTGCGGGCCCGTGCCGAGAGCCAGAGAAGCTCTATGTAGCTTTCCCGCCAGTACGACTGCAGTATCAGCCCGCCGAGGAGCTGCCCCCTGTCGTTGCGGATGCTCAGCACTACACGCGTATAGCGAAGCGGTCCCGCCTGCTCGCGGTTGAACTTCACGAGGCCTTTCCACAACGCGCGGGAGACTGCGCCCGGATTCGAGCGCTCGGCGACTACCCGGCCTGCTGCCTTGGGCTTCTGTCTGCGAACCCCGCTCACGGCGCCGGCTGGCGCACCGAGGTCGGCCGGAAGTCGTGCGTCAGGTGGTAGGCCAGCGAAGGAATCATCTCCTCGCGCGGATTCGAATTGCTCGCCTCGCCGCTCACGCCACGCTCGGCGGATACGGTGATGCGGCCGATCTGCCGCTTGGCCCAGGCCGAGCTGCTCCACACGCTGGCGCCCGACCTCGTTTCCATCAGCCTGCTGGAAATGTCAGCCCTGACCTCGGCACGCACACCGCCTTCAAGCTTGGTGAGGTCGTTGATCTTCACTGAGGTCTTCGGGTCGGAATAAACGATGTCGCCCAGGAATACCGCGGCGACGTTGTATTTCTCGCCGATCTTCCTAAGCGCGTCCGCGTCGAGCTGCCTGGCGCCCACCGCCGCGAGCACCGTGTCGCGGTCGCCCAACTCGATGAAGGGGGTCCCCGGCTGGGCCGCCTGGACCTGCTCCTGGAACTTGCGCGTGGCGTGGGCGTTGATCGACCGGTCGGCATTGGAGGCGAACTCGACGATGCCAAGCGTTCCGTAGCTCCTCAGGTCGACGCGCGGCGGCACGGGCACGAGCACCGTCTTCGCGGAGCATCCCCACACCAATGCGAGCGAGAGTAGAAGCGTCAACCCGAGGGTCCTGCGCATAGGGCCTCCTTTCTTCACTTGCACTTCAGATTGGCAGACCAATCCTTGATCGGTTTCGAGCAATCCTGCTCATTGACGCGGCGCCTGTCGTCGAGCTCGGGCGGCGGGCTTATTAATTCCGTGCTGTGGATTGCCACGGCCGCGATCGCGAACAGCACAAACGCGGCGGCGCCGCTGCCTGAGGCGGCGACCGACCCGCTGACGGTGGTCGTGCCCGCCGCTGCGGCGCCCGAGGAATTGATCGCCACGCCGGTGTGGGCGCATCCCGCCAGCAGCACCGCAACCAACAGGGCAACAAGACGTTTCATCCGGTCGCACGCTCCAGCCGATCCCGCACTCCAGCCCATTCCGGAGACTCGGGCGGCGCTTCGATGAGGATCATCTCACAATGCGCACTGTCCAACTCCCTCAGCGCTGCATAGAGCTTCTGCGCATACGCCTGGGGTTCCCTGGGCATGCGCAGCCAGTAGTCCACCCGCTCATCCGGCCGCGAAAATGCGAGCACCGCGACCTTGTCCTTCAGCTTCGCGATCTCCCGGTCGAATTCGTGGGTCGGCACGAGGCGCGCCGGCGTCCTGGGCGCGTAGTGGCGCTCGAGGCCGCCGGAGTGGCGGGGGGAATCCGCTTGCTTCGCCAGCACGGGAGAACCGAGTACGGCCTCGAGTTCCGCCGCGGTAATTTTTCCGGGACGAAGGAGCGCCGGCCTGTCGCTGGAAAGATCCACGATGGTGGACTCGATGCCCACCTCGCTAGGCCCGCCATCGAGCACCAGGTCCACGTCTTCCTCCAGGTCCTGGTGCACGTGCGAGGCGGTCGTGGGCGAAACCTGCCCGAAGCGGTTCGCCGAGGGCGCGGCGATTCCGCCGCCGAATTCGCGCAGCAGCTCCTGCGCCACCGGATGCGAAGGCACGCGAAGGCCGATGGTGTCCTGCCCGCCGGTGACGTGCCCGCCCACTTTCGGCGATTTCCGCAGGATCAGGGTGAGTGGCCCGGGCCAGAACTTCGCCGCGAGCTTCTGCGCCGCGGGAGACACGTCCCTCGCCCAGGCAAATGCGCTGGCGGCGTCGGCGAAGTGGATGATGACCGGATGGTCCAGCGGGCGCCGCTTCACCTGGTACAGGCGCGCGACCGCCGTCAGGCGCGATGCATCCGCGCCGAGCCCATAAACGGTTTCGGTAGGAAACGCGACCAGCCCGCCGCGCCTGAGGATCTCCGCGGCGCGCTGGACCCCGGGGTTCACAGCTTGAGTGGCGCGGCCTTGAGGACGGACTCGGTCTGCCTGGCGCGGAACTCGTCGAGCTTCTTCGCCATCGCCTTGTCCGACAGCGCGAGGATCGCGACCGCGAACAGCGCTGCGTTCGCCGCGCCGGCCTCGCCGATGGCGAAGGTCGCCACGGGAATTCCCTTGGGCATCTGCACGGTGGACAGCAGCGAATCGAGGCCCTGCAGGTGCTTGGAAGGCATGGGCACGCCGAGCACCGGCAGCGTCGTGTGCGCCGCCACCACGCCGGCCAGGTGCGCCGCGCCGCCCGCCGCCGCAATGATTGCCTTCATGCCGTTCTTCTGCGCGCCCTCGGACCAGGCAGCGACCTGCTTTGGCGTGCGGTGCGCCGACATCGCCTTCGCCTCGTAGGGAACGCCGAACTCCTCCAGCATCTTTGCCGCCGCCTTCATGGTTTCCCAGTCCGAAGTCGACCCCATCACGATGCCGATCATGCGAGCTTCCTCCCGGTGAGGCGCTCGAGCGCCTCCTGGTATTTCTGCGAAGTCTTGGCGATCACCTCGGGCGGGAGCCTGGGCGCCGGCGGCGCCTTGTTCCAGTCGAGCAGCTCGAGGTAGTCGCGCACGTACTGCTTGTCGAACGACGGCGGGCTGGTGCCGATGCGATAGGTGTCCGCGGGCCAGAAGCGCGAGGAATCCGCCGTGAGCACTTCATCGATGAGGATCAGGTTGCCCTTGCCATCGGTGCCGAATTCGAACTTGGTGTCGGCGATGATGATGCCCCTGGTGGCCGCGTAGTCGGAGGCTTCCCGGTAAAGACGGATCGACACCTCGCGCACCTTGTTGGCCATCTCCTCGCCGACGAGCTTCACCACTTCCTCGAAGGAAATGTTCTCGTCGTGGCCTTCCTCGGCCTTGGTGGCCGGGGTGAAGATCGGCGCGGGAAGCTTCTGCGCCTGCTGCAGGCCCTTGGCAAGTTCGATGCCGCAGACCTTGCCGGTGCGCTGGTAATCCTTCCAGCCCGAGCCGATGAGGTAGCCGCGCACCACCGCCTCGATGGGCAGGGGTTTCAGTTTCTTCACCACCACCGAGCGGCCTTTCACCTGTGCCTGCTCCTCCTCGCCCGACACCACGCTCTCCGGGTCGATGCCGGTCAGCTGGTTGGGCACGATGTGGCCGAGCTTGCCGAACCAGAAATTGGCCATCTCGTTCAACACCCGCCCCTTTTGCGGAATCGGGTCGGGCAGGATCACGTCGAAGGCGGATAGCCGGTCGCTGGTGACGATCAGCATCTTGTCGTCGCCCACGGCGTAGATGTCGCGCACCTTGCCGCGGCCCAGGCGCGGCAGGCTCTTCAGGGAAGATTCGAACAGCGGCTTCATGCGGCGTGCTTTTCCAGCGCTGCCTTCCACTTGCCCTGCGCCGCGAGGCCGTTCATGCGCGCGCGGTGGTGAAAGGCCTTCTGCGCCGCGGCGGCGTTGCCCGCCTGGCCGCGCCAGGTCTTGAGTGCGGAGTTCTGCAGCGCGCGCGAGTAGGAAAAGGTCAGCGGCCAGGGCAGGCCCGGCATTGCGGCCATGGCGTTCAGGTGCGCAGTGGCGGACTCGTCCGACTGGCCGCCGGAGAGGAACACGACCCCGGGTTGCGCCGCAGGCACCGTCCTCTTGAGCACGCGCACGGTGCGCTCGGCGACTTCGTCCACGCCCGCCTGGCGCGCACAGTCCTTCCCCGACACCACCATGCTGGTCTTCAGGATCAGGTGCTCGACGGACACCTGGTGCGCCGCCATCGCCGCGTAGGTGGCGCGCAGCGTGGCCTCGGTGACTTCCTCGCAGCGCTCGATCGTGTGGCTGCCGTCGAGCAGCACCTCGGGCTCGATCATCGGCACGATGGAGGCCTCCTGGCACAGCGCCGCGTAGCGCGCCAGCGCGTGCGCATTGGCGAAAATGCAGGCGTGGGAGGGAATGGCCTCGCCAATGGTGATCACCGCGCGCCACTTGGCAAAGCGCGCGCCGAGCTTGAAGAACTCCGCGAGGCGCGGCCGCAGTCCGTCCAGGCCCTCGGTCACCTTCTCGCCGGGGCACAGCGCGAGGTCCATCGCGCCCTTGTCCACCTTGATGCCGGGCAGGATCCCCTTCTTCGCCATGTACTCGGGGAACGGCACGCCCTCGTTGTTCTTCTGGCGCAGGGTCTCGTCGAACAGGATCACGCCGGAAATGTGCTGCTCCGCCCCGGGAGTGGTGAACAGCAGCCCCCGGTAGGTGCGCCGCGTCTCCTCGGTGCATTCGACGCCGACCGACTTGAAGCGCTTCTCGCAGGTGCCGCTGGATTCGTCGGCGGCGAGCACGCCTTTGCCGCGCGCCACCATGGCGGCGGCGGTCTTGGATAGCAGGGCCTTGTCCATCTCCGGTTCCCTCTCCAGGTTCAGAATTCGATGTCGTCGCGGATCGCCGCGAGTCCTGCCGCCGCGCAGGCGTCGTCCTCTTTCCCACCGGGCGCGCCCGAGACCCCGATGGCGCCCAGCAGCGACCCGCCCGCCTCGATCATCAGCCCGCCGCCGACCGCGGCCACGCCGGGCAGGTGGCGGATGCCGCTCTGCGGGCGGCCGGCCTGCGTCGCCTCGGCAAGCGCCGTGGTGTTGGTGCGGAAACTCACTGCAGTCCAGGCCTTGGCTCGCGCCATCTCCACGGTGTGCGGACCGGCAAAGCGGTCGCGCAGCAATACCTGCGTCACGCCCATGCGGTCGGTGATCCCCACGGTGGCCTGGAATCCGCCGTCGCGGCATTTCTTCAGCGCCGCCTGCGCCGCCTTGAGCGCAGTCTCGGGGGTGAGGACTTTCAGCGCGAAGGTCGCCTCGGCCGCGGCCGCGGGCGGCAGGAAAGCAAGGCACAGGAACAGCAGGGCGCGCCGCATATGCCCTATTCTACGATTCCGGCATGGCCAAACCAATCCGCGTCATCGACACCGGGCTGCGCGGCGGGCGCGAGAACGTCGCCTTCGACCAGGCGCTGATCGAATCGCGCAACGCCGGGCACAGCCCGCAAACCATCCGGTTCCTCCGCTTCCGGCCGTGCGCGCTCGTCGGCCTGCACCAGATGCTCTCGCACGAGGTACGGCTGGAGTACTGCGCGCGCCAGGGCATCGAGGTCGGGCGGCGCATCACCGGCGGCGGCGGCCTGTACCTCGACGAGGGCCAGTTGTGCTGGGAACTGGTGCTGGCGCGCCGCGCGCTCGGCGCGGACCTTGCGTCGGCGGCGGCCCGCATCTGCGGCGCGGCGGCAGCGGGCCTCAGGCGCCTGGGCGTGCCGGCCGAGTTCCGCCCGAGGAACGACATCGAGGTCGAAGGCCGCAAAATCAGCGGCACCGGCGGCGTGTTCGACGGCGACACGCTGTTCTTCCAGGGCACGCTGCTGGTGGAGTTCGACCCCGGGCGCATGTTCGAGGCGTTGCGCATTCCGGTGGAGAAGCTTGCCCGCCGCGACCTGGAGGACGCGCGGCGCCGCGTGGTGTCCCTGAAGGAGCTGCTGGGCCGCGTGCCGCCGGCCGGGGAGATCCAGGCGGCGTTGCTGGAGGGTTTTCGCGAGCACCTCGGACTCGAACCGCAGTGGGGCGCGCCCAGCGCGGAAGAGGAACGCCTTGCCGCTCGCCTGCGGGAGGAGCAGTACGGCACCGAGGAATTCGTGCAATCGCTCGACGCGCCCGTGGATAGTGCGCCGCTCGCCTCGGCGACGCTCGTGCGCCGCGGCGGCAGCATCCGTGCCGACCTGCGCCTGGAACGGGACCGGATCCGCGAGATCCTCTTCACCGGCGATTTCTTCCTCAGCCCGTCCCGCGCCGTTCTTGACCTCGAGGCGCGGCTGCGAGGCCTCGCGGCCGGCGAGGCCGGCGAGGCTGTGGCTGGATTCTTCGCTTCGCAGCCGGTCGAGATGCCGGGCCTGTCCCCGCTCGACTTTCGCGAAGCGCTGGAACAGGCGATTGCACAGAGGACGTTCATGACATCCGGCCATCGCCTGCGCGGCCACTGGCGCGGCCCGCCACCGGAAGCCGCGCCAACGCTCGTGTTCCTGCACGATGCCCTGGGCAGCGTGCGCTTGTGGCGCGATTTTCCCGACCAGCTGGCCAGGGCCACCGGATGCGGGTCGCTCGCCTACGATCGCCGGGGCTCTGGCGACTCCGAGCCTCTCGCGCCTCCCCATGGACGCGACTACCTGCTGCGGGAGGCGCTCGAGGCCCTGCCCGAGGTGCTGGCGCAGGCCGGCGTGCGCGAGGCGATCCTCATCGGCCAGTCCGATGGCGCGTCCATCGCGCTCGCCTGCGCCGGCGCGCACCCGGAGCTCGTGCGCGGCGTGATCGCGATGTCGCCGCACCTCTTTGTCGAGGAACGCACGCTGGCGCAGATCCGCGAACAGATCCGGGACTACGGGGAGGGCGACCTGAAGGCGCGCCTGCGCCGCCACCACGGCGCGAACACCGAAGCGCTGTTCGGGCGCCTGGTGGAGGTGTGGACCGCCATGGCGCCGGGCGAAAGCTGGGGATTGGAGCCGTACGTGTCGCGCGTGCGCTGCCCGGTGCTCGCGATCCAGGGCGAGGACGACGAGTTCTTCACGGCGGCGCAGCTGGACGCGCTGGAAGCCCTGCTGCCCGGCCGCGTGGAGCGCCTGCGCATCGCCGGCAGCGGTCACTATCCCGTGCACCAGGCGCGAAACGAGGTGCTGGCCGCCTCGATCCGCCTGGTGCGCGCGGCGCTCGCTAGCCGCCCGCGCGCCAGTACTGGTACTTCATCGTGACCGCGGATCCGGCGACGATGGCGGCGAAGGTGAGGAACGAGCCGAGCGCCAGCGTCGAGATGCCGGTGATCGCCTGGCCGATGGTGCAGCCCAGCGCGGTGATGCCGCCGAAGCCCATCAGGACCCCGCCCACCATGTGGTTGGCCGTGTCCTCGGCGTCGCGGAATCCTTCCCAGCGAAACGTCCGCGTGGCGAGCGCGTAGGCCGCCGAGCCCGCGATCACGCCGAAGGCCGACGCAATGCCGTAAGTGATGAGCTTCGACTTGTCAGTCCAGAACATCAGGTACTCGAGCGTGTAGGCCAAGGGCGAGACGAAGGAAAACGACTCCATGCGCCCGGTGTTGGTGGCGAGGAACGCCTCCTGCAGCGTCTCCGGGTGTTCCTCTACGTAGCCGACCACGCCGCTCACGTACCAGCCGCCGACCACCACCAGGCCCGTCACCACCCCGCCCAGCGTGTAATCGAAGTTCGCGCGGAACTCCTTGCTCAGGTAGACGTAGACCAGCAAGGCACCGCCGATCGCCGCCGCGAGGATTGCGCGATGCACGCCGAGCAGCGAAGGCAGGTCCTGCCCCGTGCCGAAGTTCACCGCCGCCCGCTCCAGCACGCCGACGCGAAACGCACCGAACACGCCCCGCAGCGTCATGTATGCGGCGATGCCGAGGAACACGTACACCACCAGCGACTTGAGGTTCCCGGCGCCGATGCGGATCAGGGTCTTGGAGCCGCAGCCCGAGCCGAGCGTCATGCCGACGCCGAAGAGGATACCGCCGACGAGGTACGACAGCCACGTGAAGTTCGATCCCGGATAGATGGACTTGGCGAAGTCCACCAGGCCCGCGAGCTGCAGCGCGCTCGAGCCGAGGAGCGCCACTGCGATGGCGAGCAGCCACATGCGCATGCGGTTCAGGTCTCCCATGTTGACCCAGTCGGACACCGCGCCCATGGTGCAGAAGTTGGTCCGGTTGCCGACCGCCCCGAAGACAAAGGCAAGGGCGAACGCGCCGCCCGTGACCCAGGGCACCAGCGCGGCGGGATTGGCTTCGTTCATGGCGAGCGCCTATAGAATGGAGTCGTGCGGCTGATCGAAGAACTGGAGCGCCGGCTGGCCGGCGAACAGAGCCTGTTCCAGGCGCAGCTGCTGCGCGAGGACCTCGCGCGGCTGCGCAGGCTCGGCACGCTTGCCGGGGACGCCGATACGTTCGTCAAGGCGGGCATGCGCATCGGCTGGACGCCCGGCGATGCGCGCACCGCGGAATTGCGCGAACCGCTGGAAGCATTCCTGCGTGCTGTACATGCGAAGGACGAGGCGCGCATCGCGCTGCATTGGGAAACGTTGCACCGCGTGAGGCTGGAGCGGCTGCTGGGATGCCTGTCCACGCCGGTGCCCAGGCCCGCGGACTAGGCGCGGGCCTTGCGCACCCTGCCCACATTGCGGCAGTACACCTCGTAGAGCGCGGCGAGCAGCGCCGGCGCTTCCGGGCCGTCGAGCGAATAGAAAATGGACTGCCCCGCACGCCGGTTCCTGACCAGGCCCCGCTCGCGCAGCAGCGCGAGGTGCTGCGACAGCGCCGACTGGCTGACGTCCGCCACCTTCTCGAGCTCGCCCACCGATTTCTCGCCCTCGGCGAGCTGGCAAAGCACCATCAGCCGCACCGGATTGGCCATCGCCTTGAGCAATCCCGCCGCGCGCAGCGCGCGCGACTGCAGCTCCGCCATGTTCATGTCCGCGACCGCCTCGGCCCGGCTCATGCGCAGCCCTTGAAATTGTCGGCGGCCATCTTCGCTTCGTACTTCGCGGCCACCTGCGCGCCGGGCGTCAGCGTCGCCTTCGCGGCCGCCCAGTCCGCGGGCTTCAGGATCACCAGCCAGCCCGCGCCGTAGGGATCCTCGTTGGCGAGCGCGGGCTTGCCCGCCAGTTCCTCGTTCACCGACACCACCGAGGCTTCGAAGGCCGATTTCGCCGGGCCGACCCACTTGCCCGACTCCACCGTGGCGCAGGACTTGCCGGCTTCCACCGAGCGGCCGGCCTTCTTCGGCGTGAACGCCACCAGCTGCCCGGCCATCGCGGTGGCCACCGCGGTCATGCCGAGCTTGACGTTGCCGTCGCCGGTCTCCTGGTACCAGATGTGGTTCTCGACGTCGTAGAGCAGGTCGTCGGGAAGATTGCAGCCGCGTACGTTAGCCATCGATTCTTTCCTCATTGTTGCGCACAGGGCGGGAAGCGCAGCAGAAATCGCCCAGGCCCTCGACCTGCATCTTGCCCCGGACGAACAGCTCGAGGTGGGTCACCAGCATTTCCATCATCTGCCGCGTGCGTCCGTTCGCCTCGTTCCCGAGCAGATTGTAGTGGTAGGCAACCTCCCGGCAGGTCTCGCGGCAGGCGTTGAAGCTGGGCACGCCGCGCGCTCCCTGGCGATGCAGTGCAAGGAGGCGAAAGGTCTCCACGCGCTCCTGCGTCGGTTCTCCGCCGTGCGCGCGCACCCATTCCTCGAGTACGGCTTCCGCGCGGGCCAGCAGGTCGTCCCTCACGCGATGCCCTTTTCCTTGAGCAAGGCGAGGCCGTCCGAGACGTTCTCGTGCACGCCGAGCTTCCTCGGGCCCACGCCGAGCGCGACCCCCAGGAGCTGCGTGAAGTAGAGCATCTTCACCGTCGTCTTCCTGCCCAGCACCTTCTCGGCGCGCACCTGGTGCATCTCCAGGCCCGAATGGCAGGTCGGGCACTCCGTGGCGATGACCTCTGCGCCCGCGGCCTCGGCCGCCTCGAGGATGTTGAGCACGAGCCTGGTGGAGGTGTCGCTGTCCGAAAGCGTGTGCGCACCGCCGCAGCAGGCGGTCTTCAGCGGAAAGTCCACGTTCTCCGCGCCGGCAACGGCAAGGAGGTCGTCCATGAAATGCGGCTGCGAGGTGGATTCGCTCCCCTGCCCCTGGTCCTTCTCCGGGAAGATGTGGCGCGGCCGCGTGTACATGCAGCCGTAGTAGTTGGCGACCTTCAGGCCCTTCAGCGATCCTGTCAGCCGGCGCTTCAACTCCTCTTCGCCGACGCCGTCCTTGATCCAGTCCAGGGCGTGGATGGTCTCGAGCTGCCCGGCCTGGTAGGTCTCGTGGCCGGCCTTCTTCGAGATCCGGTCCACGGTCGCGCGCGAAGCCGCGTCGTTCGCAAGGTCGTACTCGGCCTTCTTCAGGTTGTGGTAGCAGCCGTTGCAGGGCGCCATCACCACCTTGGCCTTCATCTCGTTGGCGGCGATCGACATCACGCGCGAGGAGAGGTAGGTCTGCACCTTGGGGTCGACGTTCTTCACTTCCATCGCCCCGCAGCAGTTCCAGTCCTTCACCTCGTCCAGCTCCAGCCCCAGCGCCTTGCCCACGGCCTTGGTGGAACTGTTGTAGGCGTGGCCGGTGCCTTCGAGCGCACAGCCGGGGTAGTACGCCACTTTCTGGTATTTACTCAAGGTGGAGCGCCTTTCTGTGCTTGGCTTCCTGTTCGTGGACGTACTCGGTGATGGCAGCGGAGGCCTTCGCCCACCTGCGCGTGCGCGGCTTGAACAGCGCCGCCCAGCCCAGCATCAGGCCCTGCTTGAAAGGCAGCCGCCGCGCCACGCGCTTCGCCATTTCCACCAGCCAGTCCTGCAGGAGCGGCTGGCCCGTCTTCGCGAAGAAGTTGCGGATAATGCGGCCCTCCTCGATCTTGCCGGTGGCCACCACCTGCGCGGTGAACTCCTCGTCGAACAGGGTCGACTTGGATTTCGGCGTGTGCCCCTGCAGCTCCAGCCAGTGGGCGGTGGCCTTCATCACGCCCTCGGGATAGACATCGCGCGGGCAGGCGTAGGTGCACTTGTTGCACGACACGCACTGCCAGATGATGTCCTTGTCGCGCAGGAGCTCGGAGGTCATGCCCATGCGGATGAGGTAGATCCAGTAGCGCGGGTTGAAGTCCGGGTTCAACGCGTTCACGGTGCACGAGTTGGTGCACGAGCCGCACTGCCAGCAGCGGTGGATGTGCTCGCCGCCCGGGAGTGCCGCGATCTCTTCCTCGAGCGCCTCGTTGTAGTCGGTGACCACGCGCGACTGGATGAAGGTGCTCCAGTGGCCGGACACGTCCACCCCGTCGACGAAGAGGTTCTCGTGCGTCTTCAGGTTCTCCGGCCGGATCAGCGACTTTTCGTGGATCGCCATCTCAGCCTCCGCCCACGATCTCGGCGACCCCGTCAGGCGCCTTGAGGCGCGTCCTGCCGGCGGCGTCCACCCCGTCCAGCCCCAGGATGCGGCGCGTGTGCAGCATCGGGTCCTCAGGCGTGGCGAAGTCGGTGCGCAGGTAGGTGCCGCCGCGCTCGCCGATGTACTCCGCGTACACCTGCGCGGTGAGCACGTCCACGTACCAGGGCACGTCGCGGAACACGCCGTTCTGCGTGAGGTAGGCCGACAGCTCCTCGCGCAGCATGAGGAAGGTGGCGTAGCCGTCGCCGGCCGGGATCGTCATGCTGTCCACGTTCTCGCCGTGCCAGATCTCGCGGATCACGCCCGTATTGGCGCGCGCGTCCCACACCCAGCGCGCCATCAGCGGGTAGCGCTCGGGATCCACGTTGTGCAGGATCTCCGCCGCCAGGTCGCGCACCCAGCGGTGGTCGCGGTCCTGCGGGAACGCAGCGCAGAACTGCGCCATGCGTGCATCGGTTGTCGTGGTGTCCTCGGCCTTTGCAAGGAGCATCCCGATCTTCACTTTCAGATCGGCAAACGAATCCGGCTCCGCATGACGCCCGATCCGGCGCCGCACGGTCGCCATGTGCGCGCACAGCGTGCGGAACGCCTTCAGCTCCAGGTCCCCGTGCAGCGCTTCGCGGAACAGCGCCGACTTCGCCTTCAGCGCCGCGACGAAGGCCTCGACGCCGCCCTGTTCCTCGGCGCGCGCCAGCAGCCCCTCGAAGGACAGGCGCAGCTTCGGGCCCGAGAGCTCGAGCTGCGGGCGCGGTGCGAGTGCCGTCTTCACGCCGCGACAGCGCTCTTGCGGTTCACGAGCGCGAAGGCCGACATCGCCGCCGCGTTGCCCTGCGCGATCGAGTCGTCGATGGTTTCCGGCCCGGTGGCCGCGCCGGCGACGAACACGCCCGGCCGCGAGGTCTCGCCCAGCGACCCGTAGGCATTTCCCTTGGCGATGTGG
Source organism: Betaproteobacteria bacterium (assembly GCA_031391655.1). Taxonomy (GTDB): domain Bacteria; phylum Pseudomonadota; class Gammaproteobacteria; order Burkholderiales; family SG8-39; genus JAABQT01. The sequence goes on from JANMUO010000380.1 coordinate 14,701, forward strand.
CCATGCTCCTGCAGCTTCACGCCGAACACGCCGGCGATCGACTTGTTCTCCACGTTCGGGTCCATGCCGATGGCGTGCACCACCATGTCGAACGGGATGGTGATCGGGCGCTTCACCAGCGTGTCCTCGCCCTTGACGATGAGCTTGTGGCCGTCGGAGGTGACCTCCGCGATGCGCGCCTTGATGTACTTGACCTTGAACTCCTCCTGGCTCTTCCAGTAGTAGGTCTCGTTCAGGCCGTAGGTGCGGATGTCCATGTAGTAGATGTACACGTGGCAGTCCGGCAGTTCCTCGCGGATTTCCATGGCGATGTTGCAGGACACCGTGCAGCAGATCTTGGAGCACCACTCGCGGCCAATCTGGCGGTCGCGCGAACCGACGCACAGCAGGATCGCCACGCGCTGCGGCTTCCTCCCGTCCGAAGGACAGCGCACACCCTTGCCCGAGGAGATCATCTGCTCGACCTGCGTGGTGGTGACCACGTCGGGGAAGGTGCCGAAGCCCCACTCGGGCTTGTTCACCGAGTCGAAGTGCGTGAAACCCGTGCACAGGATCGCCGCACCGGCTTCGACGCTCGAGCCATCCGACAGGACGGCCCTGAAATCTCCGGGCTCGCCGTCGAACTTCTCGACCCTGGAACCCGTCTTCACGCTCACCAGGGAACTGCCCTCGACGCGCTTCACCATGCCGCCGATCGCGTCGCGCGCCCACTCGCCGGAGGGCACCAGCTTGGCGTAGCCCGAAATGATCGGTGCGCCGCCGAGCCTCGCTTCCTTGTCGACCAGCACCACGCGCTGCCCCGCGCTCGCCAGGGCGTGCGCGGCGGCGAGGCCCGAGGGCCCGGCGCCCACGACGAGGACCGGCTTGCTCATGGCGCGGCCTTGATCGGGATGTAGCCCGGCCCGGAGGTGATCATGCGGCGCGGGTCGTACAGGTTCTCCTGCTTGCCTTCCTTGATTTGCTCCAGGTAGGCGACGAACTCGAGCTTCTTCGCCTCCCAGTCGATGCCCAGCTTCTCCATCAGCGTCTCGGTGGGCGAGGCGTGCCAGTGCGACTGCACGATCTTGTACGGATGCGCGCCGCAGGCGAGCGCCGCGAACTGGCAGTCGGCGAGCACCGCGAGTTCCACGGGCCGCGCCCCCGACTTGCTGATCCACTGGTTCTTGTCCAGCGTGGTGATGCAGCCGGTGTCGTGGCCGATCATCACATCCGCCCTCGCTTCCTCCACCGCCACGCGGATCTTGCGGTCGATGGCAAACGACCGGGTGAACTCGCGCTCCGAGATGATGTGGCGAAAGCCGAAGCCGCAGCAGTCGTACCAGGTGGAGTAGTCGATCACCTGCGCGCCGAGCGCCTGCATGATGCCGGTGGACACCGCCAGGCGGTTGCCGCCGTTGATGGTGTCGTCGTAGATCGCGTCCTCCGGCACCATTTTGTAGACGTGGCAGGCCGGGTGGATGGTGGCGCGCACCTGGCTGCAGTCGAGCTCGCGCATGCCGGCAATGCGCTCGCGCATCACGTGCAGCCACTCGGAGTAGTGCACCACTTCCTCCGGGATCAGGAGCTTGCCGTCCACCAGGCGGCCGAGCCGCCCGAGGATCTTCTTCACGCTCTCGCGCAGCTTGGCCGAGCGGATGAGATAGCCCCGCACCTCCTTGTAGTTGCCGAAGGAGGTGCCGCAGTGCACCAGCGGGTAGTAGTAGGACTCGGGCAGCCCCTGCGCCTTCGCCGCCACGTAGGCCTGGTGGAAGTTGCGCAGGAACACGGCGGCCAGGCTCTCGAGGTTGCCGATGCCCGAGCCGTGGTAGTTCCACGCCGTGCAGGAGGTCTGGTCGGTCTCGTCGAGGTACTCGATGTCCATCCTGTTCATGAGCCACAGCAGCGACGCCGGGTAGCCCGGGATGTTGCCGCACTGGCCGCAGGACTTGTGGTGCCAGAGGCGCTGGGTCGGGATCTTCTTGTCCCAGCCGTACAGCGTCTTCACCATCACCGGCTGGTGCTCGTCGGAGACGCGGTGCACGACGATTTCGCCGTCGCGCTCCAGGTCCCACATCGCGTCCCGGATGTCCTCGACGCGGTCCTTCTGCGTGAGCATGGAGCGCTTGTCGATCTTCAGCTCGACCCACGACGTGGCGACCTTCGCCTCGGTCGGGGTGAGGTTGGCATCGCGCCATTCGGCGCCGTGGCCCGTGAATCGCTCAGTCATTTTTCGCCTCCTCTTGCTCGGCGAGGAAGTCTTTCCAGTCCTCGCGCTTCTCGTCCATGATGTCGGTGATGACGTCGAACAGGTTCTCGTCGATGCCTTCGAGCTGCTTCAACACCCCGGTCATTTCCCAGATGGTGTAGAGCTCCACCGAGGTCTTCAGGTTCACTTCCCACGCCGTTGCGGTTGTATTCAGCGTCGGCATCGGGATCGCCTTGCGCAGGAGCTTGAGCGGCGCGTCCACCTTGGAGATGTTCGGGCCCCAGTCGGCGAAGTGCTCCTTGTTGATCATGTCCGGCGAGAGCTGGTTGCCGGTGGAAATCAGTTTCAGCATGACGCGGCTGAAGGGCCGCAGCACGTTCTTCGCCGACTCCATCTGGTGCTTGATGGCGGTCTCGCGCATCAGCATGATGAGGCCGCCGGGCGAATTGCCGAAGGGGCAGCGCGCCGCGCAGGTGTAGCACTGCGCGCAGGCCCAGATCTTCTCCTGCATCGCGTCGTAGATGCCCTCGAGATTTTCGGTCCACAGGAGCTGCACGATCTCGCGCGGGCTGAAATCGTAGTAGTGCGCTGCCGGGCAGGTGGCGGTGCAGATGCCGCAGTTGAGGCACCCGTTCAGCTCGTGGTCGAAGCGCAGGTCCGACTGGATGTCGGCGAAGATCTCCTCGAGCTTGGCGCGCGGCAGCGGTGCGCCCGCGGACACGGGGTCGCCGATGACCGTCTGCACACGGGTGGTGTCCGCGTGCGACATGTCAGTAGGTCATCACCTTGCAGTCGCCTTCCATCACCTCTTCGATGAGGTGCGCGCCGCCGACGATGCCCGAGCACTCGGGGATCAGGTCTTCGACCTTCATGTCGAAGAGATCGAGGTTGGGCGAGCAGCAGTAGAACTTGACGCCCGCCTCGTGCGCGTCCTTGATGAAGTCGTATACCGACTTGGGCGAGCCCTGCTTGACGAACAGCTTCTCGGCGACGCCTTTCTTCATGAGGCAGCCGGCGGTGGCGGTGCAGATCACGTCCACCTCGTAGTCCATCGCCGCGGCGACGGAGGCCTGGAAGATCGGCGCGCCGAGCTCCTCGCCGTTGCGGGGATCGGTGTTGGCCATCACGATCACGAGTTTTTTCGCCATGGCGCCAGAATATATTAGTAAACTCTAAACTTCAACGCATCCATCCCATCATTTGCACCAGGCCGGTCATAAGCGGAACCAATGCGTCGTCGATGCTGCGTTGCACAAGCCGGAGTTGCGCGAGTCCGGCCTCGATGTTCCCCGGCGTTTCCTCGAACTCCATGATCAGGTCCTCGACCATGGCGACTTTCAGGCCGGGGTGCCCGGCAAAGCCGAGGGAATTGCTGCCGATCTGCCAGAGCGCCGCGCGGCCTTTCTCGTCGTGAGCGAGCACTTGCGACCCGGGCGGCGGCAGCGGCCAATCGCGCATGTAAATCGCGAGCGGGTACTCCGCAGGCAGGTATCCGCCCAGGGCCTTGTCGCTCGTTCGCCGCGCCTTGCCCACGGAGAACTCGAGGCCCGTGGACTCGGACTTTCCGCCCGCGGCGATGGCGAGGATCTGCGCGCCCAAGCCGATGCCCAGGACCGGGGTCTTCGATTCGAGTGCCGCGCGCGCCAGCGCCACTTCCGGCTCGATCGTCGGCACATCGCGCGTTCCCGCGCTACCCCAGGGTCCGCCCCCGAGCAGGACCAGTCCCTGGTCGAGCTCCGCCGGCTTCGGCAGCGAGCCTTTGCCCGTGAACGGCCGGCAGTAGCGGAACCGGATGTTCCTCCCCTCCAGGTGGTCCTCCATCAGGCCGAGGAACTCCGCGGAGGTGTGCTGGACGACCTGGAGCGTCACGCGCTTTCGACGATGCGCAGCTGGCGCCGGATCTTCTTCAGGTCGTTGCCGTCAGGCTGGAAGGGATAGCTGGCGATGTTCGAGGGCGGCGAATCACCGTAGGGACGGTCGCAGGCCGAAATGTCGTCGCGGAACTTGCCCGGGCAGCCCGAGGTGCGGAAGGCCACGCCCTCGCCGACGATGGCGTCAAGCTCGGACTGCGCAATGCCGTAGCCCACGACGCGTCCGGCCGCGTCGAACTTCATGTTCTCCACCCGGCCGCCCTGGTAGTCGATGAGGTAGCGCGCGAGCTGCACCCGGCGCCACTGGTCGCGCGGCGTCGCAGGCAGGTGGTCCATGAGCGAGCCCTTCTCGGGGAAGAAGCAGAACATGTGGCTGTGGCCGCCGAGGTCCACCAGCCGCTGCACGAGGCCTAGCACGTCGGCCTCGGTCTCGCCCATGCCGACGATGATGTGCGCGCCGAACTTCTGCGGGCCGAAGATCTCGCGCGCCGCCATCAGGATTTCCCAGTAGTGCGCCCAGGTATGCGGCGACTGCACGCCCTTGCCGCGTGTGCGATCGAAGATCGCGGGGGTTGCCGCATCCAGCGCCACCGTGAAGATGTCGGCGCCGAGGTCTTTGAGCGTCGCCACATCGTCGCGCGTCATGGTGGTGGGGTTGGACAGGATCGACACGGGGATGGCGCCCGGATCGATGCGGTCGGTCCAGGCTTTCAGAACGGTGCGCGTGTCCTCGTCCGACCTCGGATGCGTGATCATCGAGATGCACATGCGGTGGAACGCGCTGCCCGCGACGTCCTTCGCCACGATGCCGATGGTCTGCGCGAGCGGCACCGCCGGCCAGTCCACGCGGATGAAGTTGCGGTCGGCATAGTCGCGCTCCGCTTCGCGGTGGCGCGCCAGGCCGCAGTAGGCGCAGTTGGCGCGGCAGCCTTCGGGATAGGTGAGCAGGAGGTTGAGGCACCTCGTACAGGAGGTGCGGTGCATGCGCCCTCCCATGATGCCCAGCGTGATCGCCGCCGCCGTGGACATCTGCACGTATTCCGGCGAGCGCATGTTGGGCGTGAGGATGTTGTCGTTGGGCCGGTAGACGCCCTGCGGCGGCACGTCGTTCGCCTTCACGCGCGCACCGTTCTTGAACTCGATGGGCGTGACGCCTGGCGCACGCGGCGCCATCGGCTCGGTGTGCTCGAAGCAGCTCACTGCCAGTACTCCGCGTAGGCGATCCAGCCGCGGCGCAACGCCGCCTTGGTCGGGACTCTCTCCAGCAGTTCGCGCCGGCGACGCAGGGCGCGATCCAGCGAGGCGCCGAACAGGTCCTCAAGCTCTTCCTGGTAGCGCTCGGGCGCCCCGCGCGCCGCGGCCTCGCCGGCAAGGCGCCCGGACTGCACCGCGGCGGCGATGCCGGCGCCCGTTACCGGGTTGGCGAGGCCGGCTGCGTCGCCCGCGAGCAGCACGAGCGAGTCGCCTAGGCGCCCCCAGGGCTGCACCATGCCGCCCACCGGTATAGCGCCACCAGTGTGGGAGAGGACCTCCTCGCCCACGCGATCGCGCAATTGCGCATGCAGCTTCGCGACGATGGACTTCAGGCGCGCCTTGTACTGCGGGCTGACGCCCGCGCCAAGGTTGGCGACGCCGCCCTTGGGAAACAGCCAGCCGTAGCCGCCGGGAATGTCGGCCGACAGGAAGATGTCGGTCGCGGCATGCGGGCGCTTGAGCGGCACGGCGACCTGCCGCGTCTCCACCAGTTCCCTGTTGACGCTCCCGATCGCCTTGCCGGCGTGCGAGCGCGGGCCGTCCGCGCCGATGATGACGCGCGCGTGCAGCGTCGTGCCGTCGCCCAGCTCGACCACGCCCTCGCGACTGACCCTCCCGACAAGGGCGCCGAGGCGCAACTGCACGCCGGCGCCTGCGGCTTTCGCGACCAGTGCCGCGTCGAACGCCGCGCGATCCAGCATGTGACCGGGGAAGTTCGGCTGCAGGTCGGCGGCGCCGTCCTCGACGAAAGTCGCCATCGCCTCGATGCGCTGGCGCACCGCACCCGCCACGTCCGCTGCGATCAGCGCAGGCACGAACTCCGCGCACTGCACCGGCACGCCTGGCACGCGCCTGCGATCGAGCGCGACGACCTTGCAGCCGCGCATCGCCGCCTCCGCCGCTGCGCTCGCGCCGGCGGGGCCCAGGCCGAGGACGAGGACGTCGGCGGTTTCCATCAGGCGGCGACCGCCGTCCGCGGGTGCAACTTGATGGTGCGGCCCGCTTTCATCGAGCAACAAGCGTGCTGCTGCGCCGCCGGTCGGCCGATGGCCTCGGCCACCGCGACCGCGCCGTCGGCCGGGAACGCGATGCCGTCGAGGCCCGCCATCACCGCATAGGCGTCGGTCACGCGCCGGTGCATCCCCGGCGGGCGCGCGCAGCCGAGCAGCACCTGCTGGTCGGGAATGCGTCGGCGCGCCTCGAGGAACACGCGGCCGATGTCGGAAGTGTCCGGCGTGGCGAAGGTGCCGGGCCTGGCGTAGAAGGGCATGATCACGACCAGCACCAGCGAGTGCACGCGGTGGCGGGCGACGATGTCGAGCGCCGCCGGCTCGCCGAGGATGCGCCCGTAGTGCAGGCCGATCACGATGTGCGGCACCACTTGCATCGAGGTCGCGCACAGCGCCTCGAGCGTGGCCTCGAAATCGGCCACCGGGCGTTGCAGGTGGTAGACCTGCTCGATGGTGTCCTGCGCGCCGATGACGTCCATCATCGCGGTGTCCACACCCGCGTCCGCCATCGCCCGCGCGCGCGGCGCGTCGAGCAGCGCCGAGTGGATTGCGATCTTCAGGTGCGGGTGGTCGCGCTTCAGGCGCTCGATCACCGGGAGGTAGCGCTCGTAGCGAATTTCGTTTTTCCTGTTCGAGCCCCCGGAGAGCAGGAACCCCTGCAGGTCCTGCGCGGCGACAAGGTCGCGCACCTTGCGCTCGAGCATCTCGGGACTCGTGGCCGGCAGCATCGGCTCGAGGATCTTCGCCTGGCAGTGGTCGCACATCAGCGCGCACCCCGCGGCGGTCACCGAGAACGCGGGAAAGCTGTTCTTGCCGCAGCCTTCCAGCTCGCAGCTGGAGTAGGCCCTGAAGGTCGGGGTGGAAAAGCGGATGTCGCGGCCGGCGGATAGTGACCCGGGGGGCGCCGCGCGCTCGAACTCGGCGACCAGCCCCGCGTCGAGGGGGGCGTCCTCCAGGGCTTCGATCGCCCCGAGCCGTTCGAGCCAGGTCACTTGCGCTTCAGGAAGAAGGTGAATTCCTTCTGCGCCTCCGCGCTCGACAGCAGGTCGTTGCCGGTCTGCTTGGCGAACGCCTGGAAGTCCTTCACCGCGCCCGGGTCGGTGGCGACGATCTTGAGCACCTGCCCGGAGTGCATGTCGTTGAGCGCCTTTTTCGCGCGCAGGATGGGGAGCGGGCAGTTGAGCCCGCGGGCGTCGAGTTCCTTGTCGAAGTTCATCGTCGTTCCTCTCGAAATCGTCTAGCCGAAGCGCACCAGCAGTTCGGCCACGCGCTCGCGGCCGGCGGGCGTCTCCTCGCGGATCATGCAGGACACCATCTCGAAGAAGGCGCGGTCGAGCGCCTTGCGCGCGGCGGCGAGCTGCTGCGCGATGTCCTCGCAGGCCTCGTCCTCGCCGATCATGCGCCGCACTGCGCGCACCTGGCCTTCGATGCGCGCGAGGCGCGCGTCCATCGCCCTCTTCGCTTCCGGATCATGCATCACGGGTTCGCTCATGGGGGGAATATACACCGCAGGGTATGTGCAGGCCAGCCTCCCCCATGGTGCGTTGCCGCATAAGGGATTTCGCCTGCCCCCATCAGAGGAAACAGTTGGCGCATACTCCCACGGAGTATTACGTTCACCCAAGGAGCCGCTCATGTCCGACCCGACCGACCTGGACCGCCTGATCAACGAGCGCCTGGATGCGCTGCTGCCGAAGAAGCTCGCCGAGCTGCGCGAGAAGCGCACGCCCTCGCTCACCATCATCGCCACCAAGGGCACGCTCGACTGGGCGTACCCGCCCTTCATCCTTGCCTCGACTGCGTCCGCGCTGGGCTGGAACGTGTCGATGTTCTTCACCTTCTACGGCCTCAACCTGCTGAAGAAGGACCTGGGCTTCCTCAAGGTGAGCCCGCTCGGCAACCCGGGCATGCCAATGAAGATGCCCTTCGGTCCGGACTGGTTCAAGCACATCAACTGGAACATCCCCAACGCGGTGCAGGGCGTCGTGCCGGGCTTCGAGAGCATGGCCACGATGCTGATGAAGCAGACCATCCACAACAAGGGCGTGGCGAGCATCGAGGAGCTGCGCGCGGCGTGCATCGAGGGCGGCGTCAACCTGATCGGCTGCCAGATGACCGTGGACCTGTTCGGCTTCGCACGAGAGGATTTCATCGTCGAAGTGAAGGATTACTGCGGCGCCGCGACCTTCCTGCCGATGGCGCGCGATGCGGACGTGAGCCTTTTCATCTAAGGGAGACCCCATGAGAAAAATCCTGCTCGCCGCGGCGACCGCCCTGGCACTCGCGCCGTGCGCGGCGCTCGCCACCACCGGCTATTTCGCGCACGGCTACGGCATGAAGTCCAAAGCGACGGGTGGCGTCGGCATCGCGCTGCCGCAGGACGCGCTCGCGGCGGCGTCCAATCCCGCCGGGATGGCTTGGGTCGGCAATCGCCTCGATCTGGGCCTGGAGTGGTTCAGGCCCGACCGCGGCGCTGAAATCACCGGCAACATCTTTCCCGGCGTCAACGGCACCTATGACGGCAACGGCACCTCGAGCTTCCTCATCCCGGAATTCGGCTATAACCGCATGCTGAACCCGAACCTGTCGCTTGGCGTCGCGGTGTACGGCAACGGCGGCATGAACACCACCTACAAGACCAATCCCTTTGGCGGCTTCGGCGGCACAGGCGAGGCCGGCGTGGACCTGATGCAGCTGTTCATCGCTCCCACGCTGGCGTGGAAGAGCGGCAACCACGCGTTCGGCGTCTCGCTCAATCTGGCCTACCAGCGCTTCGAAGCCAATGGCCTGCAGCCGTTCGACAACCCGTTTGTCACTTCGAGCCCGGGCAACGTCACCAACCGGGGCTACGATGATTCCACGGGCTATGGGGTACGCATCGGGTGGATGGGACAAGTCTCGCCCAGCGTGACGCTGGGCGCCACCTACCAGTCGAAGACGAGCATGAGCAAATTCGACATGTACAAGGGGCTGTTCGCCAACCAGGGGGAGTTCGACATCCCGGAGAACTACGGCGTCGGCATCGCGTGGAAGGCGAGTCCCGCCCTGACGATCGCCGGTGACATCGTGGCCATCAACTATGGGGACATCCCGGCCGTCGGCAACCCGGTGGACTGCCTGTTCGCCGGCGCCTGCCAATTGGGCGGAACCAACGGCCCGGGCTTCGGCTGGCAGAACACCACGGTGTACAAGCTCGGCGTCACCTACGAGCTGAACCCCAACGTCACGCTGCGCGCCGGTTACGTCACGCTGGCCCAGCCGATCCCGCAGAGCCAGACGTTCTTCAACATCCTCGCGCCCGGCGTGGTGGAAGACCACATTACCCTGGGCGCCACATGGAAGATGGGGACCAATGGCGAGCTGACCGTCATGTACATGCACGCCTTCGAGAGCACTGTAAGCGGCCAGGGCTCGATTCCGCCTGGCCCCCCTCCAGGCTTCGGCGGCGGCGAGGCCAACCTGCGCATGAGCCAGGACGCCCTGGGCATCGCCTACGGCTGGAAGTACTAGCTCAGGAGATCGCCTGGTAGTACAGGTTCTGCGGGTGCTTCGCCTCGGCGAAGAAATACCAGCGTTCGGCGAGCAGCCCCGCGTACTGCGCGAGGAACGCCACGGACGGCAGCCCGGCAAGCAGCAGCGCCGCCGGGACGGGGAACACCAGGGCCAGGCAGGCCCAGCGCGCCGCGCGCACCACTTCGCGCGGCCGGCCATGGAAGAACTCGCGCGTGTTGAACGAGCCCCCCATCGCACCCTGCGCGAGCTGCACGATCTTCGGGTGCTTCACGCCGATGGCGCTGGCTAGCGTGGACTTCGGGCGCAGGCGCGCGTTGCGCATGAGCGACGCGATCCGCCCCAGGTAAGCGAGCGCGCCCACGGCAAGCGCCGCGGCCGCAAACGGCCGTGCCAGCGCCGGCTCGAGCCAGGCGGCGAGCGCCGCCGCCAGCGTCGTTCCCGATGCGCAGCCCAGCAGCGTGAAGTTGGCGAGGGTGAGCGGCGTGCGCCACTCCTGCAGGAAAGGCAGGCAGGCATAGATCATCCCCGTGCACACGAACAGCGCGAGGCAAGCGGCGACGCCCAGCACGCCGATTGCGAAGCTCTGCGTCCACGCATGCGCGAGAACCAGCACCATGAAGGCGGGCAGCACGATCACCTCGCGTGACAGCCACGAGGTGCGCCACATGGCCGCCGAGCGCCAGGCGCGCTCCGGGTGCCCGAGATGGAAGAAGGACGCGGCGAGGCCCGCGGCGAGCAGCGCGAACGCGCACGCCAGGCCGGCGAGCAGCAATCTGCCGGTCGCCTGCGCCACGAACAGTGCGAGGAACAAGCCCTGCCCGGCTCCCGCGAGCGTGGTGAAGAGGATCACCGACCATGCCGGGTTCACGGCCTACCAGCTCGTCACGTCGTCCAGTGCCGGCTCGCCCGTCGCCGGCCGCGGCAGCTTGCCGTCCACCTTGAGCGGGTTGTCGTGCCGCACGAGCTCGTCCGGGTGCAGGGGTTTCCCGGTCTTGCGGCGCGGCAGGTAGTGGTTCGCCGGCTGCGTGCCCCACTCGGGCATCAGCGCATAGCCGCCCTGCTCGCGGATGGCGCGCGAGGCCTCCGACCCGGGGTCGTGGATGTCGCCGAAGATTCGCGCGCTCGTCGGGCAGGCGAGCACGCAGGCCGGCTTCCTCTCGGCCTCGGGGAGTCCTGCGTCGTAGATGCGATCGACGCACAGCGTGCATTTCTTCATCACCTTCTGCTGCTCGTCGATCTCGCGCGCGCCGTAGGGGCAGGCCCAGGCGCAGTACTTGCAGCCGATGCACTTGTCGTAGTCGACGAGTACGATGCCGTCCTCGGCGCGCTTGTAGGAGGCGCCGGTCGGACACACCGGCACGCAGGGCGGGTCCTCGCAGTGCAGGCAGGACTTCGGAAAGTGCACTGTCTCGGTATTCGGGAACTCGCCCACCTCGAAGGTCTGCACGCGATTGAAGAAAGTGCCCGACGGGTCGGCGCCGTAGGGATTCTGGTCGGTGAGCGGGCCGGCCTCGCCGGCGTTGTTCCAGCCCTTGCAGCTCGTCACGCAGGCATGGCAGCCCACGCAGACGTTCAGGTCGATCACCAGCGCGAGTTGTTTCGTCGTCATGCGGGCGAGATCCTCATCACGCTGGCGTGATCCTCACCCGCACGTCGTACCAGCCGGCCTGGCCGGTGACGGGATCGGAGTTGGACAGGCCTGCGGGCAGCGTATCGGAGATGACATGGTTCAGGATGAAGCCACGCGTGAATTCGTTGGCGTCGGGCGCGAGCCCCCAGGCGCCCGGGGACTTGCCGATCGCGTTCCAGGTCCACACCGTGCCCGGCTCGACGGCTTCGCTGTAGCGGCCCATGCAGCGCACGCGGCCCCATTGCGATTCCACCCACATCCAGGCACCGTCGGCGATGCCGCTCCCCGCCGCCGTGCGCGGGTTCACGAACAGGTAGTTGTGCGTGTGGATCTGCCGCAGCCAGGCGTTCTGCGAATCCCAGGAGTGGTACATCGCCATTGGTCGCTGGGTGATCGCGGCAAGCGGGTACTTCTGCGTGTCGGTGGCCAGCACCTCGAGCGGCGCGCTGTAGAAGGGCAGCGGGTCGAAGTGCGTCTCGACGCGCCGCGCGAGGTGCGCGGGTGGCCGCCGCCCCGGCCATTTGCCTTGCGCCGCGAGGCGGAACTTCTGCAGCACCTCCGAGTACAGGTGCACGAGGATCGGCTCGCCCCAGCGCCGCAGGCGCGCGCGCTGCGCCCACTCCATGTAGCCGCGGTTCCAGTTGCGCATGTAGCGGTAGGACGGCGGCATCTCGTGGCGGAACACGCAGTTGTTCTTCGCGTACATCTCCCACTGCCGCGGATTGGGTTCGCCGCGCAGCGATTTCGAGCCGTCGGCGCCGCGCCAGCCGGCGAGGAAACCGATGCCCGAACCGGGCTCGGTCTCGTGGCGCACGATGAAGTCCGGGTAGTCGCGGTACTTGCGCGCGCCTTGCGCATCGACGAATGCCGGCAGCTTCAGGCGGCTGCCGAGCTCGATCAGCACTTCCTGGAACGGCTTGCACTCGCCCAGCGGCGGCACCACGGGCACGCGCACCGCGTCCATGGGCGCGTCGAACTCCGAGATCGGGCGGTCGAGCATCGACATCACGTCGTGGCGCTCCAGGTACGTCGTGTCGGGCAGCACCAGGTCGGCGAACGCCGTCATCTCCGACTGGAACGCGTCGCACACCACGAGGAACGGGATCCTGTACTCGCCGCCGGGGTCCCGGTCGTTGAGCATGCGCCGCACCTCGCCCGTGTTCATCGTGGAATTCCACGCCATGTTCGCCATGAAGATCATCAGCGTGTCCAGGCGGTAGGGATCGCCGCGCCAGGCGTTGGTGATCACGGTATGCATCAGCCCGTGCACCGACAGCGGGTTCTCCCAGGAAAAACCCTTGTCGATGCGCACCGGGTTGCCCTCGGCATCGACGAACAGGTCCTCGGGCGAGCCGGGCCAGCCAAGCGCGAGTCCTGCGAGCGGCGTGTTCGGCTGCACGCCTTCCGGCCCAGTCGGCGTCTTGGCCGAAGGCGGGATGGCGCGCGGGAACGGCGCCTTGTGGCGGAATCCTCCGGGCCGGTCGATGGTGCCGAGCAGGCTCATGAGTATCCCGAGGGAGCGCACGGTCTGGAAGCCGTTGGAATGCGCGGCGAGCCCGCGCATGGCGTGGAACGCCACTGGGTTCCCGGTCACCGTCTGGTGTTCCTTCCCCCAGCAGTCGGTCCACGCGATCGGCAGCTCGATCTTCTCGTCGCGCGCGGTAATCCCCATCTCGCGGGCGAGGCGCCGGATGGTGGCGGCCGGGATGCCGGTGATTGCCTCGGCCCACTCCGGCGTGTGCTCGCGCACGCGCTCGGCAAGCAGCTGGAAGGCCGGCTGCACGCGGGTGCCGTCGGCGAGGCGGTACTCGCCGAAGAGTTTCGGATCCGCGCCCGGCGTATGGCTGACCACGGGGCGATCCGCATGCCGGTCCCACCACAACTGGTTCTGCGGGTACAGCGGATTGCCCGGATCGGCGCCCTCGTCGGCGGCGAGCAGGCCGTGGCGCCGCGAGGACGGATCGGCGATCACCAGCTGGCCGCCGTTGGTGTAGCGCGCGACGAACTCGCGGTCGTACAGGCCCTGCGCGATGATCTCGTGGTTGAGCGCGAGCAGCAGCGCGCCGTCGGTGCCCGGGCGGATCGGCACCCACTCGTCGGCGATCGCCGAGTAGCCGGTGCGCACCGGGTTGACAGAGACGAAGCGCCCGCCATCGCGCTTGAACTTCGAGATCGCGATCTTCAGCGGATTGGAGTGGTGGTCCTCGGCGGTGCCGAGCATCACGAAGAGCTTTGCGCGCTCGAGGTCGGGGCCGCCGAACTCCCAGAACGAGCCGCCGATGGTGTAGATCATGCCGGCAGCCATGTTCACGGAGCAAAAGCCCCCGTGCGCGGCGTAGTTCGGCGTGCCGAACTGGCGCGCGAAGAGGCCTGTGAGCGCCTGCATCTGGTCGCGGCCGGTGAACAGGGCGAACTTCTTCGGGTCGGACGCGCGGATGGCGCCGAGGCGCTTGTCCAGCATCGCGAAGGCCTCGTCCCACGAGATCGGCTCGAACTCGCCCGCGCCGCGCTCGGCGCCGGCCTTGCGCCGCAAGGGGCGCGTCAGGCGCGCGGGGGAATTCTGTTTCATCAGCCCGCTTGCGCCCTTGGCGCAGATCACGCCCTTGTTCAGGGGGTGCTCGGGGTTTCCCTCGATGTAGCTCGGCTTGCCGTCGCGCAGGTGCACGCGGATGCCGCAGCGGCACGCGCACATGTAGCAGGTGGTGGTCTTCACCTCGACACTCATCCGTGGCCTCCCGCGACGAGGCCCGAGGCGGCGAACAGCAGCACCGCGACCTGCGCCAGCGCGAGCGCAGCGTGCAGCCGCGCGCCGCCGCGCCACCACTCGATCGCGATGCGCAGCATCGCCGCAAGCGGCACCAGCGCGAGCAGCGCGATTGCGGCGAGGCACAGCGGCTCGCCGTGCCCGAGCTGCGCGAGCCAGCCCCAGCCGCCGCCAGCCGCGGGCCGGCTCCACAGCTCGGGCAGCCGCGCAAACGGCACCAGCGGCTCGAGCAGCCCCGTGGCATAGGCGAGGAAGGCCGCGACGAGGAAGGCAAGCCCCGCGCGCGTGCCGAGGTCCACCCAGCGCGCGAAGAGCAACTGCTCGAGGACCGGGCGCGCGCTCATGCCCACAGCCCCAGGCCCTTGGCCAGCGCGCGAGCGCCGGCGGCGAACAGCACCGCCAGGACCACCACGCGCACCCGCGCCGCGGGCGCCACGCGCAGCAGCCGCACCCCGAGGCGCGCGCCGAGCATCACGCCGACGATCGCCGGCGCGACCATCATCGGCAGCACCGCGCCGCGGTGCAGATACACCCAGGCGGCGGAGCTGTCCACGATGGCGAGCACGAGCCCCGACGTGCCCACCGAGAGCTTGAGCGGCGCGCCCATGAGGAGATTGAGCGCCGGCACGTTCGCCCAGCCGGCGCCCAGGCCGAACATCCCCGCCAATAGCCCGATGCCCGCGAATGCGACGAGCGCCTGCGGCGTGCGCCGCACCTGCCACTCGACGTCGCGCGCAATCGCCGGGTCGTGGTAGGCGCCGCGCATGCCGAGCGCCGCGCTCCACGCGTCGGGCGTCACGCCCTGCGGATTGTCGGCGCGCGCGCCAAAGGCCATCAGCGCCGCGATGGCGAGGATCACCACGCCGAGCGCGGTCTCCAGCACGCGCGTGGGCAGCGCGAGGCCGATCAGCGCGCCGGCGATCGAGGTCACCGAGCCCGCCAGCGCGAGCGGCAGCGCAAGGCGCAGGCTGGCGAAGCCGCTGCGCAGCAGCGAGGGCGCGGCCGAGAGCGCGCCCGACAGCGCGAGCAGCAGCCCCGCGCCGCGCACGTAGTCGAGGTGGAACGGGAAGAAGCTGCCGACGATCGGCACGAACAGCACGCCGCCCCCCACGCCCGCAAGCACCGCGACCACGCCCAGCGCGAGCGCCACCGCGAACAGCGCGAGCGGCCAGGCCCACCAGGCCACCGCGCTGGCATCAGCGGCGGCCGCGGGCCCGGCGGCGCACAAGCCGGCCGCAAGGGCGAGGATCCTGACTTCAGTGTTCAATGCGGCACGTTTCGGGGAGGGGCTCCATTGTGGAACACCCGCGGGCGCGTGGCTAGACAGAGATCCTTATGGGCTAATATCCGCGCGTGAAAATCTGCATCGTGTCGGACAGCCACGACCGCGCCGATGCGCTTTCGCGGGCCGTGCAAGCGGCCAGGGCGCTTGGCGCAGAAACCGTCGTCCATTGCGGAGACCTCATCGGCGCGCAGACGGTCAAGGCGGCGCTGGCGCATGGCCTGCCGATGCACCTCATCCACGGCAACAACGTCGGCGACCCCCAGGGGCTGCAGCGCCAGTCGCGCGCGAGCGGCGGGCTGCTGCAGTACCACGGCCCGGACGCGCGGCTCGAGCTTGCCGGCCGGCGCGTGTTCCTGGTGCACTACGACGACTACGGCTACGCCATGGCCTGCACCGGGGACTGGGACCTCGTCTGCTGCGGGCACTCGCACCGGGCCGAGGCGCGCGAGGTGGCGAACGTCAGGGGCGGGCGCACCTGGCTGGTGAACCCGGGCACCGTGGCGGGGCTCGCCGCGCCCGCCACCTGGACCCTCGGCGACCTTGCGCAGATGCGGTTCGAGACGCATACGCTTTCTCTATAGCCGCATAGCGCCTTTTTGATGCGGGTGCTCCGGGCGCGCTCTTAGAATGCGCCGCGAGGAGGCGCGATGATGTTCACCAGCAATCCGTTCGCCGGGCTCGCGGCGTCAATGCCGCCGGCCGTCATGCAGGCCTACGTCGTCGTCATGATCGTCCTGGTGGTCGCGGGGACGCTGTTCGACGTCGTGCACAAGGGCAGCGCGAAGTACTTTTTCCAGAACCTGCGCAAGGCAAAAGCGAAGGGCGTGAAGGACGTCGGCAGCGGTGAGCTCGTGTCGATCGCCGTACAGACCGCGGTCGTCGACGTGCTCGCCTCGGGCGAGTTCTGCAACCCGCGCCGGCGCATCGCGCACCTGCTCGGCATGTACGGCTTCGTGCTGTACGTGCTGGCCACCGTCGTGATGGTGTTCGACGCCTCGGCGAGCGCGCTCTGGGCGCAGCTCTGGTGGCTTGGCGCCCTGATGATCTGCGCCGGCGGCTACTGGTTCTGGTTCTTTATCCGCGTGGACGTCACCGCGGAGGGCTACTCGCCGTTTCGCCTCGTGCGCGCGGACCTGTTCATCCTGTCGCTGCTCGCCAGCGCGACGCTCGGCCTCGCCTGGGCCGCAGCGGGCGGCGGTGTCGGCGTGCTGTTCGGCCTCTACCTCCTCGCCACGACGGTGCTGTTCGCCGGCGTGCCGTGGTCCAAGTTCGCGCACATGTTCTTCAAACCCGCGGCGGCCTTCGAGAAAAGAGTCTCCAAGGCCGACGGGTCGGCCGAGAACCTGCCGACGCAGACCCGCGACGACCCCGAGCAACAAAAGCGCCACTCCATGGAATTGCTGCAGGCCGCCCCGATGGACATGGGGCTTGGCATCAAGCGCGAAGCGCCCCGCCACTACTAGAGAGCGACTTTATGCCTACCTTCGTCTACATGACGAGGTGCGACGGATGCGGACACTGCGTCGACATCTGCCCCTCGGACATCATGCACATCGATGAGACCTATCGCCGTGCGTACAACATCGAGCCGAACATGTGCTGGGAGTGCTACTCCTGCGTGAAGGCTTGCCCGCAGAATGCGATCGATGTGCGCGGCTATGCCGACTTTGCCCCGCTGGGCCACAGCGTCCGTGTCGACCGCGACGAACGCAAAGGCACGATCGCCTGGAAGATCGTGTTCCGGGATGGCAGGGAGAAGAACTTCCTGTCGCCCATCACCACCAAGCCCTGGGGGACGGCGATTCCGCAGCTCGCGGAGGTTCCCGGACCCGGCAAGGAGATGCGCGACAGCCAGCTCTTGTACAACGAGCCGAAATGGATCCGCATGGATGACGGCGGCCTGCATACGCTTCAGGCCGCGGGCCTCAAGATGAAGAAGGGCGTGTATTACTGATGGCCTACAAGACGATCATCGAAGACGGCATCGACATCCTGGTCGTCGGCGCGGGCCTTGGCGGCACCGGCGCCGCCGGGGAAGCGAGGTTCTGGGGCCAGCAGAAGAAGATCGTCATTGCCGAGAAGGCCAATATCGATCGCTCGGGTGCGGTCGCCCAGGGTCTGTACGCCATCAACTGCTACATGGGCACCCGCTGGGGCGAGAACAAGCCGGAGGACCATGTCCGCTACGCTCGCACCGACCTGATGGGGCTGGTGCGGGAAG
>JANMUO010000404.1:0-22338 GCA_031391655.1 Betaproteobacteria bacterium
CGGACATGCCCCAGGGCACGCCGCGTTGGGAGCCGTAGGCGACCTGGCGCCGCACCGCGGCGCGGCAGCTCTCGTCGAGCAGCGTGTTGTCGTAGGCCGGCATCACGATCAGCGGCATCAGGTACTCGAACATCGAGCCGCTCCAGGACAGCAGGGTCGGGCCGTCGCCCGCATTGACCAGCAGGCGGCTCAGCGCGAACCAGCTCTGCTGCGGCAGCTGCCCCTGCGCAATCGCGACGAACACCGCGAGGCGCGCCTCCGAGGCGAGCAGGTCGTAGAAGCCGGCATCGCGCTTTTGCTCCGCCACGTGATAGCCGATCGCCAGCAGGTGGCGCGCTTCGTCGTAGAGGAAGTCGTAATCCGCGTGCGCCATGTCGCCCGCCTGCACGGCGAGGTGCGCGATCTCTTCCATGCGCGCCTGCGCCGGCGCGTTGCCCTGCGCCGCCAGCTCACGCAGCGTCGGCACGCCGCCGGCCTCCGGCGGCGCCAGCAGCGCGAGGTCCTCGAGCAGCGCCCGGCATTGCCGCTCGCGGGTGCCCGTCGCGAGTGTTTCGAGCACGCGGCGCACCCCCGCAATGGTGTCGGGCCGACTCTCGAGCGCGGGGCTGTCCTCCAGCCCTTCGAGCCAGCGTTCGCCAAGGATGGGTTGGTCGGGCAGCGCCGCCAGGCCGGCGCGCAGGGTCAACAGGTGGCCCGCCAGGTTGCCGCTATCCACGGTGGAGACGTAGACCGGCAGCAGCGGGCGCAGGGATTGGGTGTCGTACCAATTGTAGAAATGCCCGCGGTACCGCTCGAGCTTGTGCATGGAGGCAAACGCATTGCGCGTGCGCTCGATGAGCTTGCCCGCGGGGAGGAAACCGAAGTCCCAGGCCGACAGGTTCGCCAGCAGGGCGAGCCCCATGTTGGTGGGGGAGGTGCGGCGCGCCAGCGCGGAGGCCGGCGCCAGCTGGAAGTTGTCCGGCGGCAGCCAATGGTCCTCGGGGCCCACGAAGGTCTCGAAATAGCCCCAGGTCTTGCGCGCCACGCGCTGCAGGAAGGCGACCTGCTCCGGGGCGAGTGTCGCTTGCCGGCGCTGCAGCGGCCGGCTGAGCCACCAGGCCAGTAGCGGCGACAGGAACCACAGGAGCAGGAAGGGTGCGGCGGCCGCCAGGGACTCCGGTCGCGATTGCAGCAGCAGCAGCAGGCTGCCGACAGCCAGGAACGGCGCGATCCACATCGAGCCGAAGCTGCCTGCGGGAGCATCGGAAGGTGTCCACTCGAGCAGTCCGCGGCGCGTGACCAGCGAGCGCACGTTGGCGCGCAGGATGGCATCCAGGTTGACGCTCGCTTCGAAGGGCAGGCAGGCGAGCGCGAATGCCGCTTGTGCGAGGCGCGTACCCGCGGCGCGCAGCACGCCTGCCAGGTGCTGGCGCAATTGCAAGCCGCTTGGCTTGAGCAACAGGTCCGCGGCCGTGGCGGCCAGCGCCGGGAGCAAAGGCACCGCCAGCACGGCGAGCGTCCAGAGCCAGGGCGAGGGCAGCCGCAGCCAGCCCAGCAGCAGCAGCGCGGTCATCACCGGCGGCACGAGGCTGCGGCGCAGGTTGTCGAGGATCTTCCACTGCGACAAGCAGGAGAGCGGGTTGCGCTCAGCGCCGCTGGCCGTGGGGACGCGCCCTCGCAGCCAGCCGGCGATCTGCCAGTCGCCGCGCGTCCAGCGGTGGCGTCGGCCGATATCGGTGGCGTAGCGGGGCGGATACTCTTCGTACAACTGCACGTCGCTGGCCAATCCGGAGCGCGCGTAACAGCCTTCCAGCAGGTCGTGGCTGAGGATGCGGTTCTCCGGAAAACGGGCGTTGAGCACGCGTTCGAAGGCGTCGACGTCGTAGATGCCCTTGCCGACGAACGAGCCTTCGCCGAACAGGTCCTGGTACACGTCGGAGACCGAACGCGTATAGGGATCGAAGCCGGTCTCTGCGCCGTGGAGCTGGGCATAGCGGGAGCGGTTGGCGTGCGCCACGCTCACCGCCACCCGCGGCTGCAGGATGCCGTAGCCTTCGGTCACCCGGCCGCTCGCCTCGTCGTAGCGCGGGTGGTTGAGCGGATGCGCCATGGTGCCGGCGAGCTGGCGCGCGGAATCGCGCGGCAGCTGCGTGTCCGTGTCCAGCGTGATCACATAGCGCACGCCGGACAGCGCATCGATCCGTCCGACGATGCGCGAGAACGCGCCGTTCGCACTGCCGCGCAGCAGCGCGTTCAGGTCGCCCAGCTTGCCGCGCTTGCGCTCGTAGCCCATCCAGAGCCGTTCGCGGGGATTCCAGCGGCGCGGGCGATGGAACAGGAAGAAGGCATCCGCTGGCGCCGCGTACTTGGCGTTCAGCTCGCCGATGCGCTGCGCCGCCAGCTCGAGCAGCGCCGCGTCCTGCGGGGTCGTTTCCTCCCGCGCGTCGAGAAAATCCGTGAGCAGGGCGAATTTCAGATGCGCGTCCCGGTTGGCGAGGAAGCGCACTTCGAGCGCCTCGACGAGGTCGTCCACGTTCTGCGCACCCGCGAGCAGCGTCGGCACCACCACCAGGGTGCGGGCGCTTTCCGGGATGCCCTTGGAGAAATCCATGCGCGGCAGGAGGCGCGGCGGGACGATCAGGGTCGCCAGCCAGTTGACGAGAGCAACCGCCGCCTGGCTTGCCCCGACCAGGACAAGCAGGCCGCAAGCCAGGAGCAAGCCTCCACGGGCGCCGCCCTGGGCAGCCTGCGCAAGCGCGGCAGCGGTGAACGCCAGCGTGAGGAAGGTGATCGCACCCGCGAACATCAGGCCCGCGCGCGCGCGCGGCGGGGCGGTGGGGCGCAACCCGGCGGCGGCTTCCAGCTTCGGCAGGCCCTTGTCGACAAGGTAGTAGCCGACATGCGTTGCGCGACCTTCGCCGGCGTCGCGCGCCAGGCGCAGGCACAGGCGCGCCACTTCCTCCTCCGGCGACCCTGCGCGCCTGGCGATGCTTTCCAGCACGTGGCGATAGTGGTCGCGGGTGGCGAAGTCCATCCGCCCGTACACCCCGCCGGGATCCTCGCGCAGCAGGCGCTCGGTCACGCTCATCGTTTCCACGAAGTCCTGCCAGTCGGTGGCGACGAGCAGGCGCAGGCTGCCGATGCTGTTGCTGATCGAGACCTGGTCGGCGGCCTGCTGCTGGTTCTCCGAATGCACCAGCTGGGCGATGGACAGGCCCATTTCCGAGAGGCGCTGCTCGATCCAGTTGAGCGGCATCGCCAGCGCCGCGCTCTGGCCCTGCAAGCGCCGCGCAATTTCCGCCACGAAGGGGCCGTTCATGGGCGGGTCGGAGCGCGCCATGTCCGCCACCACCAGGATCAGGCTCTTGGGGTCGTTCTCCGCCGTCCCGGTCATCGAGTTGGCCCAGGAATCGGCCAGGTCGCGGCCCTTGCGATGGGCGATGAGGCGGGTGGCGACGCGCCGCAGGTTCTCGATCAGCGCCAGGCGCAGCATGATGGGCACGGCCCAGAGTTCGCCGAGGGTCAGTGGGGCGATGCCCTGGTAGGCCGCGATGAAGCGGCGGAAGCTGTGCGCGTCCAGCTGGCCGTCGCCGTGCGAGATCGCCTCCAGAGCGATGTCGAAGACCCGCGGCTGGCCGGTGGAATGACCGTTGCCGAGGCGCGGCAGCTCCCGGCTGTAGTCCGGCGGCAGGTGGCTGCGGGCGGTGCGGATCTGTTCGTCGATCAGATGGAAGTTGTCGAGCAGCCACTCGCCCGCGGGCGTGCCCGAATGGTCGTGCTTGATCGCCGCCGCCAGCAGGCTGCAGGCCTTGACCAGGATGGCTTCGTTTTGCGCCAGGCGCGACAGCAGGCGATCGCGCGAGCGCTTGATGCCGAGGGAATGCGAGGTGGCGAGGGCCCTGCCGTGCTGCTCCATCTGCTCGGCGCTGAACAGCTCCGATCGCAGCGGCGGCTCTTCGGTGGCGCGATCCGCCGCCCAGTCGCCGCGCCGGAACAGGGCCAGCGCCTGGGACAGGCTTCGAATCATCTCGCCGGGGATTGTCGCGGGGGGCTGCGGCAGGCTCTGTGCGGTGCCGAACGAACACGCGGAGGCGTTGCGTGTATGAAGATCAGCATGGGCACCCTGATCAGGCAATTGTCGGAAGCGGAACGGTCGGTCCTCGTGCGCCACTTGCTCGCGCTGGGCGAGGATGACCGCAGGCTGCGCTTCGGCGCATCCCTGAACGACGCTGCAATCGCCCGCTACGTCGGGGGCATCGATTTCACGCAGGACGCGGCGTTCGGCGTCATGGATGACGAGTTGCAATTGCTCGGCGCAGCGCATCTCGCGCGCAGCAACGGCCACGCGGAACTCGGCGTATCGGTGCTCGCGGGGCACCGCGGACAAGGCATCGGCGGCGCCCTGCTCGATCGGGCGCACCTGCATGCCAGGAACTGGGGCGTGCGCGAGCTGTTCATGCATTGCCTGAGCGAGAACCGCCAGATGCTGCACCTCGCGCGCAAGCAGGGCATGGAGATCGTCGCCGCCTCCGGCGAGGCCGACGCGTGGCTCAAGCTTGCGCCCGCCGATGCCGCCAGCCACTTCGGGGCGGTCTTCGCCCAGCGCGTGGCGTTGTGGGATTTCGCCCTGAAGTCCCAATCGGCGCTGGCGCGGCGCCTCGCAGAAGCGCTCGCGCCGTCCTCCGCTTCGCCCACCCGCTAGCCGCGGGACTGCGCGACGGCGTACATACCGCGCCGCGGGGACACGCTACAAGGAAGGTCTCGAACCGCTCGCCAGGAGTAACACATGTACACAGAAATGCTCATTGCCGTAATCCTGGCAGCATCGTTCGCCACCTTTGTATCGGAGCTCTGATGAAAAAATTCGCCTTCCTGTTGTTGACCCTCGGCGGTCTGCTGTCCGCCTGCGTGGCCTATGAAGTCCCGGTGTCGGATGGCCCCGGCCACCGCACCGGCCAACGTGACATGGACCGCGACGGCATCCGCGACCGCGCGGACCGCGACCGCGATGGCGACGGCGTGCGCAACTCCCAGGACCGCCGCCCGAGCGACCCGTACCGCCGGTAAGCTAGGAGATGTCCTTCGGGGCCTGCGGGCTCTCGAAGGGCACCGAGCCGTGCTCGTGCGTCACCAGCCATTTGCCGCCGATCCGGCGGTAGCAGGAAGTCACCCGCACCCACATCTCGACCTTCACGCCGTCGGTCTTCGTCCCGCTATAGCGGTTCAGGCAATGGGAGTAGGCGAC
Source organism: Betaproteobacteria bacterium (assembly GCA_031391655.1). GTDB lineage: Bacteria > Pseudomonadota > Gammaproteobacteria > Burkholderiales > SG8-39 > JAABQT01. Next base: position 5,225 of record JANMUO010000404.1, read on the forward strand.
ATCGCCCTCCGCCGTGATGCTCAGTCCGCGCATTTCGCAGCCGATGGGCCCGGCGAACGAGGAAAACCATTCCCGCGTGCGCTTCCTCGAGCCTTCCGATCCCACCGATTGCATCGCATTGACCACGTCGAACATCAGGAAGTCCGGCGCGACGCCGGCCATGGCGCGCTCGACGTCTTTCGCACGCACTGCGTTCACGCGGTCTTCGATCAGCGCGCGCACCTGGTTTTCGGCGTTCTCCTTGGCGGGAATTGAAAGGCTGGCGCTGCGCATGCGGCATCGTCTCCAGTTGGCGCCGGCAGCGTCAGTGCGCTGTCGAACAGAGTGCTCCCCGGTGATGGACCACGATGGCGTCGCGGGCAACTCCTGCCCGGATTCGAGCAGGCATGACGCCGCAGACCGAAACCCCAGTAGCCGCAAAGGACGCGCCGGCGCACTGGCGCCGCTTCGTGCGTCCCACGGCGATCGCCGCGGTCCTCCTGTTGCTGGCGGCGGGCGGCTACTTCGGCTGGCGCGCGTGGTCCGGCGAAGACACGGCCAATGTCGCCCCGCTCACGGCGCTCGCCCAGCGCGGCAACCTTGAGGATTCGGTCACCGCGACCGGGACGCTGCAGCCCAAGGAGTTCGTCGACGTCGGCACGCAGGTCTCCGGGCAGCTGAAGAAGCTGCATGTGGAGGTCGGCGCCGTGGTCACGGCGGGGCAGCTCCTCGCCGAGATCGACCCCGCGGTCTACCAGGCCAAGGTGGACGGCGACCGGGCGCAGTTGCTCAACCAGCAGGCGCAGCTTGCCGACCGGCAGGCGCAGCTTGCGCTCGCGCAGCTGCAGTTGCGGCGCCAGCAGAACCTGATGCGCGAGGACGCGACCACGGCCGATGCGCTGCAAAGCGCGGAGGCGGCTCGCCAGTCGGCGCTGGCCCAGGTGACATCGATCCGGGCGCAGATGCAGCAGACGCAGTCCACGCTGCGCGGCGACGAAGCGAGCCTCGGCTACACCAAGATCCACGCGCCGATCGCGGGGACGGTGGTCTCGCAGGCGGCCAAGCAGGGCCAGACCATGAACGCCAACCAGCAGGCGCCCATCGTCATGCGCATCGCGAACCTCTCGACGATGACGGTGCAGGCGCAGGTGTCGGAGGCGGATGTCCCGAAGCTCAAGGTTGGCATGGACGTCTACTTCACCACGCTGGGCGGCGACAACCGCCGCTTCCACAGCAAGCTGCGCCAGATCCCGCCCACGCCGACCGTGGTGAACAACGTGGTGCTGTACGACGCATTGTTCGACGTGGAGAACACTGACCAGGCACTGATGACGCAGATGACCGCGCAGGTGTTCTTCGTCGCCTCCAGCGCGAAGGACGCGGTGCTGGTGCCGATCGCTGCGTTGCGCCCCGTGGGCTCGAAGGGCCGTGCACGCGGTGCGCGCGGCGCAGCCGATCCGCGCACGCAGTTCGCCGGTGGCACGGCATTGGTCAGCGTGGTGGATGCCGATGGGAAGGCAGCGGACCGGGAAGTGAAAGTCGGGGTGCTGAACCGCGTCTCGGCGCAGATCGTCTCCGGACTCGAGCCGGGCGAGAAGGTGGTCATCGGCAACCGGGCGCCCGCTGCGGCTCGGGCAAAGGCCGGCAGCGCGCTAGTGCCAACGTCGGGCACGACGGGCAAGGGAGGCGGGCGCCCGTGAAGTCCGACCTGGCGTCCGGGGTCCTCGAGCGTCCCGGGCCTCCGGAAGCCAGCGCCTCTACGCCGCTGATCGAGCTGGTGGACGTGACCAAGACGTACCGCAGCGGGGAACTGGACGTCGAAGTCCTGCATGGCGTCAGCCTGAAGGTCTACGCGGGAGAATTCCTCGCCATCATGGGCGCCTCGGGCTCGGGCAAGACCACGCTGATGAACATCCTGGGGTGCCTCGACCGGCCCACTTCCGGCACCTACCGCTTCATGGGCGAGGACGTCTCCGGCTTCGAGCGCGACGAGCTGGCGCGCCTGCGGCGCGAAGCCTTCGGCTTCGTGTTCCAGAGCTACAACCTGATCGGCACAGTGTCGGCGCTCGAGAACGTCGAGGTGCCGGCCGTCTATTCCGGCATGCTACCAGCGACGCGCGACGCGCGCGCGAGGGAACTGCTCGGATCGCTCGGCCTGGGCGAGCGCCTGGGGCACCGGCCCAGCCAGCTCTCCGGCGGCCAGCAGCAGCGCGTGTCCATCGCGCGCGCGCTGATGAACGGCGGGCGCATCGTGCTGGCCGACGAACCCACGGGCGCGCTCGACAAGAAGAGCGGCGTCGAGGTGATGGCGCTGCTGCAGGACCTGTCGGCCAAGGGCCACACGGTGATCCTCATCACGCACGCGAAGGAAGTCGCCGCCCAGGCCAAGCGCATCATCGAGGTGAGCGACGGCACTATCGTCAGCGACACGGGACCGCAGCCGCCGCAAGCGACGAAGTTCGCGGAACAGAGCTATTCTGCCGAAGGCGGCGCCTCGTTTTTCGGCGGGGCATTCGAGGCCGCGAAGACAGCCGTGCGCGCGTTGCGTGCAAATCTCTTTCGCACCGTGCTTACGCTGCTCGGCATCGTGATCGGCGTGGCTTCGGTGATCGCCATGCTCGCCATCGGCGACGGGGCCAAGCAGGTGGTGCTCGACCGCATCAGTGCCATGGGCACCAACCTGCTGCTGATCCGTCCCGGCCAGCCCACCCGCAGGGGCGTGGGGGGGACGGTCGCCTCGCTGGTGCCGGAGGACGCGGACTTCATCGCCGCGCTGCCCAATGTACTGGCCGCCGTGCCCGAACTGGGCGGCAGCGTCACCGCGCGCTTCGGCAACGCCGACTACCAGACGCAGGCGACCGGGACCTCGGCGACGTTTCCAGTGGCGCGCAACTGGCCGGTCAGCCGGGGAATCTTTTTCTCCACGGCCGACATGCAAAGTTACGCCGCGGTGGTGGTGCTTGGCCAGACCGTCGCGGACAACCTGTTCCCGCCGGGCATGGACCCCATCGGCCAGTACGTGGTGCTGAACAACGTCATGTTCCAGGTCATCGGCCTGATGTCGGTGCGCGGCGCCTCGCCGCAGGGGCAGGACCAGGACGACGCGGTGCTGGTGCCGCTCACCACCGGCGGGCTGCGGTTGTTCGGGCAGCGGTTCCTGCGCACCATCACGGTGGCGGTGGATGACGTGGCGCAGATCGACGAAACGCAGGACGCCGTGACGGCGCTCCTGCAGGCGCGCCACCAGAGCGTGGATTTCCAGATCCGCAACATGGCCTCGATCCTCGAGACGGCCACCGAGACGCAGAACACGCTCACGGTGCTGCTGGGGTCGGTGGCCGCGATCTCGCTGCTGGTCGGCGGCATCGGCGTGATGAACATCATGCTGGTGAGCGTCACCGAGCGCACGCGCGAGATCGGCATCCGCATGGCCACCGGCGCGCGCATGCGCAACATCCTGCAGCAGGTCCTCACCGAGGCGCTGGTGGTCTCCATGCTCGGCGGGGCCATCGGCGTGGCGGTCGGGCTCGCCGCGGCGGCGCTGGCCGGGGCACTTGGCACGCCGGTGAAGTATTCGTTCGGCCCCGTGCTGCTCGCCTTTGGCTGCGCGTTCGCCACCGGGCTGGTGTTCGGCTACATGCCGGCGCGCAAGGCCGCGCTGGTGGACCCCATCGTGGCGCTGGCGACTTGAGAGTGAACCAACTTCCTGGAACTGGAGAGACACAATGGACTTGCTAGCGCTGGCGCGTGGCCCCCTGCTGACCCTGTCCCTCACGATCTTCTTCGTGGGCATCGCGTGGCGGCTGGTCGGCATCTTGCGGTTTGGAGCGAAACCCAATTTGGCCGCGCCGCGTAGCGGGGCGATTGCCTCCGCTGCCGCACGCACGGTGTTCACCCGGATGCTGCCGCGTCGAGGTTTCGCGCCGAGCTCGACCCTGGTGACGGTCAATCCCTATGTCTTCCACGTGGGACTGGCGATCGTGGCATTCGGCTACCTGCCGCACATCGACTTCGTGCAACGGCTTACCGGCGCAGGGTGGCCGGCGTTGCCCGACTGGTTCGTTTTCCTTGCAGCGGGCGCAACCATCGTTTCGCTGGCGATCGCGCTGCTGTTCCGGCTCACCGATCCGGTGCTGAAGCTGATCTCGCGCGGGGACGATTACATCACCTGGATCGTCACCATGCTTCCGCTCCTGACGGGCATGGCAGTGATCCTGGCGCCCTCGTCGGCGGTGCATGCGCGCGAGGCAGTCGTCTATCCGGTGCCGCTGGCAATCCATCTCCTGTCCGTGGAACTGCTGCTCGTCTGGTTCCCGTTCGGAAAGCTGATGCACGCCATCCTGTTCATCCCGGGACGCGCGCAGCTCGGCAGTTTCAATGCGCGCCGGGGAGTTCGCTCATGATCGACATGAAGGTATTCCGGCAATTCGGCGAAGCGATTGCGCATCTGGGCGAAATGGCGCAGAAGACCGAGCTTGCCGATGCAGAGCGGGTGCGCCTGGCCAAGGGGGTCATGCTCTCCAAGATCGACCGCTCGATGGCGGTGGACCTGGAGTCCTGCGTGAAGTGCGGCTACTGCTCCGAAGCCTGCCACTTCTTCGTGCAGACCCATGAAGCGAAGTACGTCCCGACGCGCAAGCTCGATCTGCTGCGGCGGGTGTACGGCCGCGAGGTATCGCCGCTGCGCTTCGTGCGGCGGTTGTTCGAGGCCGAGATCACTGCGGACGAACTGCGTCAGTGGCAGGAGCTGGTGTACGACTCGTGCACGGAATGCGGCCGCTGCAGCATGGCCTGTCCCATGGGCATCAACATCGCGCGCGGCGTCAATGTCATGCGCGAATCGCTCGCCGCCGCAGGCCTGGCGCCGGACGAACTCACCGCCGTGGCGCAGGAGCAGCAACAGCGCGGCACGGTGTTTGGCGTGGGACCGAACGAGCTGCAGGCGGCGATCGCGCAACTGCGTGCAACGGGGATCGTCATCCCGCTCGACGAGCCCAGGGCCGACGTGCTCGTCCTCACCACGGTGATCGACATCCTGCTGTTCCAGGATGCGCTTGTGGCCACGGTCAAGGTCATGAATCACCTTGGCCTGAACTGGACCTTTCGCACCGGCGGGTTCGAGGCGGCGAACTTCGGCCTTCTTTCCGGGATGGAGGACCTGCAACGCCAGGCTTCGCGAAAAATCATCGACGAGGCAATCGTCGTCGGCGCGAAGACGGTGATCGTGCCGGAATGCGGGCACGCGTATCCAGCCCTGCGCTGGGAAGGTGCGGCCATGGCGGGAAAGGCGCTGCCCTTCGAAGTTCTCGCGATCTCGGAATTCCTCGGCCGCGAAATCAAGGCTGGCCGCCTGAAAGTGAAGAACCTGGGCGCGACACGCAAGCTTACCTACCATGACGCCTGCAAGCTTGGACGCCACGGCGGTGTGCTCGAGGAGCCGCGCGAGGCGTTGCGCGCGCTGGGAGTGGATTTGCGCGAATCCGATCCCAAGGCGGAAATGAACTGGTGCTGCGGCGGCGGCGCGGGCGTGTTCCTGCTCAACCGCGCGGCCGGCCTGCGGCAGAAGGCTTTCGAGTTGAAGCAGCAGCAGATCGACGCCACCGGTGCCGAGGCCGTGGTCATGTCCTGCGGGAGCTGCCGGCTGAACTTCCTGAACGGCCAGTCGAACACCGCCTGGCCGGTGAAGATCGAGAGCCTCGTCGAGCTGGTCGGCAACAACCTGCAGACCTGAACAGGGAAGCAATTCATGCACGCAATCCGGTGTCTTGCAGTGTGCGCGCTGGCGCTGGGCGCCTGCGCGATCACGCAGAGCCCGCAGGCGCCGCCGCCGGCCATGCCTTCAGGCTGGACCGAGCAGGGCGCGGCGGATTCAATCGCGCTGACGCGCGACTGGTGGCGCGGCTTCGGCTCCGCCGAGCTGGCTCGTCTCATCGATGAGGCGCTGCGCGCGAGCCCCGACATGGCCATTGCCGCGGAGCGCATCCTGCAAGCCGAGGCGCAGGTGCGCATCGCGGGGGCTTCGCTGTTTCCCGCGCTCTCCCTGGGTGCCGGCACCTCGCGGCGCGAGACGCGCCCGGAGGGCGGCAGCTGGAGCGGCGCGGATTCCTCGAGCGCCACGCTCAGCGCCAGCTACGAGGTCGACCTGTGGGGCCAGATCGCCGCGGGCAAGCGCTCCGCCGAATCGTCGCTGCTCGGCACGCGCTACGACCGCGAGGCGGTGCAGTTGACGTTGGTGGCGGGTGTCGCCAACGGTTACTTCCAGCTCCTGTCGCTGCGCGGCCGGTTGGCGATCGCGCGCAGGAACCTGGAGATCGCGGAAGGCGTCCTGAAGGTCGTGGATGCGAGGGTGCGCAACGGCGCGGCCTCGAAGCTCGATCTCTCGCGCCAGCTCTCGGGCGTGCTGTCGCTGCAGGCGGCGTTGCCGGCACTCGCACTGCAGGAGCGCCAGACCCTGGTGGCGCTGGCGATCCTGGTTGGCCGGCAGCCCCAGGGCTTCGACGTCGGGGGCGATGCGGTGATCGACCTCGGGGTGCCGCGCGTGGCCCCTGGACTGCCGTCGGACCTTCTCGTGCGCCGGCCCGACCTTGCCAGCGCTGAAGCGCAACTCGCCGCGGCCAACGCCAATGTCGCTGTGGCGCGCGCGGCGCTGCTGCCCAGCATTTCGCTGTCCGGCTCGGCGGGACTCGCCAGCAACGTGCTGGTGAACTTCCTCAGATCGCCCACCGCGGCATGGTCGCTCGGCGCCTCGCTCCTGCAGCCGATCTTCGACGGCGGCCGCTTGCGCGCGCAGGTCGACGGGCAAGCATCACGCGAGCGCGAGCTGGTGGAGGGCTATCGCCGGAGCGTCCTTGCCGCGCTGGCCGACGTCGAAAACGCACTGGCCGCGGTGGGCCGCTCGGCGGAGCAGGAGGCATTGCAGGCGCAGGTCGTCGAGCAATCGAGCATCGCGTTGCGCCTGGCGGAGGTCCGCTACCGCGAAGGCGCGGATGACCTGCTCACGCTGCTCGACGCACAGCGCACGCTGTTCCAGGCCGAGGACCAGCTGGCGCAGATCCGGCTCGCGCGGCTGCAGGCTTCGGTCGCCCTGTACAAGGCGCTGGGCGGCGGTTGGCAGGTTTGAGTCGGAATGCAGCTTCACCTGCGTACGTCAGGGCACAGAAGCGGCGCGCGCAAAGAGGACAATCCCTCCTTATGAAACCCAACCTGATCTTCCTGTTTGCCACGCTTGGCGCCGCAGTCCTCGCGGGCTGCGACCGCCCTGGCGAAGTTCCATTGTCTCCGCCCGGCGCCCCGACGCCGACCACCCAGAACCAGGCGGCGCCCCAGCAGGCGCCCCAAGCGCCGGCGCCGTCGGCCGCTGCACGCAAGGATGGCGGTGCGCCGGTGCAAGGTCAGGTCGACACCAGGGAACCGGCGCAGCGCCAGGCGTTCGAGACCCCGAAGCGCTGAACTGCCGGTTCGTTCGCTTTCGAACCGACGCATTCCTCCTGGTCGCGTAGACAGACAGTGTCGGCTGCTTCCAGCCACACACCAGGAGATCCACATGTTGAGAAAATTCGTTGCTCCCCTGCTTGCGATGGCAATCGTCGCCGGCAGCTTCACGGTCCTCGCCGGCTGCAACACCATGGCAGGCGCCGGTGAAGACATCCAGCGCGGCGGCGCGGCAATCGAGAGAAAAGCAAAGCAGTAGCGAAGCAGGAAATGAAAACGGCCCTCACGGGCCGTTTTCATTTGCAGCGGTGAACGAGGCTTACGCCCGCGGCTCACCCTGGCTGTTCACTGTCACGGTACGTCCCGGCGCGTTGGTCATCTGCACGCGATGCGGTTGGCCCCGGAAGGTGTAGGAAACATCCCACAGGTCCGCGCGCGCCTGACCGGGAACGGTCCTGCACTTCTCCACGTCCTGCGTCTGCATGGTCTGCCCGGCGCCGGGGCGGTTGACGTTGGCGCCAATCGCGCCGCCGGCCACTGCTCCGCCGACCGTGGCGATGTCCCTGCCGCGGCCGTTGCCGATCTGGTGGCCGAGGATGCCGCCGATGACCGCGCCGACCACTGCGCCGGGAACGTTGTGCTGGCCGCGATCCTGCACGGCGACCTGCTCACGCTCGACCCAGCAGCGCTGCTCCGGCGGCCCGACCACGGCGCGGACCGAAGTGACCTCGGCTTCGTACAGCCGCTCGTTGTTGCGCCGGCGGTAGTCGCGATCCACCACGGGATAGGGCGCGTAGCGGTCGTCATCGACACGCGCTTGGCGGCCGACGGAGCGCGCCGAGGAGACGCGGTTGTTCATGCCCATCGCACCGAGCGACGGATACTGGCCGCGTCGCAGGACCACGCAACGGCCCCTGAACTGCACGTCCTCGCAGACTTCCCAGCGCCCGCTGCTCACCAGGACCGACGAAGCACGGTCGTTGAAACCGACCCGGTTGAAGTTCTTGACCTGCGATTGCGCGGTGAAGGCGCGGCCCGCGAAGTTGGGGTGCTCGTACAGGGTGAGCTGTGCGGCGGCCTGCGTACCGATCGCCAGTCCCGCGACTGCCAGCGCGGACTGCAGAAAGAAGTGCTTCGAGTAATTCATGGGGTTTTCCTTGGACGCTAGTTGACGAGCATGAGTTGCAGGATGACGCCGGTGGCAATCCCCACCAGCAGGTAGTCGCTGCCCGACTGGACCCAATGATGGTTGCGGGGCGGGGCGCTCAGGTGATGGCCGCGCCAGTCATTGACCACGTACTGGCGGTGGCGGTACTCGGCCGGCAGGCGCTGGCCGCGATAGTAGTTGTGGTTCGGACCGGCACCGCGTTCCCAGCGCTTGTCGTTCTGCGAGCGACCGAAATCGCGCCGGTCGTCATGCCCCTTGCGGTTGTCGAAGTCGCGCCGGTCGTTGTCGCGGCGGTTGTCGTCACGGCGGTCGTTCTGGTTGCCGCGGTTGTTGTCGTTGCGGCCGCGGTCGTCGCGATCCCTGGAACCCTGGGCGAATGCGGAACCGCCCGAGGCCAGCGTCATCGCGAGGATGGCGCAAACAATTGCGTTCTTGTTCATGTCTGTCTCCATTGGTCCTGCGCCTGCTGCCGGCGTAGTGCCAGCCAGTTCGCAAGGTAGGCCGATGCGCAAGCGCATTCCGTGCGCCAGCGAACTGTTGCCGCGTTGGATCTGGCGCACTTTCGGTGCTCTTCAAAGGAGAACCGCATGAGCCTCGGAACCATACTGTTGATCGTCCTCGTACTGATGCTGCTCGGCGTCCTGCCGAACTGGTCGCACAGCCGGAGCTGGGGCTATGGGCCGAGCGGCGGGATCGGGCTGGTCGTGCTGGTCCTCATCGTGCTGCTGTTGATGGGACGGATCTGAAGCTAGCTATCGGCCTGTCGGCGATTTCGCTCGTCGCTTGCGCCGAGGTCGCCACGCTGCCGCTTTCAGCTGGCACGGGGCCGCAGCCCACGCTGCCGGCCCCGAATCCGACGCTGATTCCGACTGTCAACATCGCCCCGGCCAAGGGCTGGGCGGCCGGCGCGACACCGCGGGCGGCATCCGGCACGCGCGTGTCCGCCTTCGCCGAGAACCTCGATCACCCCCGCTGGCTGTACGTGCTGCCGAACGGCGACGTGCTGGTCGCGGTGTCCAACGCGCCGCCCAAGGCAGAGGGTGGCAAGGGGATCAAGGGGTGGGTGATGGGGTTGGTAATGAAGCGGGCGGGCGCCGCAGTGCCCAGCGCCAACCGCATCACGTTGTTGCGCGACACCGACGGCAACGGCGTGGCAGACCTGCGCACGGTGCTGCTGGAAGGGTTGCATTCGCCCTTCGGCATGGCGCTGGTAGGCAAGCAACTCTATGTCGCCAATTCGGACGCCGTCGTGCGATTCCCGTACGAGGCGGGCGACACTCGCATCACGGCACCCGGCACCAAGGTGGTAGACCTGCCGGCTGGTCCGATCAACCACCATTGGACCAAGAACCTCATCGCCAGCAAGGATGGCAGCAAGCTCTACGTGACGGTCGGTTCGAACAGCAATGTCGGCGAGCGGGGCATGGCGGCGGAGACCGGGCGCGCCGCCATCTGGGAAGTGGACGCCGGCAGCGGCGCGCACCGGATCTTCGCCTCCGGGTTGCGCAACCCGAACGGCATGGCATGGGAGCCCTTGGGCTCCGTGCTGTGGACAGTGGTCAACGAACGCGACGAGCTAGGCAGCGACCTGGTGCCAGACTACCTGACCTCGGTGCGCGACGGAGCGTTCTACGGCTGGCCCTACAGTTACTACGGCCAGCATGTCGACAAGCGGGTGCAGCCGCCGCAACCCGCGCTGGTGGCGAGCGCGATTGCGCCCGACTACGCCCTGGGTGCGCATACTGCACCGCTGGGACTGGCGTTCTCGGCCGGCACCTCGTTGCCGGCCCCCTTCGCCAACGGCATGTTCATCGGTCAGCACGGCTCATGGAATCGCCGGCCGCACAGCGGCTACAAGGTGATCTTCGTTCCCTTCGCCGATGGCAAACCTTCCGGCATGCCGGTCGACGTGCTGACGGGCTTCCTCAGTGCCGAGGGAAATGCCTACGGCCGGCCCGTCGGCGTGGCGCTCGACAAGCGCGGCGCGCTGCTGGTGGCCGACGATGTCGGCAACATTGTGTGGCGCGTGACTTCGCTGCGCTGACGCGAATACCGGATTGTGCGTGCCAGCGAACCGAGTTTCCGGCGCGCAAGGCGCATCGTCCGGCCGCAACCCAACCAAAAGGAATCCTGATGAAATATCGAATCGCAATTTCCGCAGTACTGATGACGCTGGCGCTCGCCGCCTGCGAAAAGGCTGCCGTGGTTAACGTGCCCGTCCCGGGCCCGGCCGGCGCGACAGGCGCCACGGGTTCGACCGGCGCGACCGGCGACCAGGGCAACACCGGCAATACCGGCAACACCGGCTCCACCGGCTCCACCGGTGCGACAGGCGCGACCGGAGACCAGGGCGATCGCGGCAAGACCGGCGACAATATCGTCGTCGTCCCGGGCCGCTAAGGCCGGATCACTTCAGGTTTGCTTGCGCGGCGCGGGGCGTCCAGCCTCGCGCCGTTTTTGCGCACAGCTCGGCAAGCTGTTCCAGCACGGCCTGCACCGCGCGATTGGCGGCAATGACCCCCCCGTAGGGATTCTCGCTCTGCGCCGCCATAGTCTCGTCGAACTCGCGCCACGCCACCACTTTGCGCGTGCTGATCTCCACGACATAGGCGCGCAGCGTAAAGCGCACGCCGCTGGGCTGCGTGCGAAAGTCCTGCTGCAGGCGGACGATCTCGGTGTCCAGCCGCAGGTCACCCGCGGCGGCGCTCGGCGTCAGGACCACGGCGCGGAACGCGCCGCTGGACTCGACGGAGGAGACGATCAGCGGCGCCAGCATGCGCGCCGGCGTGTCGATCCATTCGCTATGGGCGAAGTATTCCCGCTTGTGCGCATCCTTCAGGTAGGCGATGCGCTGGCTGTCGAAGCCTGCCGCCGCATGGGGAGAACTGACGACCAGCGTCGGCGCCTCGGACACCCGGGGCGACTGGCGGGCGATCGTCGGGCTGTCGAGCGAATAGCGCGATGGTGGCGGCGTCGTGGACGGATTGAGCGTGCTGCAGCCGGCGGTCAGCAGCAACAGAATCTGGATTGTCCTGGTCATCGGCTTGCCTCTCCTGGTCCTTCGGTGGCGGCCCTGCCGCCGAACAGCAGGCCGCGCGGGTCGCGCTCGGTCTGCTGGCTCAGCCGCCGCAGCGACGTCGATAGCACGCTGAGTTCCCCGAGCAGGCGTTCCAGCTCGGGCAGGGTCTCCGCGCTGAAGCGCGTCAGGTCGGCGCCCACCGAGTCCACCGTGCGCCCGGCGCTTGCGCTTGTCGCGGCGACGTCGTTGCCCATCTTTTCGACTGCATCGGCGCCGCGTCCGATGCGGTCGAGCACGGCGCCCATCTGCTGCGTTGCGCGCGATGTGTTCCTGAAGGTGTGCCCCGCGTCGGCGATGGCCGCGTCGAGGGTGTCCTTGCGCGCAGCCATGGCGCGCGACAGGGTGGCGAGGTCGGCGAGCGTGGTGGCGAATGCCGCCCGGTTCTCGTCGCTGAGGATGGCGTTGATGCTGCGCGAGGTGTTGTCGAGCTTTCCCAGCACGTCGGTGAGGATGTTCTCCAGGCGGGCGCTGAGCGACGCCTTGGTCTTGATCACCGGATGCTCGTACGCCGCCGTCGCGGCGAGGGGCGGGGATTCCTTGGCGCCGCCGCTGAGCTCGACGTAGGCGATGCCGGTCAGGCCCTGGGTTCTCAGCGTCGCGATGGTGTCCTCGCGCACCGGAGTGCCGCGCTCGATGCCCAGGAGCAGGAACACGCGCTGGGGATTGACCGGGTCGAGCCGGATGCTGGTCACCTTGCCGACATCGACGCCGCTGTACTTGACCGGGGCGTTCAGGTTCAGCCCGGCGACCGATTCGTCGGCGATCGCCAGGTACGGTTGGTAGGCCTTGTGGAACGCGCCGCCCGAGGCAAGCCACAGCACGCCGGCCACCAGCACGGCGCCCAGCGCGAGCACGAAGGCGCCGACGATTGCGTAGTTCACCTTGGTTTCGATGGCGCCCTCCCGCGCGGGCCGTCGAAGAATTTCCGGATCAGGGGATTGTCGGTCGCCGACAACTCTGCCATCGAGCCGACGCCCTGCACCTTGCCCTCGCCCAGGACGGCGACGCGGTCCGCGACCTGCCACAGCAGGTCCAGGTCGTGGGTAATCATGACGATGGTCAGGCCGGACTCGTCGCGCAGTTTGCGCACCAGGTCGTCGACGCCGGCGGCGCTATCGGGATCAAGGCCCGCGGTAGGCTCGTCGAGGAACAGCAGTTCCGGGTCGAGCGCCAGCGCGCGCGCGAGCGAGGCTCGTTTCATCATGCCGCCGCTCAACTCCGACGGATACTGCGCGCCGACCTTCGGTTCGAGGCCGGCCATGGCGAGCTTCCAGGCCGCGATGCCGTCGATCAGCGGGTCCGCGAGCGCCGTGTGCTCGCGCAGCGGCAGGCCGATGTTCTCGGTCACCGTCAGTGCGCCGAACAGTCCGCCGTGCTGGAACATCACGCCCCAGCGCTGGCGCAGGGCAAGGGCTTCCTCGTCGCCAAGCCCTCCCAGGTCGGATCCGAGCACGCGGATGGAGCCGGCGTCAGGACGGTGCAGCAGGATCATCTCGCGCAGCAGCGTGGACTTGCCCGAGCCGCTGCCGCCGATGATGGCGAAGATCTCCGCGCGGCGCACTTCGAAGTCCAGCCCCGCGTGCACCACGTGCTCGCCGAAGCGCGTCGATACCTGTTTGACTTCGATCACCGAGTCGGGCAAGTAAAAGGTCCAGCGCGCTGAAGGCGATCGAGAACAGGGCGTCCGCCACGATCACGAGGAAGGTCGCCTGCACCACGCTCAGCGTGGTCTGGCGGCCGACGCTGTCGGCGCCGCCCCGGGTGCGAAAGCCCTGGAAGCAGCCCACCACGGCGATGATCACCGCGAACACCGGCGCCTTGCACACGCCGATCAGGTAGGCGGTGGGGCTGACCGCCTTGACGAAGCGCGCGAGGAACTCGTCGAAGCTGACGTCCAGCTGCGAGCGCGCCATGATCATTCCGCCGAACACCCCGAGCACGTCGGCGAATACGGTCAGCAGCGGCAGTACCACCACCAGCGCGATGATCTTGGGCAGGACCAGCAGGTCAAGCGGAGCAATGCCCAGGGTGCGCATGGCGTCGATCTCCTCGGTCACGGACATGGTGCCGATCTGCGCCGCATACGCCGAACCCGAGCGTCCGGCAACGATCAGGGCGACGATCAGCGGGGCGAACTCGCGCAGCATGGACAGGCCGACCAGGTCGGCGACGAAGATGTTGGCGCCGTACTGGCGCAGCTGGTCGGCGCCCTGGTAGGCGACCACGATGCCGAGCAGGAACGAGAGCAGTCCGACGATGGGCAGGGCATCGAAGCCGGCGGTGCGGATGTTGTAGAGAATGGGGCGCCAGCGAAAGCGCGCCGGATGGGCCACGCAGGCTGCCAGCGCGAACGCGCATTCGCCGACAAAACTGAGCAGCCCGAGCGCCTGGTCCCTGCCGCCTGCGCTTGCCCGGCCGAGGACTTCGAGCCACGAGGGGGCGGGGGGCGCCATTGGGCGCCCGGCAGGCTGCTGACCGATGACATCGAGCAGCTTCGCGAATTCCGGACGCAGGCCGCGAATCTCCACTGCCGTGCCTTCAGTGCGCATGCGCTGCAGCAGCTTGGTCAGGACCCAGGCGCCGGCGGTATCGAGCGCCTCGATGCCCGAGCCGTCGACCACGAGAGCTGCGGATTCAGGCACCGCGTCGAGCTCAGGCGCGACGGCGCCCAGGCCAAGCGCGGTCCATGACCCGGACAGCGTGAGTTCCTGCGGCGTCGGCCGTGCAACTGCGGCGGGGGCGGCCGACAAGGAGTTCATGGGCGAATGGCAGGGTAGGGGAAAGCTTTTCGCCCGTTTGTTCGTCCGCGCACAGAGCCGCCGCCCGCAAGAGACAACAATCGGCCTGCAATCCCTTTCCAACTGGAGAAATCGATATGACAGTATTCAAACGCTTGTCCGTACTGCTGCTGGCCCTCGTGTCCGTCTTTGTCATCGGATGCGCTGGCAGCGCGACGAAGGAAAGCACCGGGGAATACGTTTCCGACAGCTGGATCACGACCAAGGTGAAGGCGGCCCTGGTGGATGATCCGCAGGTCAAGGCGACCGAAGTCAACGTCGAGACCTTCAAGGGCACCGTGCAGCTCAGCGGTTTCGTGAGCTCGACCGCCGCAATGAACCAGGCCGTCTACCTCACGCGCAACATCAAGGGCGTGACCTCGGTCTCAAACCAGATGCGCATCAAATGAACTGGGACCGCATCGAAGGGAACTGGAAGCAGTTCAAGGGCAACGTCAAGCAGCAGTGGGGCAAGCTCACCGACGACCAGCTCGACGTGATCGCAGGCAAGCGCGACAACCTTGCCGGCAAGATCCAGGAAACCTACGGCATCTCCAAGGACGAGACGGAGAAGCAGTTGAGTGACTGGCAGCAGCGCATGAAGGACTCGGACCGCAGCTAGTTCGGCTGCGCGCAGGCGCGCACGATGGCGGCGCAAGCCGCCATCGTTGCACCCGCGAATCCCACCATTCGGAGGAATCACCATGTACCAATTGCACTGTAAGGCGATCGCCTTTGCGATCGGACTGGCATTCAGCGCCGGCGCCATGGCGCAGGCGATGTCCAAGGAAGAGTACAAGTCGGGCAAGGACGCCATCGCCGCCGACTACAAGGCGGCCAAGGAAGCCTGCAGCAGGCTGTCGGCCAATGCGAAGGACATCTGCAATGCCGAGGCCGGCGGAAAAGAGAAGGTCGCGAAAGCCGAACTGGACGCGAAAAACAAACCCTCGGGGGACGCTACCTACAAAGTGCGCATCGCGAAGGCGGACGCCGCTTTCGCGGTGGCCAAGCAGAAGTGCGACGACCTGTCCGGCAACGGCAAGGACGTCTGCGTGAAGCAGGCCAAAGCGGACCAGGTGGCCGCCAAGGCCGACGCCAAGGCGAAGATGAAGACCGCCGACGCCAACAGCGTGGCGAAAGAGAAGACTGCCGACGCGAACAGTGTGGCGAAAGAAAAGACCGCCGATGCGCGCAAGACCGCAGTGGAGAAAAAGATCGACGCGGACTACGCTCTGGCAAAGGAGAAATGCGACGCTTTCGCCGGTGACACAAAAAGCACCTGCCTGAGCGACGCGAAAGCGCGCTTCGGGAAGTCCTAAGTGGGCAAGTACGTTCTGGGCTGGATCATGGGCGTGCCGGTGATAGTGCTCGTCGTGATCTACCTGATTTTCAACTAGGACGAATGAAGGCGCTCGTCTATACGGGCAAAGGAACGAAGGCCCTGGAAGAGCGTCCGATGCCGCAGATCGCGGCCCCGACGGACGCGATCGTCAGGATCAGCAAGACAACGATCTGCGGTACCGACCTGCACATCCTCAAGGGGGACGTGCCGAGTTGCCAGCCCGGCCGCATCCTTGGCCATGAGGGCGTGGGCGTCGTTGACCAGGCCGGGCCGGCCGTCACGGGATTCAAGCCCGGGGACCGGGTCCTGATCTCCTGCATCAGCTCCTGCGGAAAGTGCAGCTACTGCCGCAAGCTCATGCCCTCGCACTGCACCAGCGGCGGCTGGATCCTCGGCAACCGCATCGACGGCACGCAGGCGGAGTTCGTGCGCATCCCGCATGCGGATACGAGCCTGTACCGCATCCGCGAGGGCGCGGACGAGGAGGCGCTGGTGATGCTGAGCGATATCCTGCCGACGGGATTCGAATGCGGCGTGCTCAGCGGCAAGGTGCAGCCGGGAAGCAGTGTGGCGATCGTCGGCGCGGGCCCGATCGGACTGGCCGCGCTGCTCACCGCCCAGTTCTACTCGCCGGCCGAGGTCATCATGGTCGACGTGAACGACAATCGCCTCGAAGTGGCGAAGCGTTTCGGCGCCACCGCTATTGTCAACAACGCGGACGGCAAGGCGCTCGAGTCGATCATGAAGCTGACCGGCGGGCGCGGCGTGGACACCGCCATCGAGGCGGTGGGCATCCCCGCCACCTTCGAGCTGTGCGGGCAATTGATCGCACCCGGCGGCACCATCGCCAATGTCGGCGTGCACGGCAAGAAGGTGGACCTGCACCTGGAGTACCTGTGGGACCGCAACATCACCATCACCACGCGCCTGGTGGACACCACCAGCACGGCGATGCTGCTCAACGTGGTGCGCGCGAAGAAACTCGACCCCGCGCAGCTGATCACGCACCACTTCAAGTTCGACCGGATCCTGGAGGCCTACGAGACCTTCGCGCACGCCGCCACCACGCGTGCGCTGAAAGTGATCATCGCGGCCTGATCGGCTTTTCCAATTCCCGCCGCAGCAGCTTCACCACTTCCACGTTGGCCACCGGCGGGCTGTACAGATAACCCTGCATCTGGTCGCAGCGCAGCAGCCGCAGCACCTTTGCCTGCTCTTCGGCGTCGACGCCTTCGGCGTTCATTTCTTCATGTACTTCGCAAATGAAGGAAGTTGATTCTCTTTCCAAATTGTTTTACCATAGCGGCAGGTAAATCACTACCTGCTTTTACACCAAAG
>JANMUO010000091.1:0-21734 GCA_031391655.1 Betaproteobacteria bacterium
CGCAGGAGATCCAGGAGTACGTCGCCACCGGCGAACCCGACGACAAGGCGGGCGCCTACGCCATCCAGGGCCGCGCCGCGCTCTTCGTCACCGAGATCCGCGGCAGCCAGTCGGGCATCGTCGGGCTGCCGCTGTACGAGACCGCGCAGCTGCTGCAGAAGATGGGGGCCTCGCGTGAGCGAAGAGGTGCTCGTTAACATCACGCCGCAGGAGACGCGCGTTGCGGTGGTCCAGTCGGGCGTCGTGCAGGAGCTGCTGGTCGAGCGCGCGGCGAGCCGCGGCCTGGTCGGCAACATCTACATGGGGCGCGTGGCGCGCGTGCTGCCCGGCATGCAGTCGGCCTTCGTCGAGATCGGCCTGGAGCGCGCGGCTTTCCTCCACGTCGCCGACATCTGGGAGCAGAGAAAACCCAGCGGCGAAGCCCCCAAGCCCATCGAGAAAGTCCTCGCCGAGGGCCAGCCGGTGCTGGTGCAGGTGGCGAAGGATCCCATCGGCACCAAGGGCGCGCGCCTGTCGACGCAGGTGTCCATCGCCGGGCGCATGCTGGTCTACCTGCCGCAGGACCCGCACATCGGCATCTCGCAGAAGATCGGGGACGAGGGCGGCCGCCAGGCGTTGCGAGACAAACTGAAGGCGCTGCTGCCCGCCGACGAAAAGGGCGGCTTCATCATCCGTACGCTGGCCGAGGGCGCGGCCGACGAGGAGTTGCGCACCGACGTCGAGTACCTGCGCCACCTGTGGGCCGACATCCGCGAGCGCTCCCTCGGCGCGGCGCCGGCGAAGCTCCTGTACCAGGACCTGTCGCTCGCGCAGCGCGTGCTGCGCGACATGGTGACCAAGGACACGGCCTCGGTGAAAGTGGATTCGCGCGAGAATTTCCAGAAGCTCACCGCCTTCGCCGAAAAGTACATGCCGCAGGTACGCGGGCGCCTCGAGCACTACACCGGCGAGCGCCCGCTCTTCGACCTCTACAACGTCGAGACCGAGATCGAGAAGGCGCTGTCGCGGCGCGTGGACCTGAAGTCCGGCGGCACGCTGTTCATCGACCAGACCGAGGCGCTCACGACCATCGACGTCAACACCGGCGGCTTCGTCGGCAGCCGCAACTTCGACGACACGGTGTTCAAGACCAACCTCGAGGCGGCGCAGGCCATTGCGCGCCAGCTGCGCTTGCGCAACCTCGGCGGCATCGTCATCGTGGACTTCATCGACATGGAGTCCGACGAGCATCGCGCGGCGGTGCTGGAGGAGCTGCGCAAGGCGCTCGCGCGCGACCGCACGCGCATGACGGTGAACGGCTTCACCCAGCTCGGGCTGGTGGAGATGACGAGGAAGAGGACGCGCGAGTCCCTCGCGCACGTGCTGTGCGAGCCCTGCGCGGCCTGCGGCGGCCGCGGCGAGGTGAAGACCGCGCGGACCGTCTGCTACGAGATCCTGCGCGAGATCCTGCGCGAGGCGCGGGCCTTCAATGCGCGCGAGTTCCGCGTGCTGGGCGCGCGGCCCGTTGTCGACCTGCTGCAGGAAGAGGAATCCGGCTCGGTCGCCATGCTGTCGGACTTCATCGGCAAGCCCATTTCGTTGCAGGTGGAAACGAGCTACCTGCAGGAGCAGTACGACATAGTGCTCATGTGATGGACATCTGCTTTGCTTCCGCCAAGTCACTCGCCCGCCTGATCCGCGCGCGCAAGGTCTCCGCGACCGAAGTCATGCGCGCCTTCATCGCGCAGGTCGAGCGCGTGAATCCCAAGGTCAACGCCATCGTCACCTTCCTGCCCGAACAGGCGCTGAAGGAGGCCAAGGCGCTCGACCGCAGCAAGCGCTACGGCACGCTCGCCGGACTGCCGATCGCCTACAAGGACCTCGTGGCGACCAAGGGCATCCGCACCACGATGGGCTCGCTCGTGCACAAGGACAACGTGCCTGCGGAAGACGCGCTGATCGTCGAGCGCCTGAAGTCCGCGGGCGCGATCACGCTGGGCAAGACCAACACGCCGGAGTTTGGCGCCGGCAGCAACACCTTCAACAAGGTGTTCGGCGCGACGCGCAATCCCTACGACCTGACGAAGACTTCCGGCGGCTCTTCCGGCGGCGCGGGCGCCGCCGTGGCCTGCGGCATGCTGCCTTTCGCCGACGGCTCGGACCTCGCCGCGAGCCTGCGCAACCCGGGCAACTACTGCAACGTGGTGGGCTTTCGCCCGACGCCGGGCCGCGTGCCGACCTATCCGGCGGCGAACGCCTGGGACAGCCAACCGGTGCTGGGGCCGATCGCGCGCACCGTGGAGGACGCCGCATTCCTGCTCTGCGCGATGGCGGGGCCGGACCTCAGGGCGCCGCTATCCATCAGCGAGCCGGGAAGAATCTTCGGGAAATCATTGAAGCGCAGCTTCAGGAAAGTCCGCGTCGCCTGGACGCGCGACTTCGGCGGGCTGCCGGTGGAGCCCGCGGTCACGAAAGTCCTCGAGCAGCAGCGCCAGGTGTTCGAATCGCTCGGCTGCATCGTCGAGGAAGCCTGTCCGGATTTCACCGGCGCGACGGAGGCCTTCGAGACCCTGCGCGCCATCTCCTTCGCGCAGCGCTTCGCGCCGCTGGTGAAGACGCACCGGGCGCTCCTCAAGGACACCGTCATCTGGAACGTCGAGCAGGGCCTCGCACTGGACGGCGGGAAGATCGCGCGCGCCGAGGGCCTGCGCACCGAGCTCTACCAGCGCATGCGCAGGTTCCTGGAGAAGTACGAGTTCCTGCTCGGGCCGGTGAACCAGTTGCCGCCCTTCCCGGTCGACACCGAGTATCCGACCGAGATCGCCGGCGTGAAGCTCGGCAACTACCTCGACTGGATGAAGAGCTGCTACTACATCACCATCACCAGCCATCCCGCCATTTCAGTCCCCGCCGGATTCACCCCGGAAGGATTGCCGGTGGGCATCCAGATCGTCGGGCGCTATCGCGACGATCCTGGCGTGCTGCAACTGGCACGCGCGTTCGAGCAGGCGACCGAAGCGTGGAAGCGCCGGCCGCCAGCAGCAGCCTAGATTGGCCCGGCGTCAAGCCCGGTAACATCCGCTCACATCTGCTTACAGCGTCGCAGCACGCGCTTCATCACCATCGGGGTCCAGCAGTTGTTCCGATGAGGAGAAGCGAATATGAAGAAAATCATTGTTGCCGCGGCCGCACTTGCAGCGCTGACGGCGCTTGGCGGCTGCATCGCAGTGCCGGTCTATACCCCCCACGGGTATGGCGGGCCCTCGTACTACGGTGCGCCCGTCATCGTCGGCCCGGGCTATGTTGCGGGTCCGCGCTATCACGGCGGCGGCCAGCGCCACCGCCAATACCGATAACTCAGTCGGCGTAGACGCCCGCCTTCTTGATGATCGGCCCCCACTTGTCGATCTCCGCCTTCAGGTGCGCGGCAAGAGCCGCTGGCGTGGCCTTGTCGGCCGGATAGGCCTGCGCACCGAGGTCGGCGAAGCGCTTGTTCACCGTGTCGTCCTTGACCGCCACCTGCAGCGCCGCCACGAGCTTGTCGATGACCGGTTTCGGCGTGCCCTTGGGCGCGTACAGGCCGTGCCAGATGCCGACCTCGAAGCCCTTCAAGCCCAGTTCGTCCAGCGTGGGCACGTCGGGGAGCGAGGGCACGCGCTTTTTCGAAGTGACGCCGTACACCTTCACCTTGCCGCTCTTGATCTGCGAGGTGGTGTTGGTGGTCTGGTCGCACATGAAATCCACGGTGCCGCCCAGCAGGTCGTTCATCGCCGGCGCCGTGCCCTTGTACGGCACGGTCAGGACATCGGTCTGGATCGCGGTCATGAACAGCATGCCGCACAGGTGCGAGGCCGCGCCGATGCCGGCGTTGGCGTAGCTCACCTTGTCCTTGTTGGCCTTGATGTAGGCAAGGAACTCCTTGAAGTCCTTCGCCGGGAAATTCTGCCTCGCGATGATCGTCATCGGCACGTCGTTGATCAGGCCGATGTAGTCGAAATCGGTGAGCGGGTTGAAGCGCAGCTGCCGGTACAGCGCCGGCGTGGTAGCCATGCCGATGTGGTGGATGAGGATGGTGTAGCCGTCCGGCTTGGCGTTCTTCACCGCCTCAGGCGCCAGGATACCGCCGGCGCTGGGACGGTTCTCGACGATCAGTGTCTGGCCCAGCGGTGCACCCATCGCCTGCGCGGTGACGCGGGCGACAGTGTCGGTCGGCCCGCCGGCGGCATAGGGCACCAGCATGGTCACGGGCCGCGTGGGGTATTGCTGCGCAAGGGCGACGGCCGCTGCGGAAAGGGCGATGGCGGCGAATACGGTTCTGGCTAGCATGTTTCCTCCTGGTTCTGCATCGGGGTGTCCTGGCGCGCCCGGCGGGATTCGAACCCACGACCCTTGGCTTCGGAGGCCAATACTCTGATCCGCTGAGCTACGGGCGCTTTCACGCTAAAATCGCCGCAATTCTAATCCCTTCCCCCGGCCACGCGCATGAGCCAGCTCGAAGAGCATTCCTCCTTCATCAAGACGCCGCAGCAACTGATCGTGGTGGTCGCGCTCGCCTTCCTCGTGCCGATCATCGGCATCCTGCTGCTGGTCAGCCTCGTGCTCAACCAGCCGGCTGCGGAACCCACCGCGCTCGCGCCCGAGGCGATCGCCAAACGCATGCAGCCGGTGGGCCGCGTCGAGTTAGGCGCGCCGGCCGCCGCGCCGGGCCTGCGCAACGGCGAGGAGATCGTGAAAGCCGCCTGCGCCGCCTGCCACCAGGCCGGCGTCGCCAACGCCCCCAAGCTCGGCGACAAGGCCGCCTGGGCGCCGCGCATCAAGAGCGGGCTGAACGGCATGCTGGCGGTGGCGATCAAGGGCAAAGGCGCAATGCCGCCGCGCGGCGGCGTCGCCGACCTGTCCGACCTCGAGCTGGCGCGCGCCATCGTGACCATGGCCAACCAGTCCGGCGGCAGCTTCAAGGAACCGGCCGCGCCCAAAGCGCCGGCCGCCAAGGGAAAGTAGCCTCCCCGGCGCCGCCGACCGGCGCCTCCCCGGCGTGAACCTGCTCTTCATCATCGACCCGCCGGAATCGCTCAAGGCGTACAAGGACACGACCGTCTGCCTGATGCGCGCTGCGCAGCGCCGCGGCCACGCAGTGCACGCCTGCCAGCAGGAGGGCCTCGCGTGGCGCGGCAACGCGGTGTCCGCGCAGGCGACGCACCTGCGGCTCGCCGACAACGACGAGGACTGGTACCGCAGCGACGGCCGCACGCAGCGCGCGCTGCACGAGTACGGCGCGGTGCTGATGAGGAAAGACCCGCCCTTCGACATGGAGTACGTGGCGAGCACCTGGCTCCTGTCGGAGGCCGAGCGCCAGGGAGCGCGCGTCTACAACGCCCCGCAGGCGCTGCGCGACCACAACGAGAAGTTCGCCATCGCCGAATTCGCGCACCTGTGCGCGCCTTCGCTGGTGTCGCGCGACATGGCGCAGCTGCAGGCCTTCATCGAAGAGCAGCGTGACACGGTGCTCAAGCCCCTCTCCGGCATGGGCGGGGCGGGCATCTTCCGCGTGCGCCACGACGACCCCAACCGCAACGTCATCGTCGAGACGGTGTCCGCGCTGGGCGCGGCGAGCGTCATGGCGCAGCGCTACATCCCGGAGATCTCGCGCGGCGACAAGCGCGTCATCGTCATCGACGGCAGGCCGGTGCCGCACGTGCTGGCGCGCATCCCGAAGGCGGGCGAGACGCGCGGCAACCTCGCCGCGGGCGGCAAGGGTGTGGCGCAGCCGCTGTCGGCGCGCGACCGCCAGATCGCCGAGGCCGTCGGCCCGGCGCTCGCCGCGCGGGGAATTCTCTTTGCCGGGCTGGACGTGATCGGCGACTACCTTACGGAGATCAACGTCACTAGCCCGACCTGCATGCGCGAGATCCAGGACCAGACCGGCTTCGACGCCGCGGACCTGTTCCTGCAGGCGCTCGAGCAGAAGGTGCGGGCATGATCGGCGTGCTGCTGGTGACGCACGGCGCGATCGGCGAGACGCTGCTCTCCAGCGCCGAGCAGATCCTCGGGCGCAAGATGGCGCAGGCCGCGGCTTTTGGCGTGTCCCGCAGCGACGACCCGGAGACCGTGCTGGCGCGCCTGCGCAAGCTCGCGGCACAGCTCGACGACGGCGCGGGCCTGCTGGTGCTGACCGACATGTTCGGCGCCACCCCCTGCAACGTGGCCGCGCGCCTGCTGGCCGACGGCCGCGTGGAAGGCGTCTCCGGCGTCTCCCTGCCGATGCTGGTGCGCGTGCTTTCCAGCCGCAACGGTTCGCTGCCCGCGGCGGTGCAGCGCGCGCTGTCCGGCGGCGCCGAAGGCGTGGTGCACATGAACACGGACAGCTGCGGTGCCTAGCGCGGAAGTCACGATCGTCAACAAGCTCGGCCTGCACGCGCGCGCCTCGGCCAAGCTCACCCAGCTCGCGAGCGGATTCGCGAGCGAGGTGTGGCTCGCGCGCAACGGCCGGCGCGTCAACGCCAAGAGCATCATGGGCGTGATGATGCTCGCCGCCGGCAAGGGCGCCTCCATCGTCGTGGAGGCGGAAGGCGCCGACGCCGAAGCGGCCCTCGGCGCGCTGCGCCAGCTCATCGCCGACCGGTTCGGCGAAGGCGAGTAGGACGGTGAATTTCGTCCTGCACGGCTCGAGCGTCGCCTCGGGCATCACCATCGGGCAGGCGCACCTCGTCTCGAGCGCGCGGCTGGAGGTGGCGCACTACGAAATTCCCGATTCGGCGGTACCCGGCGAGATCTTCCGCTTTGATGCCGGCATCTCGCGCGCCAAGCAGGAGCTCTCGCTGCTCGAGAGCCAGATGCCGGCGGAGGCGCCCGCCGAGTTCGGCGCCTTCCTCAACCTGCACCGCATGATCCTGGAGGACTCGTCGCTGTCGCACGCGCCAAGGGAACTCATCCGCGAGCGCAAGTGCAACGCGGAATGGGCGCTGGTGCAGCAGATGGAGACGCTGGTCGAGCAGTTCGAGGCGATGGAGGACTCCTACCTGCGCGAGAGGAAGGCCGACATCCAGCAGGTGGTGGAGCGCGTGCTGAAGGCGCTGATGGGCGACCGGTCGCCCGCCGAGCCGCAGCTCTCGGAAGAGCACAAACTGATCGTCGTCGCCCACGACCTGTCGCCCGCCGACATGATCCTGTTCAAGCGCCACGAGTTCGGCGGTTTCGTCACCGACGTGGGCGGCGTCACCTCGCACACCGCGATCGTCGCGAGGAGCCTGAACATCCCGGCGTTGGTGGGCCTGCACCACGCGCGCCACATGATCCGCGAGGGCGAGCTCCTGATCGTCGACGGCGTCCAGGGCGTGCTGATCGTGGACCCGGACCCGATCGTGCTTGCCGAGTACCAGTTGCGCCAGTCGCAGCACGAGCTGGAGAAGAAAAAGCTCAGGCGCCTGAAGAGCACGCCCGCTGCGACCCTGGATGGCACGCCGGTAGATCTCTACGCCAACATCGAGCTGCCGCAGGACCTGGACGGCGTGCACGAGGCGGGCGCGCAGGGCGTGGGCCTGTTCCGCACCGAGTTCCTGTTCATGAACCGCAAGGACCTGCCCGGCGAGGACGAGCAGTACGAGGCCTACCGCGAAGTCGCCAAGGCGATGGGCGGCAAGCCGGTGGTGATCCGCACGCTGGACGTGGGCGCCGACAAGGCGCTGTCCGGCAACGCCCAGCTCATGCCCAACCCCGCGCTCGGCCTGCGCGCGATCCGCTTCTGCCTGTCCGAGCCGCAGATGTTCCTCGCCCAGCTGCGCGCCATCCTGCGCGCCTCGAAGCACGGCCGCGTGAGGATACTTTTGCCGATGGTGGCGCACGTGCACGAGGTGGAGCAGGCGCTCGCCTTCATCCAGCAGGCCAAGCAGCAGCTCGACGAGAAGCGCGTGGCCTACGACAAGCGCATCGAGGTCGGCGGCATGATCGAGATCCCGGCGGCGGCGCTTTCGCTGCCGATGTTCATGAAGCGCCTGGACTTCCTGTCGCTGGGCACCAACGACCTGATCCAGTACACGCTCGCCATCGACCGGACCGACGACGCCGTGGCGCACCTGTACGACCCGCTGCACCCCGCGGTTCTGCACCTCATCGCGCACGTCATCCAGACCGCCACGCGCGGCAACACGCCGGTGGCGGTGTGCGGCGAAATGGCCGGAGACCTCGCGCTCACGCGCCTCCTGCTCGGCTTCGGCCTGCGCAACTTCTCCATGCACCCGGCGCAGCTGCCGGCGATCAAGGAGCGCGTGCTGCGCACCAACCTGCGCGCCGCGCGGCCGCTGGCGCAGAAGGTCCTGCGTTCCAGCGATGCGGCAGTCACGCGCGAGCTGCTCGCCAAACTGAATTCCTGAGGAGGCAACATGCGAAGAATCCTGGTCCTGGCCGCCGCGCTTTGCGCGGGCAACGCATTCGCTCAGTCCTACCCTTCCCGCCCGGTGAAACTGGTGGTTCCCTTCCCCGCGGGTAGCGCCACCGACCAGGTGGCGCGCCTCACGGGCGCGCAGCTGCAGGAGGCGCTCAAGCAACCCTTCGTTGTCGAGAACAAGCCTGGCGCGCAGGGCAGCATCGCCGCTGCTGAAGTGGCGCGTGCTGCGCCCGACGGTTACACGATCCTCGTCACCACCAACACGCCGCAGGCGGCCAATGTCAGCCTGTTCAAGAAGCTGAACTACGACCCGGTGAAGGATTTCGCGCCGGTGGTGCGCCTGGGCACCACTTCCTTCGTGCTCATGGCGAAGCCGGACTTTCCCGCAGCGGACCTCAGGGCGTTTCTTGGCCATGTACGCTCGCAGCCGGGCAAGCTCTCGGCCGGCTACGGCTCCTCGGGCTCGCAGGTCTCCCTCGCCATGCTCAAGTCCATGGGCAAGCTGGACGTGCTGGAGGTGCCCTACAAGGGCATTCCGCAAGCGGTCACGGATACCATGGGCGGCTCGCTCGCTTTCACCTTCGTGGACCTCGGCAACGCGCTCGCGCAGATGAAAGGAGGCAAGCTGAAGGGGATCGCGGTAACCTCCGCGCAGCGCACGCCGCTCGCGAAGGACCTGCCGGCGATCGCAGAAGAGCTGAAGGGCTACGAGCTGATCGCCTGGTTTGCGCTCATGGCGCCGGCCGGCACGCCAAAGGAAGTCGTGGCGAGGGTGCACGACGCAGCCATCGCCGGCATCGCCAAGGCGGATGTGAAGGAGAAATTCGCCGGCATCGGGGTGGACGTCGCGCCGATGGGCTCAGCGGAACTGGGCCGCTTCATCCAGAGCGAGATCGCGAAGTGGGCCGTGCTCGTGAAGCAGGCCGGCATCCAGCCCGAATGAGCGGACCGCTCCATGGCGTGCGGGTGCTCGACCTCACCAGCGTGGTGATGGGCCCCTACGCCACGCAGATCCTCGCCGACTTCGGCGCCGACGTGGTGAAGGTGGAGTCGCCCGAAGGCGACATCATGCGCTACGCCTGGCCGTTCCGCTCCAAGGGCATGGGGCACATCTTCCTCAACGCCAACCGCAACAAGCGCGGCATCGTGCTCGACCTGAAGAAGCCCGAGGCGCGCGAGGCCTGCCTCGCGCTGGCGAAAACGGCCGACGTGCTGGTCTACAACATCCGCCCGCAGGCGATGGCGCGCCTGAAGCTCGGCTACGACGAAGTGCGCGCGGTGAATCCGAAGATCATCTACGTCGGCGCCTTCGGCTACAGCCAGAACGGCCCCTATGCGGCCAAGGCCGCCTACGACGACCTCATCCAGGGCGCCAGCGGCCTGCCCTGGCTGCTGCGCGAATCCGGCGCCGAGTCGCCGCGCTTCGTGCCGGCCACCATGGCCGACCGCTCGGTGGGCCTGCATGTGGTGAACGCGATCTGCGCCGCGCTCTACGCGCGCGAGAAGACCGGAAAGGGCCAGCGCGTGGACGTGCCGATGTTCGAGAGCCTGCTGCAGACGGTGCTCGGCGAGCACATGGGCGGCTTCACCTTCGAGCCGCAACTGGGCGAAGGCGGCTACACGCGCATGCTCTCGAAGCACCGGCGGCCCTACGAGACCCAGGACGGCTACGTCTGCGTGCTGATCTACAACGACAAGCACTGGAAGGCGTTCTTCGAGATGATCGGCCGGCAGGACATGCTCAAGGATGCGCGCTTCACCTCGCCGGAGGGGCGCAGCCAGAACTACGACGCGGTGTACGGCTTCGTCGCCGACGAGGTGACCAGGCGCACGACCGCCGATTGGCTGGAAGCCTTCGAGCGCGCCGACATCCCGGTGCAGCGCATGAACAGCCTGGAGGACGTCTTGCGCGACCCGCATCTGAATGCCATCGGCTACTTCCGCGAGATAAACCATCCCACGGAGGGAAAGCTGCTCTCGATGAAGGTGCCCTCGGAATGGTCGGAGACCTCTCCCGAGTACCGGCGCCACGCGCCGCGCCTGGGCGAGCACACGCGCGAGGTACTGCGCGAGGCGGGCTACACGGACGCGCAGATCGACGCCTTGGCGAAGAGCGGAGCGGCTCGGCTATAATTCCCGCCAGCGCCGATTTGATGTTCAGCTTGCGGGCGCTTTACAAATACCGCTAAAGAGACGGTCCCCGAAAGCCCGTTCTCGCGACAAGCTGAACGGGCTTTTTCATTGGCGGGCATGCCGTGATCGTGCAAGCGCAGAAAGCCAGGTTCACCGAGCCCCTCAAGCTGAGGGGCGGCGCCGTGCTGCCCGAGTATGAGCTCGCATACGAGACCTACGGCACCCTGAACCCGCAGCGCTCCAACGCGGTGCTCGTGTGCCACGCGCTTAATGCCTCGCACCACGTCGCCGGCACTTATGCCGGCGAGCCGGACAACCTGGGCTGGTGGGACAACCTGGTCGGCCCCGGCAAGCCCCTCGACACGGACCGCTTCTTCGTCATCGGCAACAACTACCTCGGCTCCTGCTTCGGCTCCACCGGTCCCGCCTCGCCCAACCCGGCCACCGGCAAGCCCTGGGGGGCGGACTTCCCGGTGGTGACGGTGGAGGACTGGGTGGCCGCGCAGGCGCAACTCGCCGACCGCCTGGGCATCGAGCGCTTCGCCGCGGTGATCGGCGGCTCGCTGGGCGCCATGCAGTCGCTGCAGTGGACGCTGTCCTACCCGGACCGCGTGCGCCATGCGCTGGTGATCGCCGCCACGCCGCGGCTGTCGACGCAGAACATCGCCTTCAACGAGGTGGCGCGCCAGGCGATCATGACCGACCCGGATTTCCACGGCGGCCACTACTACGAAAAAGGCGTGGTGCCGCGGCGCGGCCTGCGCATCGCGCGCATGATCGGCCACATCACCTACCTGTCGGACGACGCGATGATGGAGAAGTTTGGCCGCGTGATGCGCGGCAAGGACGGCCCGGGCTTCGACTTCGACGTGGACTTCGAGATCGAGAGCTACCTCCGGTACCAGGGCGACAAGTTCGCCAGCTACTTCGACGCCAACACCTACCTGCGCATCACCAAGGCGCTGGACTACTACGACCCGGCGGCCGATTTCGGCGGCGACCTGTCGGCAGCGCTGGCGCGCGCGCGCGCCAATTTCCTCGTGGTGTCCTTCACTTCCGACTGGCGCTTCACCTCGCAGCGCTCGCGCGAGATCGTGCGTGCGCTGCTGGACAACGAGCGCGTCGTGTCCTACCTCGAAATTGACGCGCCGCAGGGCCACGACGCCTTCCTGCTGGACGACCCGCGCTACCACGGCGCGCTGCGCGCCTACTTCGCCAACATCGAGCTATGAACGAAATCGAAGTGATTGCCGGCTGGGTGGCGCCCAAGGCGCGGGTGCTCGACCTGGGCTGCGGCGACGGGCGGCTGCTGCAGCACCTGTGGCGCACGAAGCAGGCGCCGGGCTACGGCGTGGAGATCGACGACGCGCACGTGCTGGAGTGCATCCGCAACGACGTCAACGTGCTGCAGATGGACCTGGAGGACGGCCTGGCGGCCTTCGCCGACCGTTCCTTCGACAGCGTGATCCTGTCGGAGACGCTGCAGGCGATCCATCGCCAGGAGCCGCTGCTGAAGGACATGCTGCGCGTGGGCCGCGAGGCGATCGTGTCCTTCCCGAACTTCGGCTACTGGAAGGCGCGCATCCAGATCGCCTTCGCCGGCCACATGCCGGTGTCCAAGGAACTGCCCTACCAGTGGTACGACACGCCCAACGTGCACCACTGCACGTTGGTGGACTTCGAGGCGCTGTGCACGATACTCGGCATCCGCATCCTCGAGCGCCAGGTGTTGCGGGACGGGAATCCGGTCAGCCTGCTACCGAACCTGCTCGGCAGCCTGGCTGTCTACCGCATCAGTGCGTAGTACTGCCGGCCCGGGGCTTGACCCGGGGCGCCCGGCCGGAGCAGCATCCGACCTGCTCTTACCCTCAGGAGGAGAAACCAACATGAAAACAGGAACTGGCATGACAGCGGCGCTAGCGGTCGCAGCAGCGATCGCACTCGCGGGTTGCGCAGACATGCAAAGCAAGATGCCCGACTGGATGCCGGGCAGCGGTGCCATCAGCGTCAAGCTGACTGGCGCCGAGGAAGTGCCGCCGGTCAACACGGCTGCCAGCGGGAGCGGAAGTTTCCGCGTCGCCGAGGACGGAACGATCACCGGCAGCGTGACCACGACCAAGGTCGCCGGAACCATGGCGCACATCCACTCGGGCGCCGCCGGCAGCAACGGCCCGGTGATCGTGCCCTTGACCAAGAACGGCGATACCTACAGCGTGCCGGCGGGACGCAAGCTGACGGAAGCGCAGATGAAGGCGCTAAAGACCGGTGGCCTCTACGTCAACGTGCACAGCAACCAGCACAAGGGCGGGGAAGTGCGGGCGCAACTGAAGCCCTGAGGCGGAGCGTCGGAGCGCCTCGCTACTTCGCCTTCGGCGCGGGCTCGATGAACAGTCAGCGCGCGCGGCTGGCGCAATCCTCCGCCGCGCGCTGGCACGCCTCTTGGCAAGTCTGCGCGGCAGCAGCCTCGGTCGACGTGCGCCGGCAATTGCGCAGGCAGGCGTTCTGCGCGCCCGCGCAGCTGACGGCTTCGTCGCTTTGCGTGAACGCCTGGTAGGCGTAGTAGCCCCCGCCCACGGCGATCCCCAGCACGATCAGGACCCCGAGCCATCCCATGCCGCTTTGGCGCTTGCGCATCAGGCACCTCCATGGTCGAGCGCTTCGACGCGCTTGCGCACCCAAACCAGCAGCGCAATGCCCGGCAGCGCGATGAAAAATGTGAACAGGAAGAACACCGGCCAGCCGTAGGCGGCCGCCAGCCCTCCGGCTGCAGGGCCGACGTACACGCGCCCCAACGCAGCAAGTGCCGAGAGCAGCGCGTACTGCGTCGCCGAATAGCGACGATCGCACAGCGCCATCAGCAGCGCGACAAAGGCCGCCGTGCCCATGCCGCCGCACAGGTTCTCCGCCGCCACCACGGCGACCATCAGCGGATAGCTCTTGCCGGCGAGCGCCAGCGCCATGAACCCCAGGTTGGTCAGCGCCTGCAGGATGCCGAACAGCAGCAGCGACTTGTACAGGCGCAGCTTCGCCATCAGCGCACCGCCCGCGAGCAGGCCGAGGATGGTGGCGCTCACGCCCAGCCACTTGTTCGCCCAGCCGACGTCGGTGAGCGAGAATCCCGCGCCGCGCAGCAGGAACGCCGTGGTGAGCACACCGGCAAACGCATCGCCCAGTTTGTAGAGCACGATCAGCACCAGCAGCGCCGCCGCGCCGCCGCGCGAAAAGAACTCCTTCAGCGGCTCGCGCACCGCCTCGGCAAGCGTGGCCGGCGCCTTGCCCTGCGCCGCCGGCTCGAGCGCGCCCCAGGTGGCCGCGACGCCCACCAGCATGAGCGCCGCCATCAGCCAGTAGGCCTGCGTCCAGCTCATCCAGCTGTCCACCAGGATCAGCGCGAGGCCCCCGGAAACCAGCATCGCGATGCGGTAGCCGAGCACCGAAAGCGCCGCGCCCGCGCCGCGCTCGGGCGCTTCCAGCACGTCGGCGCGATAGGCGTCGAACACGATGTCCTGCGAAGCCGACAGGAAAGCAACCAGCAGCGCAAACGCTGCCAGCAGCCAGGGGGATTCCTTCGGCGACAGCGAGCCCATGCAGGCGATGGCGACGAGCAGCGCGAGCTGGGCGGCGAGCAGCCAGCCGCGCCGCCGCCCGAGGAAAGGCAGCGGGAACCGGTCCATCAGCGGCGCCCAGAGGAACTTGTAGACGTAGGGCTGGCCGACCAGCGCGAACCAGCCGATGTCCTGGAGGCGCACTCCTTCGACGGTCAGCCAGGCCTGCAGCGTGGCGCCGGTGAGCGCGAGCGGCAGGCCGGAGGAAAAACCAAGCAGCAGCAGCAGGAACATCTTCCGGCTGCGGAACACCATCAACAGCTCAGCGACCGAGGCTCCACTCATAGTCGATGACGAGCGGCGCGTGGTCGGAGAAGCGCTTTTTCTTGTAGATCGCCTCGCGCTGCGCGGTGCTCGCGAGGCCCGGCGTCGCCAGGTGATAGTCGATGCGCCAGCCCACGTTCTTCGCCCAAGCCTGGCCGCGGTTGGACCACCAAGTGTACTGCTCGGGCTTCGTGTTCAGGCGCCGGAACACGTCCACCCAGCCCATCTCCCCGAGCACGCGCGTCAGCCACTCGCGCTCCTCGGGCAGGAACCCGGAATTCTTCTGGTTGGAGCGCCAGTTCTTCAGGTCGATCTGCTGGTGGGCGATGTTCCAGTCGCCGCACAGCATCACTTCGTTGCCCGAGCGCGTGAGCTTTTTCAGGTGCGGCACGAAAGCCTCGAGGAAGCGGAACTTGGATGCCTGACGATGCTCGCCCGCGGAACCCGAGGGCAGGTAGAGTGAAATGACCTTGAGCTTGCCGAAGGTGGCCTCGAGGTAGCGGCCCTCGTCGTCGAACTCGGGCACGCCGAAGCCCTTCACTACGCGATCGGGCTTCACGCGGCTGTACAGCGCGACGCCCGCGTAGCCCTTCTTCTGCGCCGTGTAGAAGTGACCGTGGAACCCCTTGGGCGCACGCATCGCATCGTCGAGGTCGGTTTCCTGCGCTTTGATCTCCTGCAGGCAGACCACGTCGGCTTTCTGCGCCGCGAGCCAGGGATAGAGCCCCTTCTTCGCTGCGGAGCGGATGCCGTTGACGTTGAGGGTAACGACCCTCAAGACGAGGGAAAGCTCGAGACGCCGCCGTGGGCCGCCGACCACTCCGCCGGGGCATTGAGGAACTTCTCCACCTGCGCGACCTGCGCGGCCGGCAGGTAGCTGCCCTGCTTCACCACCCGCAGCACGTCCCACCAGGTGGCGAGGTGGTGCAGGCGCACGCCGAGCTCCGACATCACTTTCTTCGACTCGGGGAAGATGTCGTAGTAGAAATTCACGAACACGTGCTCCACCACCGCGCCCGCGTCGCGCAGCGCCTTGCAGAAGTTGATCTTGGAGCGGCCGTCGGTGGTGAGGTCCTCCACCAGCAAGGTGCGCGCGCCTTCGCGGATGTCGCCTTCGATCTGCGCGTTGCGGCCGAAACCCTTGGGTTTCTTGCGGATGTACTGCATGGGCAGGCCCATGCGATCGGCGATCCAGGCGGCGTACGGGATGCCGGCCGTCTCCCCGCCCGCGATCACGTCGAACTGCTCGAAGCCGGCGTCGCGCGCCAGCGTCGTGGTGGCGAATTCCACCAGCTGGCTGCGGATGCGGGGGTAGAAGATGAGCTTGCGGCAGTCGATGTACACCGGGCTCGCCCAGCCCGAGGTGAAGATGAACGGCTTGTCTTCGGAAAACAGCACCGCCTTCACTTCCAGCAGCATCTTCGCGGTGGTTTCGGCGATGAAGGCGCGATCCGCGGAGTGCATGGCGGGGCGGATTTTAGCAGGTCAACGCAGGGTGGGCCGGCGCGTTAAAATGACTCTGTCGTCTTGCACTGAAAGGAAACAGAAATGCCCCGCTCCTTCGCCGCCGCTCTGCTCCTCGCCTGCGCCATGCTGCCCGCCCCTTCGCTTTCGCAGACCGCCGCCCCGACCGCCGCCGAGAGGGAGAAGGCCCGGGCCAAGGATGCTGTCCTGGACGCGCAGATCCGCTCCTACCGCTGCGTCGGCAAGGACGGCAAAAAGTACTACGGTGCGACCAAGCCCGCGGAGTGCGCCAATGTGGCCATGGAAGGCCTGTCGGCGCAGGGTACGGTGTTGCGGCGCTATGCCGCGCCTCTCACCCCGGAGCAGCGTGCTGCCCGGGATGCCGAGGCGCTGCAGAACGCCGAGAAAATCGCCGCGGCGGAAGCCGCCAAGCGCGAGGCGGAGAACGCGGCGCTGGTGCAGAAGCGGCGCGACCAGGCGCTGCTGCAGACCTACGCCAGCGAGAAGGACATCGAATCGGTGCGCCTGCGCGCCCTCGCCGACAACATGAAGGCGCAGCAGGACGTGGAGCGGCGCATCGCGGCCCTGAAAAAGCGCCAGGACGACCTTGCCAAGCAGGCCGCCGCCGTCAAGGCGGGCAAGGCGCCCAGCGACACCTTCGAGCAGGACGTGAAAGCGCTGGCCTACGACCTGCAGCTGCAGGACCGGCTGCTTGAATCGCGCAAGCAGGAGGCCGAGGCCATCAACGCCAAGTACGCCGAGGAAAAGCGCAAGTACCTCGAGCTCACCAAGGGCCCGGCGAAGTAGTCAGCGCGCGAGCTTCGCCTTCAAGATCTCGTTCACCTGCGCGGGGTTGGCCTTGCCCTGCGTCGCCTTCATCACCTGCCCGACCAGCGAGTTGAAGGCTTTTTCCTTGCCGGCGCGGTAGTCCTCGACCTGCCTGGCGTTCTGCGCGAGCACCTGGTCGACGATTTTTTCGATCTCGGTGTCATCGGACATCTGACCCAAGCCGCGTTTCCCAATGATCTCGTCCGTCGAGCCTTCGCCGGCTAGCACTGCTTCCTGGACCTCCTTCGCCTGCCTGCTAGAAATCTTTCCTTCTGACACACGAATTTGAATCAGCACTAGATTTTTCGGTAGATCTATGTCGGTCGCTGGATTCTCACCCCACTCATCCAGGTGCGCGCTCGACGCGCTCACCACAGCAGTCGACGTATGAGCCAATACTTCGGCCTTCTTTTCTTGTGTGAGGTGGTACTCCTCTAGGACTCTCACTGCCGCATCAAGCACCCGCGCTCGATCAGTTTGCGTGGTCGTAAGCGTTTCAGCGATATGCACCGGTACACCGCCCTCGATATAGCGGGCGCGCTTCTTCTCCAGCGACTCTGGCAAACTCTTCCGGATGCGCTCTATATCTCCTTCAGATATCACCAATGGCAACAGGTCCGGATCGGGAAAATATCGGTAGTCCTGCGCGTCTTCCTTGGACCGCATTGAACGTGTCTCGCCCTTATCGGGGTCGTACAACCGGGTTTCCTGAGCAACGGAACCGCCGTCCTCGAGTATCTCAATCTGCCTTGTTGCCTCGAACTCGATTGCCTGTTCCATAAAGCGGAAGGAGTTAAGATTCTTGATCTCACAGCGCGTTCCGAGTTTCGTATCACCAACTTTCCGCACCGACACGTTCGCGTCACAACGGAACGATCCCTCCTGCATGTTGCCGTCGCAGATACCGATCTCGCGAACAAGCGAATGCAGAGTGCGTGCATAGGCCACCGCCTCCTTTGCGCCGCGCAATTCAGGCTCGGAGACGATTTCAAGTAGTGGCGTACCAGCTCGGTTCAGATCGATTCCGGTCATGCTCCGGAAACTCTCGTGCAGGGATTTGCCGGCGTCTTCCTCAAGGTGCGCCCGAGTCAAGCGAATGGATTTCTCGCCCGCCGGCAGATTGACCTTGAGGAAGCCGCCTTTGACGATTGGCAACTCGTACTGGCTTATCTGGTATCCCTTCGGCAGATCAGGATAAAAGTAGTTCTTTCTCGCAAACACCGAGCGCGGATTGATCTCCCCGTTGATTGCCAGCCCAAATCGAACAGCCAACTCAACCGCATGTTTGTTCAATACCGGGAGCGTTCCGGGTAGCGCAACGTCGACTGCTGAAGCATGCACGTTTGGCGCAGCTCCAAACTTTGTAGACGCCCCCGAAAACAGTTTGCTGACTGTCAGCAGCTGCGTATGCGCCTCGATGCCGACGACGACTTCCCAGGCCATCGGCGCCTACCTCGAATGCGGCCGCAGCAGCTGGCAGGCGCCGCCGCGCTCGACCAGCACCGGCTCGAGGTAACCGAGCGAACCGCAATGCTCCGCGCAATCCTCGGCGGCGATGCGCACGTACTCGCCCAAATTGCGCAGCGTGACCTTGCAGCGACCGGCGGAAAAGCGCAGCCCGCCGGCATGGGCCTGTTGTGCGAGGTCGGTAACGCCGCAGGTGTGGCCTGCCGGCGCCACCTTGGAGCGCCAGTCCAAGCTCTTGAGCTTGCCCTGCTCCACCGAGTAGTTCAGCGTGGCTGCGTAGCGGCCTTCGTTCGATTCGCAACGCACGTTCGCGCTGTAGGCATCGAGGGAAGGGAAAGTCTCGCTGAACTCGAAGCGCTCGCGCTCCTGCCCTCCGGGCGCGTAACGCGCGCCCTTCAGCACGCCGGCGCTCCAGGTGCCCTGCAGCGTCGCCGACGCCGGGCGGCCGTAGAGGATGGGCGAATTGCCCTCCTTGAGGAAGGTGACGCCGAGCTGCTTGCTCCGCTCGCCCTCGAGGAAGCGCTGCTGCAGCGTGGGCAGGATCACATACTCGCCATTCAAGCGCGCGGAGCCGTCGGCCCGCGGCGTGATGTAGAGGTTCAACAGCGCGGCGCGCCCACCCACCTGGCCGAGCAGCTCGCGCGATTCGTCCTGCGCCACCGCAGAACCGCAAACCAGCAGCAGCGCGCACAACAGCAGCCTCACAGCGGCGTCTCCTTGGGCACGCGCCGGTGCCATTCGGTGGCGCGCTGGTACTGGTGTGCAATGCCCAGCATCTTTGCCTCGGCGAAATAATCGCCCATGATCTGCAGGCCCACCGGTAGCCCCTTGGCATCGAAGCCGCAGGGGATGGACAGGCCCGGCAGCCCGGCGAGCGGCGCCGGGATGGTGAAGATGTCGTTCAGGTACATCTGCACGGGGTCTTCGGTCTTGGCGCCGAGCGCGAACGCCGTGGTGGGCGAGGTGGGCCCCAGGATCACATCGCACTGCTTGAACGCCTCGCTGAAATCCCGCGCGATCAGCCGCCGCACCTTCTGCGCCTTGAGGTAGTAGGCGTCATAGTAGCCGTGCGACAGCACGTAGGTGCCGATCAGGATCCGGCGCTTGACCTCCGCGCCGAACCCCTCGGCGCGGCTGCGGCAGTACATGTCGGCGAGGTCGGCAAATTCCTTGGCGCGGTGGCCGTAGCGCACGCCGTCAAAACGCGACAGGTTGGAAGAAGCTTCGGCCGGCGCGATTACGTAGTACACCGGCACCGCCAGCGCGGTGTTCGGCAGTTCGACCGGCAGCGCGCGCGCCCCCTGCGACTCGAACCAGCGAATCGCCTCGCGCACGCACTTGAGCACCCCCGGCTCGACGCCTTCGCCGAAGTACTCCGCCGGCAGGCCGATGCGCAGGCCCTCGAGCGGGGTAGCCATCTCCCGCGTGTAGTCCTCTTTCGGCCTCTCGATGCTGGTGGAATCCCGCGCGTCGTGCCCGGCCATGACGTTGAGCAGCACGGCGAGGTCCCCGGCGCTCCGGGCTACCGGGCCACCCTGGTCCAGCGACGAGGCGAACGCAATCATCCCGTAGCGCGACACCAGGCCGTAGGTCGGCTTCAGGCCGCAAACCCCGGTGAGCGCCGCCGGCTGGCGGATCGAGCCGCCCGTGTCGGTGCCGGTGGCGCCCGGCGCCATGCGGGCCGCGACCGCCGTCGCCGAGCCCCCCGAGGATCCGCCGGGCACCAGCCGACGGTCCCACGGGTTGCGCACCGGCCCGAAATACGAGGTTTCGTTGGACGAGCCCATGGCGAATTCGTCCATGTTGGTCTTGCCTAGCAGCACCGCCCCGGCGTGCCCGAACTGCTCGATGACATGGGCGTCGTAGGGGCTCTTGTAGCCCTCGAGCATGCGTGAACCGCAAGTGGTGGCCAACTGCCGGGTGCAGAAAATATCCTTGTGTGCCAATGGGATGCCCGTAAGCGGGCCGGCCTTGCCCGCAGCGCGCGCCTGGTCGGCTGCGCGCGCCTGGGCGAGGCTGGCCTCCTCGTCCCACGCCAGGAATGCGTTCAGCGCGCCATTCAGTTTGCGCACGCGGGCGAGAAACAACCGCGTCAACTCGACGGAGGAGATCTTCTTCGCGGAGAGCGCCGCCTGAAGCTCGGTGAGGCTGGAATCGAGCACTTACTCGATGACCTTGGGGACCAGGTAGAGGCCGCGTTCGACCGCAGGGGAATCCGCTTGGAACGCGGCACGCTGGTCGGACTCCGTGACAAGGTCGGGACGCAGGGGTTGGACCACGTCCAGCGCATGCGACATCGGCTCGATGCCGGTCGTATCCACCGCCTGGAGCTGGTCGATGAGGCCGAGCACGCGGTTCAGCCTGTCGCGCACTTCAGCCGATTCCTGCTCGCCAATCGCGATGCGGGCGAGGCGCGCGATGCGCCGGATCTGGTCGTCGGTTAGCGACATTGCGCTGCAAAAAAGGGTTTCGAAACCCGGCCTTACGCTTGCTCGAGGCCTCGTTCCGGGTATTATATGCCCTTTAGTGACACAGCCTTAGCGAACAAAGTTAAGGCACAACCAACAAGGGTGGCGTTAAGTACCGACATGTTTGGATTCCTGCGAAGCTATTTCTCCAACGATCTGGCGATCGACCTCGGCACCGCGAACACGCTGATCTACGTGCGCGGCAAAGGGATTGTGCTGAACGAGCCCTCCGTAGTTGCGATCCGCCAGGAGGGCGGTCCCAACGCGAAGAAGACGATCCAGGCGGTGGGCCGCGAAGCGAAGATGATGCTCGGCAAGACGCCCGGCAATATCGTCGCCATCCGCCCGATGAAGGACGGCGTGATCGCCGACTTCACCATCACCGAGCAGATGTTGAAGCAGTTCATCAAGAAAGTGCACGACAACAAATTGTTTTCGCCCAGCCCGCGCATCATCATCTGCGTGCCGTGCGGTTCGACGCAGGTCGAGCGCCGCGCGATCCGCGAGAGCGCGATCGGCGCGGGCGCAGGCCAGGTGTTCCTCATCGAGGAACCGATGGCCGCGGCGATCGGCGCCGACATGCCGGTGGCGGAAGCCACGGGCTCGATGGTGGTGGACGTCGGCGGAGGCACCACGGAAGTAGGCGTGATTTCACTCGGCGGCATGGTGTACAAGGGCAGTGTGCGGGTTGGCGGTGACAAATTCGACGAAGCGATCATCAACTACATCCGGCGCAACTACGGCATGCTGATTGGGGAACCAACGGCGGAGTCGATCAAGAAGAAAATCGGCTCGGCTTTCCCGGGCAGTGAAGTCAAGGAGATGGAGGTGCGTGGCCGCAACCTTTCTGAAGGTGTACCGCGCAGTTTCACGATTTCTTCCAACGAGATTCTGGAAGCCCTGACCGATCCGCTCAACAACATTGTGTCGGCCGTCAAGAACGCACTCGAGCAGACGCCGCCGGAGCTTGGCGCCGATATTGCTGACCGCGGCATGATGCTCACCGGTGGCGGAGCCCTGTTGCGTGACCTCGAC
Source organism: Betaproteobacteria bacterium (assembly GCA_031391655.1). Lineage (GTDB taxonomy): Bacteria > Pseudomonadota > Gammaproteobacteria > Burkholderiales > SG8-39 > JAABQT01. Next base: position 21,627 of record JANMUO010000091.1, read on the forward strand.
CGCTTGTTGGCCGAAGAGACCGGCTTGACGGTGCTGGTGGCGGAAGACCCGCTTACCTGCGTGGTGCGGGGTTGCGGCATTGCGCTCGAACGCATGGACCGGCTCGGG
>JANMUO010000054.1:0-11095 GCA_031391655.1 Betaproteobacteria bacterium
GCCGCCGGGTCGGCGATCGGAGGAGTGGCAACCGTGGTTTTCCCGGTTCGTAGCGCCAGCGTGCGCGGCTTGGAAAACACAATCCGTTCCCCGGCCGGCACCTGCCCGGCGACGTAGCGGCGCTGGCCCTCCGCGTAGAGCGTGTCGAAGGCGAGCGAGGACTTGCCCGAGCCCGACAGGCCGGTGATCACCACCAGGCGGTGGCGCGGCACGTCGACGTTCAGGTTCTTCAGGTTGTGCGTGCGTGCGCCGCGGATGCGGATCGAGCTCATTGCCACCGGTCGGCGAAAGTAAACTTGCTACTATAGCGAGTCCGCAGCCTTACTTTCCAGCCTTTCTTCACTTGCAGATGGACTCCCAGCGCGCGCAAACGCCGCAACCGCGCGCGGTCAACCGGATTGGCGGCGGCTCGTTTACGATGGGAACGGTCAAAGGGAGGTAAGCATGGCATCCGTCAACAAGGTCATCGTGGTGGGCAATCTGGGGGCCGATCCCGAAACGCGCTACTTGCCCACCGGCGAGGCGGTCACCAACATCCGCGTCGCCACCACCGACAAGTGGAAGGACAAGGCGAGCGGAGAGATGAAGGAGGCCACCGAGTGGCACCGCATCTCGTTCTTCGGCCGGTTGGCCGAGGTGGCGGGGGAGTACCTGAAGAAGGGTTCGCAGATCTATGTCGAAGGCAGCCTGCGCACGCGCAAGTGGCAGGACAAGGATGGGCACGACCGCTACAGCACCGAGATTCGCGGCGACGTGATGCAGATGCTTGGCTCGCGCGCCGGCTCGGGCGAACCGCGCGGCGAGCCGCGCGGCGCACCGGCGGGCGGCGGCGCGAGCGAACCGGCCTCCGAGCCCAAGGCCGCGGCCAAGAAGCCCGCTGGAAAGTTCGACGACATGGCGGACGACATTCCGTTCTGAGGGTACTGAAGGCGCTATAATTCGCGCCAATTCAGCAAGTTGGATACGGGCATGCCGATCTACGAATACCGCTGCGCGAGTTGTGGCTTCCAGGACGAGCACCTGCAGAAGGTCTCCGAGCGGCCGCTCAAGACCTGCCCGTCCTGCGGCAAGGCCAAATACAAGAAGATGCTGAGCGCGCCGGGTTTCCAGCTCAAGGGCAGCGGCTGGTACGCGACGGATTTCAAGGACGGCGCCAAGCCTCAGGCGGCAAAGCCCGAGGCGAAGGGCGAAGCGAAGGCGCCAGCGAAAGACGACGCGAAAGCCGAGGCCAAGCCGAAGACCGAATCCAAGGCAGAGACGAAGGCCGAGAAGGCCACGACCTCCACCACCACCGACTGATGGCCTGATGGGCCTCGCGTGCGGCCCGGCGCGAGCCGGGATTTTGTTTTATGGGGAAGCATGAGGAAATACCTCCTTACCGGGCTGTTGATCTGGATTCCGCTGGTCATCACCCTCTGGGTCCTGAAGCTGATCGTCGATACGCTCGACCAGTCCCTGCTGCTGTTGCCGGAGCAGTGGCGCACCGAAAGCTTCCTCGGCGTGCATATCCCGGGGCTCGGCGTGATCCTCACCGTGGTGATCGTGTTCGCCACCGGCGTGTTCGCCACCAACTTCTTCGGCGCGCAGCTGGTGCACCTGGGGCACGAGATCCTGCACCGCATTCCGGTGGTGAATTCGATCTACTCGAGCGTCAAGCAGATTTCCGACACCCTGTTCTCCTCCAGCGGCCAGGCGTTCCGCAAGGCGCTGCTGGTGCAGTGGCCGCATGAAGGCATGTGGACCATCGCCTTCCTCACGGGCACGCCCGGCGGCGATGTCGTGCGTCACCTGCAGGGCGACTACGTCAGCGTGTATGTGCCGACCACGCCCAACCCCACCGGCGGCTATTTCGTCATGCTCGCGCGCAAGGACGTCGTCGAGCTCGACATGACGGTGGACGAGGCCCTCAAGTACATCATCTCCATGGGCGTCGTAGCCCCCGGCCAGAGCGGCGCGGGCAGCCAGTAGCGCCGCCATGCGCACCCACTACTGCGCCGAGCTGTCCGCCGACCTGATCGGCAGGACCGTGTCACTCGCCGGCTGGGTGCACCGCCGGCGCGACCACGGCGGCGTGATCTTCATCGACCTGCGCGATCGCGAGGGACTGGCGCAGGTGGTGTGCGATCCGGACCGCGCCGAAGCCTTCCAGGCCGCCGACCGCGTGCGCGGCGAGTTCGTGCTGCGCATTACCGGCCTGGTGCGAGCGCGCCCGGCCGGCACGACCAACGCGAACCTGAAGTCTGGCGAGATCGAGGTGCTGGCGCACGAAGTGGAGATCCTCAATCCCTCCGCGCCTCCGCCCTTCCAGCTGGACGAGGACAACCTGTCCGAGCAGGTGCGCCTGGAGCACCGCGTCATCGACCTGCGGCGCGAGCCGATGCAGAAGAACCTGCGCATGCGCCATCGCGTGGCAAGCGCGGCGCGCGCCTTCCTGGACGCCAACGGCTTCATCGACATCGAGACGCCGGTCCTCTACAAGTCGACGCCCGAGGGCGCGCGGGAGTTCCTCGTGCCTTCGCGCCTGCACGACGGGCATTTCTACGCCCTGCCACAGAGCCCGCAGCTGTTCAAGCAGATGCTGATGATCGCGGGTTTCGACCGCTACTACCAGATCGTGAAGTGCTTTCGCGACGAGGACCTGCGCGCCGACCGGCAGCCGGAGTTCACGCAGATCGACATCGAGACCTCGTTCCTCGGCGAAGACGCCATCCGCGCGCTGATGGAGCGCCTCGCGCGGCACATGTTCAAGGAAGTGCTTGGCGTGGCGCTGCCGGACCCGTTCCCGGTGATGAAGTACGAGGACGCCATGCGCGACTACGGCGTGGACAAGCCGGACCTGCGCGTGCCGCTCAAGCTCGCGGAGCTCACCGACGTGATGCGCGACGTGGATTTCAACGTGTTCTCAGCGCCGGCGAACATGGCTGGCGGCCGCGTCGCCGGCCTGCGCGTGCCGGGCGGCGGCGCGCTCACGCGCGGCGAGATCGACGCCTACACCGAATACGTGAAGACGCTCGGCGCCAAGGGGCTTGCCTGGATCAAGGTGAACGAGCGCGCCAAGGGCGCCGAGGGCCTGCAGTCGCCGATCGTGAAGAACCTGCATGCGAAGGCGCTCGCGGCGATCCTCGAGCGCACGGGCGCCGCGGACGGCGACCTGGTCTTCTTCGCCGCCGACAGGTCCGCCGCCGCCAACGCCTGCATCGGCGCGCTGCGCCAGAGGATCGGCCACGAGCGCGGCTTCGCCGTGAAGGGCTGGCGACCGCTGTGGGTGGTGGATTTCCCGATGTTCGAGTACGACGACGACTCCAAGCAATGGAAGGCGCGCCACCACCCTTTCACCAGCCCGAAGGATGGCCACGAGAAGTACCTCGAGTCGATTCCCGGCGAGGCTTACGCGAAAGCGTATGACTTAGTGCTGAACGGCTGGGAAGTCGCTGGCGGCTCGGTGCGCATCCATCGCCAGGAGATCCAGCAGCGGGTATTCGCAGCACTGAAGATCTCTCCCGAGGACCAGCGCGCCAAGTTCGGCTTCCTGCTCGATGCGCTGCAGTACGGCGCGCCGCCGCACGGCGGCATCGCGTTCGGCTTCGACCGCCTGGTCGCGCTGATGGCGGGGGTCGAGGCGATCCGCGACGTGATGGCGTTTCCCAAAACCCAGCGCGGCCAGGACCTGCTGACCGGGGCGCCTTCCCAGGTGACCGAGAAGCAGCTGCGCGAGCTGCACATCCGGCTGCGGAACCAGAACCCGGCCTGAGGCTCAATGGCGGCGTGATGCGCTGGCTGGCGGCGCTCCTGATGCTGGCAGCCGGTGCCGCGACGGCGCTGGCGCCCGGCGAAGTAACGACATACGACCTGCCAGCTGAGGCGCGCGCCACGCTTGTCCTGATCAAGGCGGGCGGCCCGTTTCCCCACCGGCAGGATGGCGGCGTGTTTGGCAACCGGGAAAGGCTGCTGCCCGGGCGCGACCGGGGCTACTATCGGGAATACACGGTGCGGACCCCCGGCGCGCGCGACCGCGGTGCAAGGCGCATCGTTGCCGGCAGGGGCGGCGAGTTCTACTACACGGCAGACCACTATCGTTCCTTCCAGCGCATCCGCGAATAATCCATGGGCAAGCTCACGCAACGCCTGACTGACGCAGCGCGTTCCGGCGCCTACCGCGCGCCGCGCGCCGAGGAGATCGTGGACGCCGCGCGCGGCACGCGGCTCGATCTGGTGCGCGTCGATCTGGGCGCGGCGCCGGACAAGGCGGCACTCCTCGACAGGCTGGCGCAGGCGCTGGGTTTTCCAGCCTGGTTCGGCGGCAACTGGGATGCGCTGGAGGACTGCCTGACCGACCTGTCCTGGCGTGCCGGCGACGGCCACGTGTTCCTGCTCGAGGGGCATGGCGAGCTCCCGGCCGACGACCTGGGGGTGCTCGTCGATGTCTTCACTGCCGCCGCGGAGTACTGGGCCGGGCGCGGCAAGCCATTCTTCGCGGTGTTCATCGACCCCGGCGGCGTGCTGGGCCTTTCCGCCCTGTTCCGCCAGAAAACCGCATGAGCGCGAAGCTTCCAGTGTCGGTACTGGTCGTGATCCACAACGCCGCTCTTGATGTGCTGCTGCTAGAGCGCAGCGCCCGACCCGGCTACTGGCAGTCGGTGACCGGCTCGCTCGATGCACTCGACGAACGGCTGCAGGCGGCGGCCCGCCGGGAGCTGCGCGAGGAGACCGGCATCGATGCTGCTCCGTCGGCAATCGAGGACTGGCGCATCGCCAATGCGTTCGAGATCTACGCGCAATGGAGCCATCGCTTCGCGCCGGGCACCACCCACAACACCGAACATGTATTCGGCTTGAGGCTGCCGCGCCGGGTCCCCGTCACGCTGGCGCCGCAGGAGCATCGCGCGCAGCTCTGGCTGCCGTGGCGGGAGGCAGCGCAGAAGTGCTTCTCCTGGTCGAATCGCGACGCGATCTGCATGCTGCCAGCGAGGAATGCGCCCGCATGACGGAGACGATTCGCGTTGTCACCATGAACATCCACAAGGGGCTGTCGCAGTTCAACCGCCGCATGGTGATCCACGAGTTGCGCGAGGGCCTGCGCACGCTTTCGCCGGACCTGGTGTTCCTGCAGGAGGTGCAGGGCCTGAACGAGCGGCACGCGGTGCGCTTTCCGGCCTGGCCGAACGCGCCGCAGCACGAGTTCCTCGCGCCTGCGGACTGGCAGCACGCCTATGGCCGCAACCGGGACCACCACCACGGGCACTACGGCAACGCCATCCTGTCGCGATTTCGCATCCTGTCGACCGAAAACGAGGATATATCGGACCACCGCTTCGAGCGGCGCGGGCTGCTGCATTGCGTGGTGGAGGTACCGGGATGGCGTCGCAACCTGCATTGCGTTTGCGTACACCTGTCGCTGCACGAACGCGGCCGCGCCCGGCAGCTTGACGCCATCGGCGCGCGGCTGGAGGAACTGGCCGGGCGCGACCAGCCGATCGTGGTGGCGGGCGACTTCAACGACTGGCGCCAGCGCGCGACGCGCGTGCTGCAGGAGCGCCTCGGCATGACCGAGGTGACCTCGGCCTACGGCCGGCGCCCGGCGCGCACTTTTCCGAGCATGATGCCGCTGCTGCGGCTGGACCGGATCTACGTGCGCGGCTTCAGCGTGGTGGAGGCGAGCGTGCAACGCGGCCCCCCCTGGTCGCTGCTCTCGGACCACCTCGCGCTGGGCGCGCAACTCAAGCCCCTTTAGGTTCATGCAATACCTCGACGGCAACCGGCTGACGCTGCTGCGCAACGGTGAGCAGTACTTCCCGGCGCTGGTCGAGGCGATTGACGGTGCGCGCCACGAGGTTTTCGCCGAGAGCTATATCTACGCCGACGACCAGACCGGCAGCCTGGTGACTGACGCGCTGGCGCGCGCCGCCGCACGCGGCGTGGCGGTGCACCTGCTGGTCGACGGTTTCGGCGCCCAAGATTTTGCGCCGCGTTTCCGGCAGATCCTCACCGGTGCTGGGGCGCAGGTGCTGGTGTATCGCCCGGACATCAGCCCCTGGACGCTGCGCCGCGACCGCTTGCGCCGCATGCACCGCAAGATGGCCAGCATCGACGGCCACGTGTCGTTCATCGGCGGCATCAACGTCATCGACGACGACAGCGGTCCGGCACCGGCGCCGCCGCGCTTCGATTACGCGGTGCGCGTCGAGGGGCCGCTCTGCGCCGCGGTGCGGGATGAAGCCGCGCGCCTGTGGGTGCGCGTGGCGGGCGACCGGGGTCGCAGGCTGCCCGCGGCGCCCGCGCCCATGGGGCCTTTCGCCGATGGATTCCGCGCGGTGCTGGTCGTGCGCGACAGCATGCGCCACCGGCGCGACATCGAGCGGGCGTATCTTGAGCTGATCGACGGCGCGCGCGAGGAGATCCTCATCGCCAACGCGTACTTCTTCCCGGGGCGGCGCTTTCGGCAGGCGCTGATGCGTGCCGCGAATCGAAGGGTGCGCGTGGTGTTGTTGCTGCAGGGGCGCGTCGAGTACCTTCTGCAGCACTACGCGTCGCGCGCTCTGTACGGCACCTTGCTCGACGCGGGGGTTGAGATCCATGAGTACCACCGCAGCCTGCTGCATGCCAAGGTGGCGGTGTTCGACTGCTGCCGCGCCAGCGTGGGTTCCACCAACATCGATCCCTTCAGCCTGTTGCTTGCGCGCGAAGCGAACGTGTTTGTCGATGACGCGCGTTTTGGCGCCGAATTGCGGGCGGGCCTGGAGGAGGCGATGCGCACCGGAGCCAGGCGGCTGGTGCCGCAGGATTGGAAGCGCCAGCCCCTGTGGGAGCGCGTCCTGACCTGGCTCGGCTACGGCCTGGCGCGCGCGCTGATCAGCTTTGCCGGCTACGAGCGCTACCACTGACCAGCCGGCCGCCCTCCAGCACTGGCACGATCGGGTAGGCGTCAAACCGGCAGGCGAACTCGACTTCGTGCACGAGGCCACGCGCCGCCATCATGCGGCCGACGCGGCAATCCAGCAGCACCTGCGGCGCGACCGAATGCTGGAAGAACGCGTGCGCCGTGCGCGACGCGTCGGAGAAATCGGCGCCGGCGCCGAGCAGCTGCGCGAATCGCTCGACCATGCAACCCGCGCCATAGAAATCTTCGAGGTTGAAATTGCCGCCGGAGCCCGAGCACAGGATCAGGACGGTGTCGCGAGGGTGAAACGCCTGGATATCCGCGGCCACGGCCGCGGCATTGAGCAAGGATCCGCAATACACGCGCTTCGCCCCTGCCGCCAGCGTCATCGCCACGGTGCCGTTGGTGGTGCAGTAGATCAGCGCCTTGTCCTTCACTCCGTGCTGGAGCAGCGCGACGGGCGCCGGATGCGCAAACCCCCGGAGGGTCTCGGCAAGGAGTTCGCCCGATAGCACGAAGCTGCCGGCGGGTCGCAGCGCAGCTGCCGCGAGCGCGGCTTTCTCGTCCTCCACGGGAATCACCTCGGTCGCGCCGTGCGCAAGCGCCGCAACCATGGTGGTGGTGGCGAACAGGATGTCGAGCACCACCACCACCTTGCCCGCGACGCGCACGCTGTCGAGTTCCTCCTTGCGGGTGAGGACGTGGACGCGGTGGTGGAGTTCGATCTTGGCGCTCATGCCGCCGGACGGCGGCCGAACATGCCCCAGCCCTCCATCGACATCACAACCTCGGCGCGCTGGTTCAGCGCCTCGGTGCGCGAGTGCAGCAGGCCGACACCCGGCCGGCTCTGCGAGGCGCGCGCATTGAGAACGGTGCGACGGTAGGAAATCGTGTCGCCCGGCCGCACCGGTTTCAGCCAGCGGATGTTGTCCAGCCCCGGCGAACCCAGGCTCACCGAGCGGTTGATGTAGGAGTCGCAGTTCAGGCGCATGCATACCGCGCAGGTGTGCCATCCGCTGGCGATGATGCCGCCGAAGAACGACGCCTTGGCGGCCACCGGGTCGATGTGGAAGGGCTGCGGGTCGAACTGGGTGGCGAACTCGATGATCTCGGCCTCGGTGAAGGTGTGCTTGCCCATCTCCACCGTCTCGCCCACCTTGAAATCCTCCCAGAAGAGCTTCATTGGGCGGGTGCGAGCTTCTCGAACGCCTGCACGCGCTGGCGCAGGTCTTGCGGCAGCGCTACCGCCTTCCTCGAGCTCGCATCGGCGTTCACGTACACCAGCTCGGCCGTGATCAGCAGGTCTGCGGGGCCGCGCCAGATCTCGAACAGGAAGGTCATGCTGCTGCGGCCGAGCTTCGCGGTGCGGCACAGTACGTCCAGTTCATCGTCGTAGCGCGCGGATCCGAGGTACTCGACCGTGGCCTTGCGCAGGAACACGTCGCTGCCGTAGTGCTCGACGTAGCCTTCGGGGTAGGGCAGGCCGATGGCGCGCCAGTAATCGGCGACGGCAGTGTCGATGTAGGTAAGGTAGTGGCCGTTGAACACGATCTTCTGCATGTCCACTTCGGCCCAGCGCACGCGCAGGCGGTGCGTGCAGGCGAAATCCTCGCGGGGCATCCGGTCGGTCTCCAGGATAAATCGCGCCAATGTTATCGGTTATCGCGGCGCCGTTCAGCGCGAGGCGCGCGGCTAGAATAGGCTCGCAGGCTGCCATGGCGACGACCGACCAGAAAGCGGGCGCGAAGCCCACCGAAAACCAGTTCCTCGACCAGATGGGACGCGAGCTCACGGGATGGAGGGACCCGCTCGCGCGCCTCCGGCAGGCACTGGACCTCGACGAGCTGCAGCTGTTCTGCCAGCCGATCCTCGCGCTGCGCCCGCCTGGCGGCTTCGTGATGGCCGAGGTGCTGGTGCGCCTGCGCGAGGAGGAGGCGCTGATGCTCCCGCCGGGCGACTTTCTGCCCGTGTTCGAGCATTTCGGCATGATGCCGGAGCTCGATCGCTGGGTCGTGCGCCACGTGGTGCGCTGGCTTGCCGGTTCTGGGCAGGGGGGAATCCGCAATTACAGCATCAACATCTCGGTGCAGACCATCGGCGACCCGGAGTTTCCCGCGTTCCTTGCGGGCCAATTGCGCAGCATGCGGGTGGCCCCCGAGGCGGTAATTCTCGAGATCGAGGAGTCCGCCGTGCTGGCGCGCACCGGCTCGGCCGCAGAGTTCGCCGCAGCCGTGAAGAGCGAGGGCTGCAAGGTGGCGATCGACGGCTTCGGCCAGCGCTCGGTGTCCTTTGCGCCGCTCAAGACCCTGCGCGTGGACTACGTGAAGGTGGATGGATCGATCGTGCGCAGCCTGCTGCGCAGCGCAGTCGCCGAGCAGAAACTGAAGGCGGTGGTGCGCGTGGGCGAGGCGATCGGTGTCGGCGTGATCGCTGAATGCGTGGAGGGGCCCGACATCCTGATGCGGCTCAAGGCGCTTAACGTCGGCTACGCGCAGGGCTTCGGCATCGCCCGGCCGGCGCCCATTGCCCAGCGGCCCCCGAGCCAGGGCGTCTGACCCGCGGCGCATGGACCCTGCAGTGCTGCGCAGCCTGGCGAAGTGGCCGGACTTGCCGGCAGTCCACGGCTGGCTGGCGCTCGACCGCAGGGGCAACTGGCTGCTGAAGGAGCCCGGCGCCGAGCGTTTCGGGCGCATCGGCAACGCCGCATTGCGCGATTTCATCTCGCGAAACTATGGCGCGGACGAGCGCGGCCGCTGGTTCTTCCAGAACGGGCCGCAACGGGTCTATGCGCGCCTGGCGTATACCCCGCTGGTGATGCATTACGAAGGCGACGCGCTGTTCGACCACTGCGGGCGTGCAGTGCAGGCTGCTGCAACGTTCCTGGACGACGAAGGCTCCGTGCTGGTGCTCGGCGAACTCGCCATCGGCCTGCTCGATGACCGGGACCTTGCCCGATACGCCGACCTGGCCGAGTCGTTGCCGAGGCTGGCCCGCAGCGAGGTGGAAGCGCGATTCGGCTTCGTTTCCAACCCGGCAAATTCCTTGCGCTGACCTGGTTTCCTCTTTATAATCCGGCCTCTTTTTTGCGCCTGGGCGGCTACGGTTCGCAGGACGTGGCTGCCCGGTTCGTTTCTGGATACTGAAAAACATGCCTACCGTCAACCAGTTAGTGCGTTTCGGGCGTTCGACCAAGAAAGCCAAGTCGAAGGTGCCCGCACTGCGTCAATCGCCGCAAAAGCGCGGTGTCTGCACGCGGGTCTACACCACGACCCCGAAGAAGCCGAATTCGGCGCTGCGCAAGGTCGCGAAAGTGAGGCTGACCAACGGCTTCGAGGTGATCGGCTACATCGGCGGTGAAGGCCACAATCTGCAGGAACACTCGGTGGTTCTGATCCGCGGCGGCCGCGTCAAGGACCTGCCCGGCGTGCGCTACCACATCGTGCGCGGTTCGCTCGACACGCAGGGCGTGAAGGACCGCAAGCAGAGCCGCTCCAAGTACGGCGCCAAGGCGCCGAAGTCGGCCTAAAGACCAAGAAAACCGAGACCCGACCCCATGCCGCGTCGCAGAGAGATTCCCAAGCGCGAGATCCTGCCGGATCCGAAGTTCAACCATCCGGACGTCGCCAAGTTCATCAACGTGCTGATGACCCGCGGCAAGAAGTCGGTCGCCGAAAGCATCGTCTACGGCGCGTTCGACGTGATCAAGACCAAGTCGGGCAAGGATCCGGTCGAGGTGTTCTCGCAGGCGGTGCAGAACGTAAAGCCTGTTGTCGAGGTCAAGAGCCGGCGCGTCGGTGGCGCCAACTACCAGGTGCCGGTGGAAGTGCGCCCGGTGCGGCGCGTGGCGCTGGCCATGCGCTGGATCCGCGAGGCGGCACAGAAGCGCGGCGAGAAATCGATGACCGTGCGCCTGGCGGGCGAGTTGCAGGAGGCCGCGGAAGGCCGCGGCGGCGCGATGAAGAAGCGCGAGGAAGTGCATCGCATGGCTGACGCCAACAAGGCGTTCGCCCACTACAGGTTCTGACGGACACTTGGTGAACATCGTGCCGCGCAAGACCCCCATCGAACGCTATCGGAACATCGGCATCTCGGCGCACATCGACGCCGGCAAGACGACGACCACCGAGCGTATCCTGTTTTACACCGGGCTGATCCACAAGATCGGCGACGGGGACGACCTCGACGCGGAGGTTGTCCACGCCCAGTCCATAGGTGGCC
>JANMUO010000071.1:0-3487 GCA_031391655.1 Betaproteobacteria bacterium
AGGCACACGCCCGCCTTCTCCGCCGCCATCGTGGGGCGCGCCTTGCCGTCGGCGCGGCCGCTCCTCAGCATCGAGCAGTAAAACGGTACCCGCGACATGCCGTGCGTGGGCAAACCCTGCTCCTCGGCGCGCACCAGATGCTGCGCCGCGGTCTCGGCCATCGTCTCGTGCGCCCCGGCGCGCAGCAGCGCCTCTCTCGCGAGGCGGAACAATTCCTGCGGCTTTCTCTTCATAATGGCGATTCTAACCGCTCGTTTTCCAGGAGGAAGGCTCATGGGCAGCATGATCGAATTGCAGGCAGGCGACGGCCACAAGTTCGCCGCGTACCGTGCTGAAAGCCCCGGCAAGGCGCGCGGCGCGGTGGTGGTGATCCAGGAGATCTTCGGCGTCAACAGCCACATCAAGGCGGTGGCCGACGGCTATGCGAAGGACGGCTACCTCGCGATCGCGCCGGCAATGTTCGACCGCGTGCAGCGCGGCTACGACACCGGCTACACGCAGCCCGAGATCCAGGCCGGCATCGCGCTCATGCAGAAGCTCGACTGGAAGCAGAACCTGCTCGACGTGGATGCCGCGGTCGCCGAGGCGAAGAAGGCGGGCAAGGTCGGCATCGTCGGCTACTGCTGGGGCGGCACGGTGTGCTGGGTGGCGGCGGCGCGCGCGACGGGGCTCGCGTGTTCCGCGCCCTACTACGGCGGCGGCATGCCGGGTTTCATCGGCGACAAACCGACGATCCCCACCCTGTGCCACTTTGGGGAACTGGACCAGTCGCCGACCCTCGAGCAATCCAAGGCCATCGCCAAGGCGCACCCCGACATCACGGCGCACTTCTACGCAGGCGCGGGGCACGGGTTCAACTGCGACCAGCGAGGCTCGTACCACGCGCCGAGCGCCACGCTCGCGCGCTCGCGCACGCTGGAGTTCTTCCGCAAGCACCTCGGCTGATGGCCGCGAACCGCCAATACCGCCTCGCCGCGCGCCCGGTCGGGCTGCCGAAGAAGAGCGACTGGAACTTCACCACCGAGAACGTGGCGGAGCCCACCGCGGGGCAGGTGCTGGTGCAGGTGCTGCAGCTCTCGCTCGATCCGGCGATGCGCGGCTGGATGAACGAGGGCCGCAGCTACATCCCGCCCGTGAACATCGGCGAGGTGATGCGTGCCGGGGGCGTGGGCAAGGTCATCGCTTCCAAGGACCCGAAGTTCGCGGTGGGCGACCACGTGAGCGGCATGATGGGCGTGCAGGAATACCGGCTGGCCGAAGCGAAGGACCTGGCGAAGATCGACCTCGGCGTGGGCACGATTTCGCAATGGCTGAACGCGCTGGGCATGCCGGGGATGACGGCTTACTTCGGGTTGCTCGAGGTGGGGCAGGCGAAGGCCGGCGACACGGTCGTCGTATCCGGCGCGGCCGGCGCGGTGGGACAGACCGTCGGGCAGATCGCGAAGATCAAGGGCTGCCGCGCGGTGGGCATCGCGGGGGGCAAGGCGAAGTGCGATTTCGTGGTGAACGAGCTGCATTTCGATGCCTGCATTGACTACAAGGGGGGCGACGTGAAGGAGGGGCTGAAGCAGCATTGCCCCAAGGGCGTGGACGTGTACTTCGACAACGTCGGCGGCGAGATCCTCGACACGGTGCTCACGCGCATCGGCCGCGGTGCGCGAATCGTCATTTGCGGCGCGATCTCGCAGTACAACAACACCACCCCGGTGAAGGGGCCGGCCAACTACCTGTCGCTCTTGGTCAACCGCGCGCGCATGCAGGGCATGGTGGTGTTCGACTACGCCGACCGCTACGCAGTGGCGGTGAAGGACATCGCGCAGTGGATGAAGGAAGGCAAGTTCGTGTCGAAGGAAGACGTAGTGTCCGGCATCGAAACCTACCCGGAGGCGCTGAACAAGCTGTTCAGCGGGGGGAATTTCGGCAAGCTGGTCCTGAAAGTCGCGGACGAGTAAAAATAGGGACAGACCCTATTTTCTCTACCTCAAAAGGGTCTGGCCTGGCCTGACGCGCGTGAAGGCCACCGGTTTCATGCCGATTTCCAGCTTTCCACTCGCGAGCCGCGCGCTCGTATAGGCAGAAGTCTCCAGCGGTCCTGCTTCAGGAAAATCCTCGCGGTAGTGCGCGCCGCGGGAATCTTCGCGCGCGAGTGCCGCCTGCGCGATCACCTGGCTGGTCGCCACCAGGCTCTTCAGGTTCAGCCAGTCGTGCCAGGTGAGATTGAAGGCGCGGTTGGAATCCGCGACGCCGGTCGCAGCCAGCTCGTCCCCGATCGCATTCAATTCCGACAGGGCTGATGAAAGACCCGTGCGATCGCGGATGATGCCGACCTTCTCCCACATGACCTCGTAGAGCCGTTCGCGCAAAGGCTCGAGCGAACCATGCGATCCCGCCGCCTTCGGCTCGCAGCGCGCGACCGCCGCGACGATCGCCGCCTGGTCCGGGTCGCGGAGCATCGACTCCTTCTTCACCCACGCCGCCATCGTGTCCCCCGCCACCGCGCCAAACACGGTGGAATTGGCGACACCATTGCCGCCCAGGCGGTTTGCTCCGTGCACGCCGCCGGCGTCCTCGCCGGCGACGAACAGTCCCGCCAACTCCGTCGTGCAGTCGGGCCTGAACTCCACCCCGCCCATCATGTAGTGCGCCGTCGGCACCACTTCCACCAGGCCGCCGGCAAGATCGAAGCCGCAATCCGCGCAGCGCTCCACCATCCCCTTGAAGTCCTTCGCCACCTTTTCCGGGCCGAGGTGCGCCATCGAGATGTACAGGCCGCCGTTCGGCGTGACGCTTCCCTTGCGCATTTCGGTCACCATCGCACGCGAGACGAAATCGCGCGTGGCACGCTCGGCGAGCGGGTCGTAGTTCGGCATGAAGCGCTCCTTCGCGCCGTTGAGCAGGTAGCCGCCCGCGCCGCGCAGCCCTTCCTCCAGCACCGTGCCGGTCATGCGCGTATGCGGACCGGCGAGGAGGCCCGTGGGGTGGAACTGCACCATCTCCATGTCGCGCAGGGGTAGCCCCGCACGCAGCGCCATCGCCAGGCCGTCGCAGCTCTTGTCGCCCGAGGGCGTGTGGTAGCGATACATGGTAGGCCCGCCGCCGGTGGCGAGCAGCACCGCTTTCGCGCGCACGAACACGTATTCGCCGGTGCGCATGTCGATCATCAGCACACCGGCGACGGCGGAACCATCGCGCGTCTTCACCAGCTCGACCGCGCGATGCTCTTCCAGTCGATGGATCTTCCTCGCCCAAACCTGCTCGGCGAGCCGGTTCATAATCTCGATGCCCGTCAGGTCGCCCTTGTGCACCGTGCGGTCGAACGTCTGCCCGGCGAAGGCTTTCTGGTGCTCGGTGCCGTCGGGATTGCGGTCAAAGAAGCACCCCAGCTCGTTCTCCAGCTCATGGATGCGCTCCACGGCCAGGGTCACCAGCTTCCACGCGAGGTCCTGGTCGGGCAGCCACTTGCCGCCCTCGATGGTGTCCATGAAGT
>JANMUO010000082.1:0-1797 GCA_031391655.1 Betaproteobacteria bacterium
GCGCCGCGCGCCCAGACCTTGCGGTAGAAGTCTGCCAGCGACGATACCTCCTCGCTGCCCACGCCGACCACGATGTCACCGCCCTTGAGTCCGGCGCGCTCGGCCGGGCCCTCGGCCGAAACGCGCTGCACGAACACGCGCCCGCGCATTTCCTCCGCGTTGAGGCCCAGCCAGGGACGCAGCGGACCGGCCGGGCGGCCCTTGGCCACCAGATCATCGAAGATCGGCTTGAGCAGGTCGATCGGCACGAACATGTTGCCTGGAGTCTGCGTGCCCGGGCCGCCGGCATCGGGCACGATCAGCGAACCGATGCCCAGCAGCTCGCCCTTGGCGCCGATGAGCGCAGCGCCCGACCAGTTCTGCACAGGCGGGTAGGTATAGATGGCCGAATCAAGCTGGTACTCCCAGCTGCCCGAGAACGGCCGCCGCGACACCACGTAAACCACGTTCACCCCTTCGCGCCCGCCATGGCTTGCGACCATCGTCGGCTCGCGCTCTTCCAGCGCCGTGGAGTCGCCCAGCGGCAGCGGCTTGCCGGAGAACGGGCCGATCAGTTTCAGCAAGCCGAAGCCGCTCGCGTGGTCGTAGGCGGCCAGCGTGGCGGGCACCGCCTTGCCATCGAGGGCGATCACTTCGATCGCCTCCGCCTCGATCACCAGGTAGCCGATGGTGAGCACGTAGCCGTCGCGCACCAGCACGCCGGACCCCTGGCGCTGCGGGCCGAGCGTGGCGAGGCTGCGCGCGTTGGGCAGGATCTTCGCCTTCACCTGCACCACCGCCGAGAGCAGCTCGGCGGCCTCGTCGTTTTCCTTGTTCTGGGCGAGCGCGGGCGCAGCGAGCAGGGCGGCGAGCGTGGCGGCGGACAGCAGGCGGAACAGGGCGGGCATCGGTGTCTCCCCGGGGCGGCGGCGTTGCGATTATTCTGTGCCTAGGCTAACGTTGCCGCAACGGGGATGGAGGAAAAAGTTGTCGGCGATCGGCTTGCGCGGCGTCGTCAAGGAATTCGGCGCGTCGCGCGCTGTTGACGGCGTCAGCTTCGACGCCGCCGAGGGCCGCTTCGTGGTGCTGCTCGGCCCCTCGGGCTGCGGCAAGTCCACCACCCTGAGGCTGATCGCCGGCCTCTAGCCGGTGAGCGCCGGCAGCGTGCACATCGGCGGCCGCGACGTCACCGCGCTGCCGCCGGCGCGGCGCGGCGTCTCCATGGTGTTCCAGTCCTACGCGCTGTTTCCGCACCTCAGCGTCGCCGAGAACATCGTCTTCGGCCTCAAGGTGCGCCGCGTGCCCGCCGCCGAACGCGCGCGGCGCCTGGCGCACGTGGCCGCGCTGCTCGGCCGGGAGCGCCTGCTCGAGAGGAAGCCGGCGCAGCTCTCCGGCGGCCAGCAGCAGCGCGTGGCGCTCGGCCGCGCCATCATCGCCGAGTCTCCCGTGTGCCTGATGGACGAGCCGCTGTCCAACCTCGACGCGCAGCTGCGCCAGGAAATGCGGCGCGAGATCCGCGCACTGCAGCGCAAGCTCGGCATCACCATGGTGTACGTCACGCATGACCAGACCGAGGCCATGACCATGGCCGACCAGGTGGTGCTGCTGCGCGACGGGCGCGTCGAGCAGGACGGCACCCCGGAGGAACTCTACAACCTCCCGGCCACGGTGTTCACCGCGCGCTTCGTCGGCACGCCGCCGATGAACGTGGTGTCGCTGCCGGCGTTCGCCGGGCCGGGCCGCCTCCTCCTCGGCGTGCGCCCTGAGGACATCCGCATCGGTGCCGAGGGGCTCGCAGCGACGGTGGAGGGCGTCGAG
>JANMUO010000186.1:0-23759 GCA_031391655.1 Betaproteobacteria bacterium
CAGCAAAGGTGGCGGCATTGCAGATCAGGACATCAATGGGGTCGGCGAAGGAAGAGCAAACGGTCTCAAGCTTACTGGGAGCAGCCATATCGCACTCGATAAAGCTGAATTTCGCCAAACCTTCGGCGCAACCCAGGGCGGTGATCAGCGTGGCGATTTCGGCAGAGGACAGCAGCTTGTCGAAGCGCGCCTTCTCCACGTTGAGAATCTTGCCCTTGAGCGGCAGGATCGCCTGGAACTTGCGGTCACGTCCCTGCTTCGCCGAGCCACCGGCGGAATCTCCCTCAACCAGGTACAGCTCGCACTTCGCGGGGTCCTTCTCCTGGCAGTCGGCAAGCTTGCCGGGCAATCCCATCCCGTCCAGCACGCCCTTGCGCCGCGTCATCTCGCGGGCCTTGCGCGCGGCTTCCCTCGCGCGTGCAGCGTCGACGATCTTTGAGGTGATGATGCGCGCGTCGGCCGGCCGCTCCGCGAGAAACTCGCGCAGCTTCTCGGCGATGATTTCCTCGACGGCCGGCCGCACTTCGGAGGACACCAGCTTTTCCTTGGTCTGCGAGGAGAATTTCGGTTCCGGCACCTTGCAGGAAAGCACGCACGCGAGGCCCTCCCGCATGTCGTCGCCGGTGGTCTCCACCTTGGATTTCTTCGCCACCTCGGTTTCTTCGATGTACTTGTTGAGCACCCGGGTCATGGCCGCGCGCAGGCCGGTGAGGTGCGTACCGCCATCCTTCTGCGGGATGTTGTTGGTGAAGCAGATCACATTTTCCTGGTAGGAATCGTTCCACTGCATCGCCACGTCGATGCTGATGCCGTCCTTTTCCCCCTGCGCGCTGAAGACATTGGGATGCAGCACGGTCTTCGAGCGGTTCATGTATTCGACGAACCCCTTCACGCCGCCCGAGAACGCGAAGTTCTCCTCCTTGCCGACGCGCTGGTCGACCAGCACGATGCGCACGCCGTTGTTGAGAAAGGAGAGCTCGCGCAGGCGCCGCGCCAGAATGTCGTAGTGGTAATCCACCGCGCCGAAAATCTGCCGCGAGGCAAGAAAATGCACTTCGGTGCCGCGTTTCTCGCTGATGCCGGTGACGCGCAACGGCGCAGTCGCCGCGCCGTCCGCAAACTCCATCTGATGCACCTTGCCGTCGCGCCAGACGGCAAGACGCAACCAGCTGGACAACCCGTTGACCACTGACACGCCGACGCCGTGCAGCCCGCCCGAGACCTTGTAGGTGTTGGAATCGAACTTCCCGCCGGCGTGCAGCTCCGTCATCACGATCTCGGCCGCAGAGCGCTTCTGCTCGTCGTCGTCTTTGATGCCGGTGGGAATGCCGCGCCCGTTGTCCAGCACCGAGATCGAGTTGTCGGTATGGATGGTGACCACGATCTCGTCGCAGAAGCCGGCCAGCGCCTCGTCGACCGCGTTGTCGACCACCTCGAACACCATGTGATGCAGGCCGGTACCGTCGGAGGTGTCCCCGATGTACATGCCGGGCCGCTTGCGCACCGCCTCGAGGCCCTTCAGGACCTGGATGCTGTCCGAATCGTAGTCGTTGGCGTCCGGCCGTTGCTGCTCAGGTTCTCCCACCGCGTTTCCTTCCTCAGATCCTCATCGGCATGACGACATACTTGAACTCCGGCTCGGCGGGGAACTGCAGCAGCGCGCTCGAGGCGGCGTCGCCGAAGTGGCACTCCACCTGCGCCGCCGACACGTTATTCAGTACGTCGAGCAGATAGTTGACGTTGAAGCCGATATCCAGCGCATCGCCGCCGTAGTTCACTTCGATCTCCTCCTGCGCTTCCTCCTGCTCGGCATTGGACGAGACGACCTTCAGGCTGCCGTCGGTGAGCACCCAGCGCACGCCGCGGAATTTCTCGTTCGACAGGATGGCAGCGCGCATGAGTGATTGGCGCAGCAGGTCCCTGTCGATGGTGAGACGGTTCTTGTGCTGCGTCGGGATGACGCGCGTGTAGTCCGGAAACTTGCCGTCCACGAGCTTGGACACCAGCTCGACCGCGCCGAAGCTGAACGAGGCCTGTGCCGTCGACAGCTCGATGCGCACCTCGTCTTCGCTGTCCGCCAGCAGCTTGGACAGCTCGAGCACGGTCTTCCTCGGCACGATGACTTCCTGGCGCGGCAGGCTGGACGGCAATGGCATTGCCGCATAGGCCAGCCGGTGCCCGTCGGTCGCCACCAGGCGCAACTGCTTGTCCTCGACCAGCACCAGCAAACCGTTCAGGTAGTAGCGGATATCCTGCTGCGCCATGGAGTACTGCACGAGGCCGAGCATCCTGCGCAGTGCCTTCTGTGGGAGCGCAAAGCGCGCCACGTCGCCCGCGGGCTTGGCCAACCGCGGGAAATCCTCGGCCGGCAGGGTCTGCAGCGTGAAGCGGCTTTTTCCCGCCTTGACCTGGAGGCGTTTATCCTGCTGCTGCAGCGTGACCTCCGCGCCTTCAGGCAAGGCTCGCAGGATGTCGACGAGCTTGCGCGCACCGACGGTCAGCGGCTTGCTGTCCGCGCCCGCGGCGAGCGTGGAGCGCGCCGTGATCTGGATTTCGATGTCCGTGGCGAGGAACGACAGCGTGCCCTCCGCGCGGTCGATCAGGACATTCGACAGGATCGGCAGCGTGTGGCGACGCTCGATGATGCCGCTGACTGCGGACAACGGAGCGAGCAACTCGTCGCGCTTCGCTTTGACCAAGGCCATTATTTATCCTTAGTAGTAGTTAATAGAGCAGACCGGAATCACTGGACAACTGCAAAAGCGCATTGGTGGCGGGCGCTTGGAACGCTTTCTGGGCCGGGGAAAGCTGTGGGCAGCGTGTGCGTGCCTGGGGATGAAATCGGGCAATGCGCGCGGCGGGCGGGTTACCCACAATCCGCGCAGAGGAAATCCACAGCCAGTTCATCCCTTCAACACCTGCTCGAGCACGAGGTAATCCCGGTTGAGCGTCGAGTCCTTCTTGCGCAGGGTGGAGATGGTGCGGCAGGCGTGCAGCACCGTCGTATGGTCCCGGTTGCCGAAGGCCTCGCCGATCTCTGGCAGGCTCATGGGAGTCAGGTCCTTGGCGAGGGACATCGCAACCTGGCGCGGGCGCGCGACATTGCGGCTGCGCTTCTTCGAGTGCATATCGGAGATCTTCAGCTTGAAGTACTCCGCCAACGTCTTCTGGATGCCGTCGACGCTGATCTGGCGGCTGGCGACATTGAGGATGTCGCGCAACGCCTCCTTGGCAAGCTCGAGGGACAGCTCGCGCCCGGTGAAGCGCGCGAAGGCCAGCACTTTCTTCAGGGCTCCTTCCAGCTCCCGCACGTTGGAGCGGATGTTCTTGGCGATGAAGAAGGCGATTTCCTCCGACACCCTCTCGGCCTCGGCCTCGGCCTTCTTCAGGACGATGGCGACCCGCATTTCCAGCTCGGGCGGCTCGATCGCGACAGTCAAGCCCCAGCCGAAGCGCGAGATCAGCCGCTCCTCCATCCCCGCGATCTCCTTGGGATAGGTGTCGCAGCTGATGACGATCTGCTTGTGCGCCTCGACCAGCGCGTTGAACGCGTAGAAGAACTCCTCCTGCGTGCGTCCCTTGTTGGAGAAGAACTGGATGTCGTCGATCAGCAAGAGGTCGAGCGAATGGTAGTAGCGCTTGAACTCGTCGAAGGACTTCTGCTGGTAGGCGCGCACCACGTCGGTCACGTACTGCTCGGCGTGGATGTAGCGCAGCCTTGCCTGCGGGCGCTGTTCCGCAAGATGGTTGCCGATTGCCTGCAGCAGGTGGGTCTTGCCCAGGCCGACACCCCCATAGATGAACAGGGGGTTGTAGGAAATCCCGGGATTCTCGGCCACCTGGATGGCGGCGGCGCGGGCGAGCTGGTTCGCCTTGCCGGTGACGAAGCTGTCGAAAGTGAACATGCGGTTGAGCCGGGCGCGCTCCAGAGCCGCGGGCGCCTCAGCGTTGCTGCGCTGCGGAGCCACCCGCGCAGGCGCTTCGCCGCCCCGCGCGAGGACCAGGCGCACGCCCAGTTCCCGGCCTCCCGCCTCGGAGACGAGCTTTTCGATGCGCGCGGCAAAGCGCTCGCGCACCAGGTCGAGCACGAAGCGGTTGGGCGCAGCGAGAACCAGGGTCCCGGTATCCTGCGTGCCGGCTTCGGCTGCAAGAGGGCGGATCCAGGTGTTGAATTGCTGCGCGGGAAGCTCCTGCTCCAAGCGGCGCAGGCAGGCGTCCCAGAGGCTTTGCATGTTCTTGGCAGTCTCGCGAAACGCACTGTTCGGGGGCACCGCCGGGGCGGTAAATCGACGCGCCAGCGAGGACGAAATTTTACCCCTTCCACGCCGCGTTATCCACAGTCTTCTCGCTTGCGCCGCAATGCAGTAATTGAGGTTGACAATGCCGCGCAGCGCAGGCTCTAATACCGCCCTTTTTCGCTGCGAGCTGTCCAATGAAACGTACTTACCAGCCATCCAAGACGCGACGCGCGCGAACACACGGATTTCTCGTCCGCAGCCGCACGCGCGGTGGCCGTGCGGTTCTGCGCGCACGGCGTGCACGCGGCCGCAAGCGGCTCTCGGTCTAGTCCCTTCGGGGCAGATCGAAAGTTTGCCGGGCGCTCCGCGTTCGAGCCGTTGCTGCGCGATGGCCAGCGGCGCAGCCTCTCCGGGTATATCTTCTATCTGAGACGCCGCGCCGAGGGGCCGCCACGGCTGGGAATTCTGGTGACGCGCCGGCACGCGGCGCTCGCTACCGAGCGCAACCGCATCAAGCGCTGCATCCGCGAGGCCTTTCGCCTCGAACAGGACCGCATCGGGTCGCTGGATGTACTGGTGCGTCCGCCCTACGGAGTGAGAGGCTCGCCGGCGATGCTGGCACGGCTGAGGGACCTTTTTACGAAACTGGATCGATGACCGGCCTGTTGCGATCGTTGCTGCGTGCTTACCGCTACTTCCTGAGCCCGATGCTCGGGCCGGTCTGCCGTTTCCATCCCAGTTGCTCGCAGTATGCCGACGAGGCGCTCGAGCGGCATGGCCTGTTCGACGGGGGCTGGCTCGCCGCCAGGCGCCTTTGCCGTTGCGGTCCATGGCACCGCGGCGGGTACGACCCGGTGCCGGAGCAACGGCGCGGCTGAAACGCACCGAGGGCGACACGGAAACCAATGGATACCCAAAGACTGATCCTGTTCTTCATTTTCAGCTTCTCGCTGCTGCTGCTGTGGGATGCCTGGGAGAAACAAAATCGGCCCAAGCCGGCACCGGCGCCGGTTTCGCAGACCGTCCCCGCCGTTCCGACGCCGGCGAAGCCCGCAGCAGCGCCTGTCGCGGGGGCTGCGCAGCCTGCTTCGGTGCCAGCCGCCGCGCCTGCGGCGAAAGGGGAAATCGTGCGTGTCACGACCGACCTGCTGCTCGTCGAGATCGACACGTTGGGGGCAACCCTGAGCAGGGCGGAACTGCGCAAGCACAAGCATGCGGATGACCAGACCAAGAACCTGGTGCTACTCGGGGTGGAGCACCAGTACTTTGCGCAAAGCGGTTTGGCGGGCGACGCAGGCCCGAATCATCGAACCTCGTGGCAAGCGCTGCCCGGAGCGCGCGAGCTGGCGGCGGGCGACAACAAGCTGGAAGTGCGGCTGACGGCGCAAGGCGCGGGAGGCCTCGTTGTCGACAAGGTGTACACCTTCTCTCGTGACAGCTATGTCGTCGACGTGACGTTCGAAATCCGCAACAACGGCGCGGTGCCGGTGTCGCCTTTCGCCTATTTCCAGCTGACGCACGACGGCAAGTTCGATTCCACCAGCAATTCGGTCGCGCAGTCCTTCGGCGCGCAGAGCTTCGCCGGTTTTGCCGAATATACTGAAGCGCAGAAGTTCCAGAAGATCCACCTTTCCGACCTCGACAAGGGCAAGGCCGACTACGTGCGACGTGCCGAGGACGGTTGGATAGCGTTCGTGCAGCACTATTTCGTGGCTGGCTGGCTCCCGACCGCGAAGGGGACGCGAGAGTACTTTGCGGAGCGCCGCCAGGACGGAATCTACGTCGGCCGGGTCGTGCTGCCTGCGCCGGAAATCGCGCCCGGGACGTCGGCACGGATTGGCGCCCCGCTTTATGTGGGGCCGCAGGAGCAGCACCGGCTCAGGGCCGCCGCCCCCGCCTTTGACCTGGTGGTGGACTACGGCTGGCTCACGATCATTGCCTGGCCGCTGTTCTGGCTGCTGGAGAAGTTCCACGCCATGGCCGGCAACTGGGGCGTGGCCATCATCCTCCTGACCGTCACCATCAAGATCCTGTTCTTCCCGTTGTCGGCCGCAAGCTACAAGTCGATGGCGAAGATGAAGCTGATAACGCCCCGCCTCACCAAGTTGCGCGAGATGTACGGGGACGATCGGGCGCGCATGAACCAGGCGATGATGGAGCTGTACAAGACCGAGAAGATCAATCCGCTCGGCGGATGCTTCCCGATCCTGGTGCAGATCCCGGTGTTCATCGCCCTGTACTGGGTGCTGCTGGCGGCGATCGAACTGCGCCATGCGCCGTTCATCCTCTGGATCAAGGACCTCTCGGCGCTCGACCCCTACTACGTGCTGCCGGTGTTGATGTCGATCACGATGGTGCTGCAGACGCGCATGAACCCGGTGCCGCCCGATCCGGTGCAGGCGAAGGTGATGCAGTTCATGCCCTACGTATTCAGCGTGTTCTTCTTCTTCTTTCCCGCCGGCCTGGTTCTCTACTGGCTGGTGAACAACATCCTCTCCATCGCACAGCAGTGGCAGATCCAGCGCATGTTCGATCGCGACAAGACTGCCCATGCCAAGCGCTGACCCTCCGGCGGGGCCCGGCCCCGACACCATAGCGGCGATCGCCACGCCCGCCGGACGCGGCGCGATCGGCATCGTGCGCGTCTCGGGGCCGCGGGCGCCCGATATCGCGCGCCGGCTGATCGGACGATTGCCGGAGGTCCGCGTCGCCACTTTCGGCGCTGCCCGAAGCGCTGCGGGGCAAATGCTCGACGAGGGTCTCGCCCTGTACTTTCCGGCGCCGCATTCCTACACCGGCGAACACGCCTTCGAATTCCAAGGGCACGGCGGGCCGGTCGTCCTGCAATCGATCCTTGCCGCCTGCCTGGACGCGGGGGCGCGAGTTGCCGAGCCGGGAGAATTCACACGGCGGGCTTTTCTCAACGGTCGCATGGACCTGGCGCAGGCTGAAGCGGTGGCCGATCTGATCGATGCCGCCAGCACCGAAGCGGCTGGAAGCGCGCTTCGCTCCTTGACGGGGGAATTCTCGGCGGCCATCGAGCGCTTGGTGGCGCAACTCATCGAGTTGCGGGCGTTGACCGAGGCGACGCTGGATTTTCCAGAGGAGGAGGTCGACGCCCTTCATCGCGATGATGCTGCTGCGCGCCTGGCGCGCCTGCGCTCCGCGCTGGATGAGCTCCTGGCGCGCAGCCGCGAGGGGAGCCTGCTGCGGACCGGAATCCAGGTAGTGCTCGCTGGGCGGCCCAATGTTGGCAAGTCCAGCCTGCTCAACCGGCTGGCGGGCGCGGAGCGGGCGATTGTCACGTCGATTCCGGGCACCACGCGCGACGCGCTGCACGAATCGATCCAGATCGAGGGGGTCCCGCTCAATCTGGTGGACACCGCCGGCCTGCGCGAATCCCGAGATGAGGTCGAGCGCCTGGGAATCGAACGGGCCCGGCGTGAACTCGCCAGCGCGGATCTTGTGCTCGCTGTCCACGACGCTTCTGCCGCCGACCATTCGCTCCCGGCCGCCACTCCCGCAGCGGCAGCCCGCATCGATATCTTCAACAAGGTCGATCTTGCTCCCGGCTTTCGCGCACCGGCGGGCGAGTTTCCGGTCGTCTGCGTTTCCGCGTTGACCGGATCCGGCATCGAGGAGCTTCGGCGAGCCATCCTGGACGCAGCCGGCTGGAAGTCCCACGGAGAATCGGTATTTCTTGCGCGCGAGCGGCATCTGCGCGCGCTGCAGGCGGCCAGCGCGCATCTGGCTGCGGCTGCAGTGCAGGGGAGGCAGTGGGAATTGTTCGCGGAGGAGTTGCGGCTCGCGCAGCAGGCCCTTGCAGCGATCACGGGGAAGTTCAGCGCCGACGAACTGCTGGGGGAGATTTTCCTGCGCTTCTGCATCGGCAAGTAGGCGGTTGGAAGCGACTGATAAGGAAGGGGTTTCTGGAAATGGCACGCCGCCCCGCCCGCGCGGTAAAATTTACGTCCCAACCGTCATCGCACGGCCCCTTCCGGGCCGTTTTGCATTCATGAGTTCACGCAGATGAGCGCACCCGGCGCCGCGCAGAAGGACCTGTCGCAAGCACCCGATTGGGTGCGCCATGAGGGCCTGCGCCAATGGGTAGCGGAGATCGCAGCGCTGGTTAAGCCCCAGCGCATCGTGTGGTGCGACGGCTCGCAAGCCGAGTACGACAGACTTTGCGGCGAACTGGTGGCTGCCGGCACCTTCATCAAGCTGGACCCGGATCGCCGACCCGGCAGCTACCTCGCGCGCTCCCATCCGAGCGATGTGGCCCGCATGGAAGACCGGACCTTCATCTGCAGCCAGAAGAAGGAACAGGCCGGCCCGACCAACAACTGGATCGATCCGCGCGAGATGCGCTCGACCCTGCAGCGACTGTTCGACGGCTGCATGCGTGGGCGCACGATGTACGTGATGCCTTTCTCGATGGGGCCGATCGGCTCGCACATCGCGCAGATCGGGGTGGAGATCTCCGATTCGGCCTATGTGGCAGTGAACATGCGGATAATGACGCGCATGGGCCGGGCGGTGGCCGATTGGCTCGGCGAAGACGGCGAATTTGTGCCCTGCGTGCACTCAGTCGGGGTACCGATCGCCGACGGCCAAAAAGACGCTTCCTGGCCGAGTAACGAGAAAGAGAAGTGGATCGTCCACTTTCCCGAGACCCGGGAAATCTGGTCGTTCGGCTCGGGATATGGCGGGAATGCCCTGCTCGGCAAGAAGTGCCTTGCGCTGCGCATCGCTTCGGTCATGGCGCGCGACGAGGGTTGGCTGGCCGAGCACATGCTGATTCTCGGCGTCGAGTCGCCTGCCGGCCAGAAATCTTATGTTGCGGCAGCTTTTCCAAGCGCCTGCGGCAAGACCAACTTCGCCATGCTCATTCCGCCGGCGGCCTACCAAGGCTGGAAGGTCACCACGATCGGCGAAGACATCGCCTGGATCAAGCCGGGGGAGGACGGGCGCTTCCACGCCATCAATCCCGAGGCGGGGTTCTTCGGGGTCGCGCCCGGAACCTCGGAAGCAACCAACCCCAACGCCATGAAGACGCTCGCGTCCAACGTCATCTTCACCAACGTTGCGCTCACGCCCGAAGGCGACGTCTGGTGGGAAGGCATGACGGAAAAGCCGCCGGCACGGCTGATCGACTGGCAGGGGAAGGAATGGACGCCCGATTGCGGGCGCCTCGCCGCGCACCCGAATGCGCGCTTCACGGTGGCGGCGGCCCAATGCCCTTCGATGGACTCGAAATGGGAAGACGCCGACGGCGTGCCGATTGCAGCGTTCCTGTTTGGCGGCCGTCGCTCGAGTACCGTGCCCCTGGTGACGGAAGCCCCTTCCTGGGAGGACGGCGTGTACATGGCCGCCACGCTGGGCTCCGAGACGACCGCCGCGATCACCGGCAAGGTTGGGGTGGTGCGGCGCGACCCGATGGCGATGCTCGCGTTTTGTGGCTACAACATCGGCGATTATTTCGCGCATTGGCTGCAGATGGGCAAGGCGGTCCGCCATCCGCCTCGCATGTTCCGCGTCAACTGGTTCAGGAAGGACGCTCGCGGCAAGTACATCTGGCCCGGTTTCGGCGAGAACATGCGCGTGCTGGAGTGGGTCGTCGGCCGCTGCCAAGGGCTGGTGAAGGGAACGGACACCGCCCTTGGCATCATCCCGGCTTTCGATGACCTGAACTGGCGCGGGCTGGAGAAATTCAGCCGCGAGCAGTACCAGGAAATCGTGCGAGTCGACGGCGAGGCCTGGAAGCAGGAGGTGGCGTCCCACGACGAGCTGCTCGCCAGGCTCGGGACCCATCTGCCTCGCGCGCTCGAGCAGCGTCGCACGCAACTGCATCAGCGTCTTGCCGCGTGAGCAGGGTCTTCCACCGCAATCCGCGCGAGTCCTATCCGGTCGCGGCACGCGGTGAAGGGGCATACCTGATCGACCGCGAGGGCAAGCGCTATCTCGATGCCTCGGGCGGCGCGGCGGTTTCCTGCCTCGGTCATTCCGACAAGGCCGTCGTCACCGCGATCCAGGAGCAGCTCGCCAGGCTCCCGTTCGCGCATACGTCGTTCTTTACCAACGAGCCGATGGAGGCGCTGGCAGACGCGCTGGTGGCGCGCGCGCCGGCGCCCCTGGAGAAGGTGTACTTCGTCTCGGGCGGTTCCGAAGCGATCGAGGCCGCGCTCAAGCTGGCGCGCCAGTATTTTGTCGAGAAGGGCGAGTCGCAGCGCCGCTACCTGATCGGTCGCCGCCAGTCCTACCATGGCAATACCCTGGGCGCGCTTGCCGTCGGCGGCAATGCCTGGCGCCGCAAGCAGTTCGAGCCCCTGCTCGTCGAGGCGACGCATGTCTCGCCCTGCTACGCCTATCGCGGAAAGCAGGCGGGAGAAGCGGACGCAGCCTACGGCGAGCGCCTCGCCGCGGAGCTAGAGGCCGAGATTCTCCGGTTGGGCGGGGACAAGGTGATTGCATTCCTCGCCGAGACAGTGGCCGGCGCCACGCTGGGCGCGGTGCCGCCGGTCGCTGGTTATTTCAAGCGCGTGCGCGAGGTGTGCGATCGCCACGGCGTATTGCTGGTGCTCGATGAAGTCATGTGCGGCATGGGCCGCTGCGGCACCTTGTATGCCTTTGAGCAGGAGGGCATCGTGCCGGACCTGGTGACAGTGGCGAAGGGCCTGGGTGCCGGGTACCAGCCGATCGGCGCAACGCTGGTGTCCAAGCATATCTACGACACGATCGTCTCCGGCAGCGGTTTCTTCCAGCATGGCCACACCTATCTGGGCCACGCTGCGGCCTGCGCCGGTGCGCTGGCGGTGCAGCGGCGGTTGCACGAGGACGGATTGCTCGCGCGGGTTGGTCCCTTGGGCGGCCTGCTGGAGAAAAAGCTGCGTGCCGCCTTTGGCAATCACCCGCATGTCGGTGACATCCGCGGCCGGGGCCTATTGTGGGGCTTGGAACTGGTTGCAGACCGCGCCAGCAAAGCCGCGTTTGAGCCGTCTCGGCGCGTGCACGCAAGGATCAAGAAAGAAGCGCTGAAGGCTGGCCTGATGTGCTACCCCATGGGCGGCACGCTTGATGGCGTCCGGGGCGACCATGTCCTGCTCGCGCCGCCGTTCATCGTCGAGGAAGCGCAACTCGACGAGCTCGTGTCCAAGCTCGGTGCCGCGATCGACGCGGTGCTGAAATCTGCGGTTGCCGCCTAGCCGCGGCATCCGCTAAGCTACATCAGCGTTTTCCCCAAGGAGGATTCAGCCATGCGCAATTTCACCGCGCTTGCGGCAGGACTGCTCGCCGCCGGCACATTCGCCGTTCCGGCACAGGCGCAGCAGAAGTACATGACCATCGGCACCGGCGGCGTGACTGGCGTGTACTACGCGGCGGGCGGCGCCATCTGCCGCCTGGTCAACAAGGATCGCAAGGTGCACGGCATTCGCTGCTCCGTCGAGTCCACCGGCGGTTCCGTGTTCAACGTCAACACCATCAAGGCAGGCGAGCTGGACATGGGCGTTGCGCAATCCGACGTGCATTTCAACGCCACCAAGGGCCTCGGCCAGTTCCAGAAGGACGGCGCGTATTCCGATCTGCGCGCGGTGATGTCTTTGCATCCAGAACCATTCACCGTTCTGGCGCGCAAGGAAGCGAATGCCAGGAGCTTCGCCGATTTCAAGGGCAAGCGCTTCAACATCGGCAATCCCGGATCTGGCACGCAGTCCTCGATGCTCGAGCTGCTCAGCGCGATGGGCTGGAAACCGCAGGACTTCTCGCTGGCCTCGGAGTTGAAAGCGGATGAGCACGGCCCGGCACTGTGCGACGGCAAGATCGACGGTTTCTTCTACGCCGTCGGCCACCCGTCGGCCAACATCCAGGATCCGACCACGGTGTGCGGCGCGAGGCTGGTGCCGCTGACCGGTGCGGCGGTGGACAAGCTGATCAAGGAGAAGTCCTACTACGCCAAGGCGACCATTCCCGCGGGCCTGTACCCGAACAACCCGCAGGCGACAGAAACCTACGGCGTGCTGGCCACCCTGGTGTCGTCCTCGAAGATTCCGGCCGATACGGTGTACGCGGTGGTGAAGGCGGTGTTCGACAACCTCGACGAGTTCAAGAAGCTGCACCCGGCGCTCGCCATCCTCGATCCGAAGAACATGGTCGCGGACGGCCTGTCGGCGCCGCTGCACGATGGCGCGGCGAAGTACTACCGGGAGAAGGGCTGGCTGAAGTAGGCGGCGAGAGTCAGACACGGCAAAAGGGGCGAAACGCAAGTTTCGCCCCTTCTTGTTTTCAGGGGGAGCCATGACGACAAGCGCTCGGGCACCGCAGGCGCCTGATCTGCAGCGGTTGGTTGCCGAGGCCGACTTCGGCGGGCGCGACCCCAAAGGCAGAGTCGGAACTCTGTTGGCGATCGTCGCGGCGGCGTGGTCGCTGTTCCAGATCTGGTATTCCTCGCCCCTGCCATTCGTATTCGGCTTCGGCATATTCAACGATACCGAGGCGCGCGCGATCCACCTCGCCTTCGCCGTGTTCCTCGCTTTCGCCTCGTTTCCCGCCTTCAAGGGTTCGTCGCGCAAAGTGGTGCCGGTGGTGGATTGGGTGCTGGCGCTGGTCGGCGCCTTTTGTGCAGCCTACCTGTTCCTCTTCTACAAGGATCTGGCCCTCCGGCCGGGTTCGCCGACGCCGGCCGATCTCGTTTCCGGCGCGCTTGGCGTGATCATCATGTTGGAAGCGACGCGACGCGCGATGGGTTTCGGCATGCTCATCACCACGGGGGTTTTCCTGTTGTACGTGTTTGCCGGTCCCTTCATGCCCTAGGTGATCCAGCACAAGGGCGCTTCCGTGTCGCGCTTCGTGTCGCATTTCTGGCTCACCACGGAAGGCGTATACGGGGTAGCGATCGGTGTTTCGGTCGCATTCGTTTTTCTGTTCGTGATGTTCGGAACGATGCTGGACATCGCGGGCGCCGGGAACTTCATGCTGCAGGTTTCGCTTGCCTTGCTCGGGCATTTGCGAGGCGGGCCGGCAAAGGTCGCGGTGGTGTCTTCGGCGCTGAACAGCTTCGTCTCGGGTTCTTCCGTCTCGAACGTCGTGTCGGGCGGCATCTTCACCATCCCGCTCATGAAGCGCACCGGCTACTCGGGAGTGAAGGCAGGCGCCATCGAAGCGGCCTCCTCAATCAACGGCCAGATCACGCCGCCAGTGATGGGGGCCGCCGCGTTCCTGATGGTCGAATACGTCGGCATCCCGTATTCGGAGATCATCAAACATGCGGTGCTGCCGGCCACGATCTCCTATATCGCGCTTTTCTACATCGTGCACCTCGAGGCCCTGAAGTACGACATCCAGCCGATAGCGCGCAAACCACGCCCCTGGCGCGCACGCCTCCTGGCCTGGGGCCTCGGTTTCTTCGGGACGTTTCTCGCGATGGTGGCAGTCTATTTCGCCATTACGGCGGTGCGGTCACTCTTCGGCGAGCACGCCGGATGGGTGCTCACGGTCGGTACGCTGACCGTCTACGTCGGTTTGCTGGCATGGTCCACGCGCTACCCGGAGCTGCCTATCGACGATCCTTCGGCACCGGTCATTCACCTCCCCGACACCTGGCCGACCGTGCGTGCGGGAATGCACTTTTTCATTCCGGTGGTCGTGCTGTTGTGGTGCCTGATGGTCGAGGATCTCTCGCCCGGGACCGCGGCTTTCTGGGGCACGGTCACGGCGATGGCGATGGTGCTCATCCAACCGGCGCTGGTGGGGATGTTCCGCTCCAGCAACTCGGCGGCCGCCGGTTTGCGCAAGGGGCTTGCGGACCTCTGGAAGGGACTCGTGCTGTCTGCGCGCAACATGATCGGCATCGCGGTCGCGTGTGCGAGCGCAGGGCTGATCGTGGGCGCGATCACCCTGACGGGCATGGGTCTCATGATGACGGAATTCGTCGAGCTCATCTCGGCCGGCAACGTATTCCTCATGCTCGTGCTGACCGCAGTCGTGTGCTTGCTGATCGGAGCGGGCGTTCCCACGACCGCGAACTACATCCTCGTCGCCACTCTCATGGCACCGGTGATCGTCGAGCTCGGGGCGCGCAGCGGCTTGGTGATTCCCCTGATCGCAGTGCACCTGTTCGTCTTTTACTTCGGCATCATGGCCGACGTCACGCCGCCCGTCGGCCTGGCCTCCTACGCGGCAGCCGCCATCTCGGGGGAGGATCCAAATGCCACCGGCTGGCAGGCGACGTGGTACAGCTTTCGCACGGCGCTGCTGCCGTTCGTATTCGTGTTCAACCCGCAGATCCTGCTGATCGGCATCGGTAACGTCGCCCAGTTGGTGCTCGTGGTGGCGAGCGCGATCGTGGCTTCGCTCCTGTTCGCAGCGGGGACCATGGGGTGGTTTCGCACGCGGACACGATGGTACGAAGTCGCGCTGCTGCTTATTGCGTCGTTTCTTTTCTTCCGGCCGGATTTCGTCATCGATCGCTTTGCGCCGAAATACGTCGATGCACCAGTGTCGCGTCTTTACGAGGTCGCGGACACGCTCAAGGACGACGAATGGCTGATCCTCAGGATCGCCGGGGAAAACGTGGAAGGCAGTACCATCACCAAGACGGTGGCCTTGCCGATGGGCACGGGCGCGAGCGGACGCGAGCGCATTCGCAGCGGTGGCGTAACACTCGTATCGCTGGGTAGCGAAATGCTGGTCTCAAACGTGAAGTTCGGCAGCCGCGCGCGCAAGCTCGGCCTGGAGCAAGGCTACAAGGTCGTCGGCATCCAGCTGCCGAATCCCGCGCGGCCTTCGGACTACTGGGTCTTCATCCCTGCGGGCCTGCTTGCCTGGTTCATCTGGTTGCTGCAGGGATTGCGCCGGCCGCGCGAGGCGGCGGCCTAGTTGACGCGCAGGGTGGCGTAGGCGAGCAGGGCCGCGCCAATGGCCACCGCGCCCGCAGCGACGAATACGGCTGCAGAAGTCGCGCTCTCGAGCAGCAAACCGCCGACGGCAAGGCCCACCCCAACGCCCGTCAGGAGGCAGGACGTCGACCAGGTGAAGGCCTCTGTTGCGTATTGCGGCGGCGCGGTCCTCGCCACCAGCATTGACTGAATGATGAGTGCAGGCGCCATCACGATGCCGGCGGCTACACCAAGCAGGGTGAACACTATCGCGTTGCCGATCAAGGCGAGCGCGGCGATGCCAGCGCCCATCAGTAGGAGCATCAGCGCAAACTGCTGCGGCAACTGCAGGCGCCAGCTTCGGCTGCCGTAGGCAAGGCCTCCCGCAGCGCTGCCGACGCTCATCAGGCCAAGGATCAGGCCGGCGAGCGCCGGCATGCCGGATTCAGCGGCGTAGGCGGTTACGCCGATCTCGAGCAGCCCGAATGCCCCCGAGTACGCGAGGATGACGGCAAGCAGCGGCACGAACCCGCGCACCGCGAGCGGCCCGACGATGCTTGGCGCGCTGCGTTTCTCGATGCGCCATTGCGCGATCGCGGGCGAACGCAGGAACAGGAGCGTCCCAATCAGGCCGCAACCGGCGGCAAACAAGATCGCGGCGCCGGCAGACAGATAGGCGGCGAACAGCGCGACCAGCATTGGTCCGACGATGAAGATGGTCTCTATGAGGACCGACTCGAGAGAGTAGGCAGCGGCAAGCTGCGCCTCTTCCACGAGGCGCTGACGCAGGAAAGTGCGCAGGCAGACCGTGATTGGCGGAAAGCTGGCGCCGGCGAGCGCAGCGAGCACGAAGGCAGTCCACAAGGGCGCGTCGAAGTGAAGCGCCAAGACGAGCGCCACCAGCGTTAAAGGAAAAAGGATTGCTGCAACGAAGAGCGTGCGAACTGGGCCGGTCCGATCGATGATCCGGCCGAGCACGGGTGCCATAGCTGCCAATCCCGCCAGATAGCAGGCCGCGACCGCCCCGGCGAGCCCGAAGGAGCCGCGAGCGGCCTGTGTCGCCAGCAGGATGGCGAGCCCGAGGACGCCGATCGGAAGGCGGCCAATCACCGAAGCGATGATCGTTCGCCTGAGTTCGGGCCGTTCCAGGAGCGTGGCGTAGCGGGCGAGGGAAATCATGGGTGCCGCGCAAAAGGGCCGCGATTGTCTCATGGCGAAGTACGTTGCTGCGGCGCAGCAATTCTCCTGAGTTGAGTCTGTTCCACGTGAAACATCGCGCCGTCGCCGGGCGCGCTAGTTCCACGTGAAACATTGCCGTATCATCTCGCCTCCTCAGGGTTGGCCCGCATGCTGTTTCCGACTGAATTCGACGTGATCGTGGTGGGTGGTGGCCATGCCGGCACCGAAGCCGCGCTTGCCGCCGCCCGGATGGGCCGCCGGACGCTGCTGCTCACCCACAGCATCGAAACCCTGGGCCAGATGTCCTGTAATCCCTCGATTGGTGGAATCGGGAAGGGTCATCTGGTCAAGGAGATTGATGCGTTGGGTGGCGCGATGGCGTTGGCGACGGATGAGGCAGGAATCCAGTTCCGCACCTTGAATTCCTCGAAAGGCCCGGCGGTACGGGCGACACGCGCGCAGGCAGACCGGGTTCTGTACCGTCGCGCCATTCGACGCCGCCTTGAGAACCAGAAGAACCTGACCTTGTTCCAGCAAGCGGTGGATGACATTGAACTGGAGGATGAACGTGCCGTGGGGATCGTCACCCAGGCGGGGATCCGCTTCCGCGGCCGCACTGTGGTGTTGACCGCGGGGACTTTTCTGGCCGGGCTCGTCCATGTGGGGCTGCAGAATTATCAGGCCGGGCGCGCGGGCGATCCGGCTGCCGTGACTCTGGCGGCTCGCCTGAGGGAGATGAAGCTTCCCGTCGGTCGACTGAAGACCGGGACACCGCCAAGGCTGGACGGCCGGACGATCGATTTTTCGGTGATGGAGCAGCAGCCGGGAGACTCGCCGGAACCGGTTTTCTCTTTCCTTGGGCGGCGTGACATGCACCCTCGCCAGGTGCCGTGCTGGGTTACGCAAACCAATGAGCGCACCCATGCGGAGATCCGCAAAGGGCTGGACCGATCGCCCATGTACACCGGCGTGATCCAGGGCGTGGGCCCGCGATATTGCCCTTCGATCGAAGACAAGATCCATCGCTTCGCCGGCAAGGCCAGCCACCAGATCTTCCTCGAGCCGGAGGGTTTGGAGACCCATGAGATCTACCCCAACGGCATCTCGACCAGTTTGCCCTTCGATGTGCAGCTGGCGCTGGTCCGATCGATTCGGGGGCTGGAGAACGCGCACATCCTGCGCCCTGGCTACGCCATTGAGTATGACTACTTCGATCCGCGCAACCTGAAGTCGTCCCTTGAGACGAAGACCGTGGCTGGGCTTTTCTTTGCCGGCCAGATCAACGGGACTACCGGCTACGAGGAGGCGGCCGCCCAGGGGCTGCTGGCCGGCATCAATGCCGCGCTCCAAGCGCGTGGCGATGCCGCGTGGTGTCCGCGGCGAGACGAGGCCTATCTCGGCGTTCTGGTGGACGACCTCGTCACTCGCGGGGTCTCCGAGCCCTACCGGATGTTCACGAGTCGCGCCGAGTATCGACTGCAGTTGCGCGAAGACAACGCTGATTTGCGCCTCACCGAAATCGGTCGGCACTTGGGAGTGGTGGACGATAAACGCTGGGAGAGCTTCAGTCGCAAGCGGGAAGCGATCGCGCACGAGCAGGACCGACTGGAGCACCAGTGGATTACGCCGAATGGACTTGCAGAGGCCGAGGCAATTCGCGTCCTCGGCAAGCCGATCGAGCGGGAGTATTCATTGGCAAGCTTGTTGCGCCGTCCAAATGTTAGTTATCGATCACTTATGTCTCTACCTAATGCTGGCAACGGGGTTGAGGATGAGAAAGTCGCTGAGCAGGTCGAAATTCAAGCCAGGTACAAAGGCTATATCGAGCGCCAGAAGGACGAGGTGCAGCGAAGTGCAGGCCAGGAAACCACGATCCTGCCGGCGGATCTCGACTACGGTGCGGTACGCGGGCTTTCGAAGGAAGTGCTGCAGAAACTCGAGCAGCAGCGGCCGGAGACGCTGGGCCAGGCGGCGAGAATTTCGGGGATTACTCCGGCGGCGATCTCCTTGCTGATGGTTCACCTCAGGAAAGGCCTGCAGCCGCAGAAGAAGCGTGCATGAGGTCGCAGCAAGCCGCGCTGCAACGCGGACTCGACGAACTTGCGTTGCAGTTGCCCGGCGGCGCGCGCGAGAAGTTGTTCGCCTACCTCGAACTGCTCGCGAAATGGAACAAGACCTATAACCTGACCGCGATCCGCGACACGGAAAAGATGATCAGCCATCACCTGCTGGATTCCCTCGCCGTGCTTGCGCACCTGCCCGCGGGAACGCTCGCGGACATCGGTTCGGGTGGCGGCCTGCCGGGAATTCCGCTCGCCATCGCACAGCCGGAGCGGCGCGTGACGCTCAACGATGCCAACCAGAAAAAGGGTGCGTTCCTGCAGCAGGCGGTGATCGAACTGAAGCTTTCGAACGCCGAGGTTCATGTTGGCCGGGTGCAGGACTGGCAGCCGGCGCGGAAGTTTGCCTGCGTCATTACGCGCGGCTTTGCGGAGATCGCCGATTTCATCGCGGCCTGCCGGCATCTGGTCGCTCCGGAGGGAATGCTGGCGGCAATGAAAGGCGTGTTTCCGCAGGCTGAACTGGCGCGCCTGCCCGCCGGCGCGGACTGCAGTGACGTGCGACGCCTGCAGGTGCCGTTGCTCGAGGCGCAGCGCCACCTCGTGCTTTGCCGTTGCGCAGGCTGAGGCATGGCGCGCGTCCTCGCGGTGGTGAATCAGAAGGGCGGCGTCGGCAAGACGACGACCAGCGTCAACCTTGCCGCCGCCCTGGCGCGCGCCGGCCAGCGCACGCTGCTCGTCGATCTCGACCCGCAAGGCAACGCCACCATGGGCAGCGGCGTGGACAAGCGTGCCGCCACCCGAACCGTCTATCACGTGCTGCTCGGTCTTGGCGAGATCGCGAACATCCGCACGCGCGCGGAGCGCGGCGGCTATGACCTGCTGCCCGCCAACCGCGAGCTCGCCGGCGCGGAGATCGAACTGGTCGACCTGGAGAATCGCGAAGGACGCCTCAAATCCGCGCTCGCCTCGGTCGAGCGCGAATACGATTTCGTGTTCATCGATTGCCCGCCGTCGCTGTCCTTGCTGACGCTGAACGGCCTGGTGGCGGCGCAGGCAGTGCTGATCCCGATGCAATGCGAGTACTACGCGCTGGAAGGCCTGTCGGACCTTGTTGGCACGATCAAGCGCGTGCGCACGAGCCTCAATCCGAAGCTCGAGATCGCCGGGCTGCTGCGCACCATGTTCGACGCTCGCAATACCCTTGCGCAGCAGGTATCGGACCAGCTCGACGAGCATTTTGGCGACAAGGTCTACCGCAGCATCGTGCCCCGCAACGTGCGCCTGGCGGAGGCGCCGAGCTACGGCACTCCGGCTGTGTTGTGGGATCCGGAGTCCAAGGGCGCCCAGGCCTATCTCGCCCTGGCCGAGGAAGTGCTGGAACGCGAGCGCGCGGGCCTGTCCGCCGAAGCATGAGGGAGTCATGAGCAAGCCAAAGGGATTGGGTCGGGGGTTGGACGCGCTGTTGGGCGACGGGGAAGCGCCGCGGGACACGCTCGCGACGCTGCCCGTGGGCCGGATTCGGCCGGGCAAGTACCAGCCGCGCACGCGCATGGGCCAGGAGGCCCTCGCCGAATTGGCCGCGTCCATCAAGTCCCAGGGCCTGATGCAGCCGGTGCTTGTGCGCCCGGTGGATCGCGACCGCTATGAGCTGATTGCGGGCGAGCGGCGCTGGCGCGCGGCGCAAATGGCGGGCCTGCAGGAGATTCCGGCGCTGGTGCGCGAGGTCCCGGACGAGTCGGCGCTGGCGATGTCGCTGATCGAGAATATCCAGCGCGAGAACCTCAATCCGCTCGAAGAAGCGGCCGGCCTGCAGCGACTGGTCGACGAGTTCCGCATGACCCACGAGCAGGCAGCCGATGCCGTCGGCCGCTCACGCAGCGCCACCACCAACCTGCTGCGCCTGTTGCGCCTGGCCAAGCCGGTGCAGGCGATGGTGATGGAGGGCGTACTCGAGATGGGCCATGCCCGGGCGCTGCTGACCCTCGAGGGAGCGCGCCAGATCGAGGCGGCGAATCGCGTGGCAGCGCGGGGATTCTCGGTGCGAGAGACCGAGGCCCTGGTGACGAAAATGCAGCGTGGCCAGGGCGCGCGGCACCATGCGAAGCCGGACAGGGACCTTGCGCGGCTCGAAGAAGAGGTCTCCGGGCGTCTGGGCACCACGGTGGAAATTCAAGCCGGGCGAAAAGGCAAGGGCAAGGTGATCGTGCACTACTCCGGGCTGGATCATCTCGACCAATTGCTCAAGAAGCTGCGCTAGAGACGAACCAGCGCAGATGTTGCAGCGCAATGCGTTGACCGTTCTCTGTGCAAGCCGTTAAAATCGCGCGGCTTTGCAGGTTGTACGGAGCATGAACGCCAGCATGGGTGCCCTGCAAAAGCCGATTCGCACCGTTCTGCGTTGGCAGTTGGCGGCTACCGCGGTACTGACACTCGCCGGGGGGATTTTGGCGGGCGTCGACGGTGCACTGTCCGCGGCCTTAGGAGGCGCGGTCAGCGTAGGCGCCGGTTGGGTGTCGGCACTTGTTGCAAGCGCCGGCAAGGCGGACTCCGCAGGGGCGGTACTGCTGACCGCGCTCAAGGCCGAGGGCGTCAAGCTCGGCGTGATCGCGATCCTCCTGGGATTGGTGCTGACGGTCTATTCCGCGGTCGTGGTGCCGGTGTTTCTTGGATCGTTCGTGGTGACGGTCCTGATTTTCTCAATGGCTTTTTTTGTGCGCGAACATAACCAGACCAGATCCTGATGGCCGCAGGCAGAGAACAGACTCCCACCGAGTACATCAGCCACCACTTGACGCACGGTTCCGTGCAGTTCGGCGAGGGCAGCTTCTGGTCGGTCAATTTCGATTCGGTGTCCGTCTCGATCCTGCTGGGATTCGTTGGCCTGGGTTTTCTCTGGTGGGTGGTGCGCGGTGCCACCTCCGGCGTGCCGGGCAAGCGACAGGCGTTCGTGGAACTGCTGTTCGGCTTCGTCGACGAGCAGGCGAGGGGCATCTTCAGGCACGGCGACCGCAACAAATTTATCGCGCCGATGGCGCTGACCGTGTTCGTCTGGGTGCTTCTGATGAATTCGATGGACTTCCTGCCAGTCGACATCGTTGCCAAGGGCACGCACCTCATCTCGGACCAGGGCTTTCGCATCGTGCCGACCGCCGACATCAACACGACCTTCGCGCTCGCGTTGACGGTCTGGTTCCTGATGATCTACTTCTCGATCGCCGCCAAGGGCTTTGGCGGCTGGATGCACGAGCTGTTCTGCTCGCCGTTCGGCAAGTGGATGTTCCCGTTCAACCTGCTCTTCAACGCCATCGAGTACCTGTCCAAGCCGCTGTCGCATTCGCTGCGGCTCTACGGCAACATGTACGCGGGCGAGATCATTTTCCTGCTGCTCTGGATGTGGGCCGCCACGGGCCTCGTCGGCACGGTCTTCGGCTCGATCCTCGGGCTGGGCTGGGCGATCTTCCACATCCTGATCGTCGCGCTGCAGGCCTACGTTTTCATGATGCTGACCATCGTCTACCTCTCGATGGCGCACGAGCACCACTGATCACACCGTCTTTACGCACAGAAAGGGAGTCACAATGGAAAAACTTCAGCTCATCGCCATGGTCCAGGCCTACACCGGCATCGGCATCGGCCTGATGATCGGCCTGGGCGCGCTTGGCGCCTGCGTCGGCGTCGGCATCATGTGCTCGCGCTTCCTCGAGGCCGCGGCGCGCCAGCCCGAACTCACCGATTCCCTGCAGGCCAAGGTGTTCCTGCTGCTCGGCCTGATCGACGCGTCGTTCATCATCGGTGTCGGCCTCGCGCTCTGGTTCGCCACCGGCAACCCGCTACTCGCGCAGCTCCGCTAACGCCCGGTTCCTGGCGAGGAACGCAGCATGAACATCACCTTCACCCTGGTTGCGCAGGCGATCGTCTTCGCTGCCTTCATCTGGTTCACCAAGGCCTTTGTCTGGCCGCCGCTGCTGCGCGCGATCGAGGCGCGGCAAAAGACGATTGCGGACGGGCTCGCCGCCGCCGAGCAGGGCAGGAAATCGCTCGAGCAATCCGCGGTGCAGGCGGGGACCGAGATCGCCGGCGCACGCAGCCGTGCGGCGGAAATCGTCGTGCAAGCCGAGAAGCGCGCCGCCCAGGTGGTCGAGGAAGCCAAGGCCAGTGCCAAAGCGGAAGGCGATCGGGAGAAAGCCGCCGCCAAGGCCGACATCCAGCAGGAAGTGTCGCGCGCGCGCGAAAAGCTGCGCGACCAGGTTGCCGCACTGGCCGTGGCCGGCGCCGAGAAGATCCTGCGCCGCGAGGTGGACGCCAAGGCGCACGCCGAGCTGCTCGACGGCATCAAGAAGCAGCTCTAGAGCCGCAGATGGCCGAACCCAGCACCATCGCACGCCCTTACGCGGAAGCGGCCTTCAGGCTTGCCAACGCCCAGGGCAAGCTCGCGGAATGGTCGAACGCGCTGGCGAATCTCGCCGGCGTGGCGGCTGATGAGCGCGTGCGTGTGGCGGTGGGCGACCCGAACCTGTCCGCCGCCAAGGCCGCCGGACTGATCATCTCCATTCTCGCCGGCAAGCTTTCCGGCGATGCGGAGAACTTCGTTCGCGTGCTGGCGGAGAACGGCCGGCTGGGCGTGGTGACGGAGATCCGCACGCATTACGAAGCGCTGAAGAACGAACGGGAAGGCACGATCGACGCCGAGGTAACCACGGCGTTCGAGATGGACCAGGCGCAAGTCGCCGACCTGGTGTCGCGGCTGGAGAAAAGCACCGGCCGCAAGGTGAAGGCCCGCGTCAGCGTGGACAAGTCGCTGATCGGCGGGGTCAAGGTGGTGATCGGCGACAAGGTTATCGACGGTTCCGCGCGCGCGCAGCTGGCCGCGCTCGAAAACGCCCTTAAAACGTAAATGCAGGCATAGAAGCAGCACGCTCAAGGAGCAGGTATGCAACTCAATCCGTCCGAAATTTCGGAACTGATCAAGAACCGGATCCAGAACCTGGATGCCGGCGCGCAGATGCGCACCCAGGGCACCGTGGTGTCGGTGACCGACGGCATCTGCCGCATCCATGGCCTGTCGGACGTGATGCAGGGCGAGATGCTGGAGTTTCCGAAGAACACCTTCGGCCTGGCGCTCAACCTGGAGCGCGACTCGGTTGGCGCAGTGATTCTGGGCGAGTACGAGCACATCACCGAGGGCGACACGGTGAAGTGCACCGGAAGGATCCTGTCGGTGCCGGTCGGCCCCGAACTGCTCGGGCGCGTGGTGAATTCGCTGGGCGCCCCGATCGACGGCAAGGGCCCGGTCAACGCCAAGATGACTGACGTGATCGAGAAGGTCGCGCCGGGCGTGATCGCGCGCCAGTCGGTGTCGCAGCCGGTGCAGACCGGCCTGAAGGCGATCGACGCGATGGTGCCGATCG
>JANMUO010000219.1:0-4126 GCA_031391655.1 Betaproteobacteria bacterium
GCCAGTTGAAGCAGCGCAATCGTCCGCTCTACCGTGGGCTCCAGTACGGAACGGTGATCGGAATTGCGTACCTGATCTTTTCCTGACGCGTCCGCGCGGCAGGCGTGCGCGTTTCGGTTCATCTCGGCCACGCTGGTGCGCGAGATCGCCACGCTGGGCGGCGACGTGGCCAAGTTCGTGCATCCGCTGGTCGGCAAGAAGCTCGCCGCCAAGGTGAAATCCCTCGGCAAGGCCTAAAGGCGCGCTAGCGCTGGCAGCGCGGGCAGAAGTAGGTCGAGCGCTGCCCCTGCACGATGCGGCGCACCGGCGCGCCGCAGTCGCGGCAGGGCTCGCCGGCGCGGTCGTAGACGCGGGCGCGGTGCTGGAAGCAGCCGTATGCGCCGTCGCTGCCGACGAAATCGCGCAAGGAGGAGCCGCCGGCTCGGATCGCGGCGCGCAGCGTGTGCTTGATAGCGTGCGACAGGCGTTCGCACTGCGCCAGCGACAGCCGCCGCGCCTGCTTGCGCGGATCGATGCCCGCGCGGTGCAGGCTTTCGCTGGCGTAGATGTTGCCGACGCCGACCACCTGCCGGCTGTCCATGATGAACAGCTTGATCGCCGTGCGGCGCGCGCGCGTGAGCGCGAGCAGCCGCTTGCCGTCGAGCGCGCGCGACAGCGGCTCGACGCCGAGGTGGCGCAGCAGCGGGTGCGCGGCGAGGTCCGCTGTGGTCCACAACACGGCGCCGAAGCGCCGGGGATCGCGCAGGCGCAGCATGCGGTCGCCCAGCACCAGGTCGAAATGGTCGTGCTTTTCCGGCGCGGCATCGTGCGGTAGCACACGCAGGCTGCCGCTCATGCCCAGGTGCAGGATCAGGGTGCCGTCGCCGCAATCGAGCAGGAGGTACTTCGCGCGCCGCGCCACCGCGCGCACGGTGCGCCCGGCGAGGCCACGCACCTCCTCGGGCACGCGCCAGCGCAGGCGCGGCTCGCGCACCGCCACCGCCGAGATCCTGCGGCCGGCGATTCGCTGCGCGACGCCGCGCCGCGTGACTTCCACTTCAGGCAGTTCTGGCACGGGACCTAATTGCTTGTGCGGGGCACCAAATATACCTACACTCGACAAGTCATGTCCGTCGCAATGAGGCTTCTCTCCCTGCTGCTCGCCGCCCTGCTCGCCAGCGGCGGCGCGTTGGCGCAGGCCACCGATGCGGACGACGACGACGACGACGAGGACTCGCCTTCCGCCGTCGCGCCCGCACCGCGCTCGCCGCCGCCCGAGCTGCCGGCGCTCGACCTGACCGAGCCGATCCTGTACGAGTTGCTGCTCGGGGAGGTCGCGCTGCAGCGCGGCAGCACGGGCCTCGCGGCGCAGACCTACGCCGAGCTCGCCAGGCGCACCAAGGATCCGCGCATCGCGCGTCGCGCCGTGGAGATCGCCAACTTCGCGCAAGCGCCGCAGTACGCGCTGGAGGCCGCGCGGGTCTGGTCCGACGCGGACCCGGCATCGCTGCAGGCGCTGCAGACGCTGGCGGGCCTGCTGGTCGGCGTGCGCAAGGTGGAGGAGGCGGAGCCCTATCTCGCCAGGCTGCTGGCGAGCGACGGCGGCGCGGCAGCCAACGGATTCATGCAGCTCGGCCGGCTGCTCGCGAGCAATCCGGAAAAGCAGGTCAACCTGCGCGTGGTGCGCAGCCTGGCGGCGAAGTACCCGGATCTGCCGCAGGCGCATCTCGCGGTGGCACAGGCGGCACTGGCGGCGGACGACGAAGCACTCGCGCTGGCGGAGACGCGGCGCGCCGCGCAGCTCCAACCGGACTGGGAGACAGCGGCGATCTTCGAAGCGCAGGTGCTGCAGCGCAAGTCTCCTGCGGCCGCCGGCCAATCGCTGACGGCGTTCCTCGCCAAGTACCCCAAATCGCGCGAAGCGCGGATGGCCTATGCGCGCGTGCTGGTGTCGGAGAAGAAGCTGCCCGAGGCGCGCGCCGAATTCGAGAAGCTGCTCGCCGCGAATCCGAACAACAGCGACGTGCTCTACGCGGTCGGCCTGCTGGCGGCGCAGCTGAAGGACTACCCGACGGCGGAAGCCAGCCTGAAGCGCCTGCTCGACACGGGGTTCCGCGACCCGAATGCGGTGCGCTTCACGCTCGGCCAGATCGCCGAGGAACAGAAGAACTGGAAGGGCGCCACCGACTGGTACCTGAGCATCCAGCGCGGCGACCAATACTTGCCTGCGCGGCTGCGCACCGCGGGCGTGATGGCCAAGGAGGGCCGGCTCGAGGAGGCGCGCGCCTTCCTGCGCACGGTGAACGTGAGCGGCGAGCAGCACGTGCAGCTTCTGCTCACCGAGGCGCAGTTGCTGCGCGAGGCGAACCAGAACCGGGAGGCTTTCGAGCTGCTGGGCAAGGCGCTGGAGGCGCAGCCCGACCAGCCCGAGCTGCTCTACGACCACGCGCTCGCCGCCGAGAAGCTCGAGCGCTTCGAGATCCTGGAGGGCAACCTGCGCAAGCTCATCCAGGTGAAGCCCGACCACGCGCACGCTTACAACGCGCTCGGCTATTCCTTCGCCGAGCGCAACCTGCGCCTGCCCGAAGCGCGCAAGCTCATCGAGCGCGCGCTCGAGCTGTCGCCCGAGGACTACTACATCGTCGACAGCCTGGGTTGGGTGCTCTACCGCATGGGCGACCTCAAAGGCGCCGCCGTGCAACTGCGGCGCGCCTACCTCGGGCGGCCCGATGGCGAGATCGGTGCGCACCTGGGCGAAGTGCTGTGGGCGATGGGCGAGCGCGCCGAAGCAGAACGCATCTGGCAGGAAGCGCTCAAGAACCATCCCGACAACGAAACCCTGCAGA
This sequence comes from Betaproteobacteria bacterium, assembly GCA_031391655.1. Classification (GTDB taxonomy): domain Bacteria; phylum Pseudomonadota; class Gammaproteobacteria; order Burkholderiales; family SG8-39; genus JAABQT01. The sequence continues at coordinate 2,826 of JANMUO010000219.1, forward strand.
AAACCGTCAAGCGCCTGCGGCGCTGAGTGCGCGCATGACATTCCTGCTGCGCGTCGTGGCCGTCGTGGCGGCGCTACTCGGCTCGGGCTGCGCCGAGCTGCCGCTGGCACCCGCCGAGGGCGTCGAGTTCGAACTGGCCGGGCGTTTTGCCGCGCGCTACCGCGGCGAGGCGGCCTCGGGCCTGCTTTCCTGGCGGCATGGCGGCGGGCGCGACGATGTGCTGCTCAGCTCGCCGTTGGGCCAGGGTCTGGCGCGCATATCGCGCGACAGCCGCGCCACGACGCTGGTGTCGGCGGACAACAAGCGCTATGAGGCGGCCGACGCGGAAACCCTGACCGAGGAGGTTCTCGGTTTTCGCCTCCCGTTGCGGGGCCTGGCCGATTGGGTGCGCGCGCGCCCTGCGACCGACGCGCCTGCGCAGGCCGAGTACGCGCAGGACGGGCGGCTCCTCTCGCTGGAGCAGCACGGCTGGCGCATCGAGTACACGAGCTACGAGGGGACGCGCCCGAAGGTGCTCAAGCTCAACTACCCGGGACTGGAATTGAGGCTCGCCATTTCCGAGTGGAAATGAACTGGTTCCCGGCGCCGGGCAAACTCAACCTGTTCCTGCATGTGCTTGGCCGGCGCGCCGACGGCTATCACCTCCTGCAGACGGTGTTCCGCCTGATCGGGCATGGTGACCGGGTCGGCATTGCGCTGCGTGCCGACGCCGAGATCCGGCGCCGCGACCCGCTGCCCGGGATGCCGGTGGAGCAGGACCTGTGCGTGCGCGCTGCCCGGCTGCTGCAGGAACGCTGCCGCACGCGGCAGGGCGTCGATCTGGCGCTTGAGAAGAACCTGCCGATCGGCGGCGGCCTGGGCGGCGGGTCCTCGGACGCCGCCACCACCCTCATCGTGCTCAACCGCCTATGGAACGCCGGCTTGTCGCGTGCCGAGCTGCAAATGCTCGCCGCCCGGCTCGGCGCGGATGTTCCGTTCTTCGTGTTCGGCGAGAACGCGCTGGGCGAGGGAATCGGCGGGCAGTTGACCGCGCTTGCGCTGCCCCCGGCGTGGTACCTCGTCCTCGTGCCGCCGACAGCGCTTTCCACGGCCGAGGTTTTCAGCGATAACGCGTTGACACGAAATACTAAACCGCTCAAAATACCGCCCTTTTTCTCCGGCCTCGGCGCGAATGACCTGGAAGCCGTGGCGCTCAGGCACAGGCCGGAGATTGCGGCGCACCTGCAGTGGCTGCGGGCGCGCCGCCCGCAGGCGCGGATGACGGGTTCGGGGGCTTGCGTGTTCGCAGAGTTCGCAACGGA
>JANMUO010000345.1:0-4201 GCA_031391655.1 Betaproteobacteria bacterium
ACAACAACAAGAAGGGCCTGTCCGACGTGGCGCGCAACGCGCGCCAGGCCAGCCGCTTCCTCGACGAGATCGTCTCCGCCTCGGTGGCCAACATCAAGGCCGGCCTGCCGATCAAGACGCGCGACCGCCCGCCCTCGGGCGGGCGCCTGTACCTGCAGACCGAGGCGATCAACGGCGAGCTGCCGGCGACCTTCGCCGCCGGCAAGACCGACAACCAGATCCTGGCGGTGGTGCGCCACCTGCAAAAGCAATACGCGCATCGCCCCGTGGTGCTGGTGTCCAAAGACATCAACATGCGCATCAAGGCGCGCGCCCTCGGCCTGGCGGCCGAGGACTACTTCAACGACAAGGTGCTGGAGGACACCGACGTCCTGTACACCGGGGTGCACAAGCTGCCCGCGGATTTCTGGGACGCCCACGGCCGCGACATGGAGTCCTGGAAGAAGGAAGGCCACACCTATTACCGCGTGCGCGGGCCGCTGGTTCCCAAGCTGCTGCTGAACGAGTTCGTCTACGACGATTCGGGCGAGCGCCCGCTGTATGCCACGGTCAGGGAGAAAGCCGGGCGCATGGCGGTGCTGGAGACGGTGCGGGACTACACGCACGCGAAGAACTCGGTGTGGGGCATCACCGCTCGCAACCGCGAGCAGAATTTCGCGCTCAACCTGCTGATGAACCCGGCGGTGGACTTCGTCACCCTGCTCGGCCAGGCCGGCACCGGCAAGACGCTGCTCACCATTGCCGCCGGCCTCACGCAGGTGCTCGACCAGAAGCGCTACACCGAGATCATCATGACGCGGGTGACGGTTCCCATCGGCGAGGACATCGGCTTCCTGCCCGGCACCGAGGAGGAGAAGATGCAGCCCTGGATGGGGGCGCTGGAGGACAACCTCGACGTGCTCAACGCCACCGACGAGTCGGGCGGCGAGTGGGGGCGCGCCGCGACGCGGGACCTGGTGCGCTCGCGCATCAAGGTCAAGTCGCTGAACTTCATGCGCGGCCGCACCTTCGTCAACAAGTGGCTGATCATCGACGAGGCGCAGAACCTCACGCCCAAGCAGATGAAGACCCTGGTGACGCGCGCCGGACCGGGCACCAAGGTGGTGTGCCTGGGCAACATCGCGCAGATCGACACGCCCTACCTCACCGAGGGTTCTTCCGGCCTCACCTACGTCGTGGATCGCATGAAGGACTGGGCGCACTCGGGCCACGTCACGCTGGCGCGCGGCGAGCGCTCGCGCCTCGCCGACCACGCCGCCGAGACGCTGTAAGCGCGCTGCAAGGTATAAGGCCGCCGGCCGTGGTGTTTCGCCACGCCCGGCGGCCTTTCTGCTAAATTTCCCCGCCTCTCACTTTCCGCTTCCCAGGAGTCGACACCGTGCACTTGTTCCGCCTCGCGGCCGCATCGCTCGCCGCACTGCTCATCTCGCTTCCCGCCGCCGCCCAAACCAAGCCCAAGCCCGAGGCCTACGAGCCGCAGGTCGGCCAGGCCGGCAAGGACGTCATCTGGGTGCCGACCCCGGACGAAGTGGTCGACCGCATGCTGCGCATGGCGCAGGTCACGCCGAACGACTACGTCGTCGACCTCGGCGCGGGCAACGGCAAGATCGCCATTGCCGCGGCGAAGGATTTCGGCGCACGCGCGCTGGGCATCGAATACAACCCGGAAATGGCCAGGCACGCCCAGGGCAACGTCGAGAAGGCGGGCGTCGGCGGCAAGGCGCGCATCATCCAGGGCGACATCTTCGTCACCGACTTCACGCAGGCCACGGTGGTCACCATGTACCTGCTGCCGGCATTGAACCTCAAGCTGCGCCCGCAGATCCTCGCCATGCGCCCCGGCACGCGCGTGGTGTCGCACTCCTTCACCATGGACGACTGGGAGGCCGACGAGACCTCCAGCATGGACGGGCGTCGCGCCTACTTCTGGGTGGTGCCGGCCAACGTGGCGGGCGCGTGGCAGCTGGAGGTCACCGGCGGCGGCGCGAACGAGAAGGTGGAAATGACCCTCGAGCAGCGCTACCAGAAGATCGAAGGCACCCTGGTCCTGGGCCCGGTGCAGGGCGGCCTGCGCGAAGCGCGCCTGCGCGGGTTCAACATTTCGTTCACCTACGTCGATGCGAAGAGCGTGCGCCGCGAGCTCACCGGCCGCGTGAGCGGCGGGCGCATGGAAGGGAGCTTTCGCGCCGACAACGGGACTGAAGGGCGCTGGGTCGCGACTAAAAAGTAAGCGTTTGGTGCGTGCCGTCGCAGAACGGCTGCTTGGCGCTGCGCTTGCAGCCGCATAGCCACACCTTCTGCGCCTCGGTGACGGAGAACTTCACCGGGTTGAACACGCCCTCGCCCTTGTGCGAGCCGTCGCAGAAGGGCTGGCGCTTGGACATGCCGCACGAGCACCACCAGTAGTCCCCGGGGGCGAGTTCCACGGCGTAGGGCGACTTCTGCGGGATCAGCGGCTCGGCCATGGCGGTGCCTCCCTCAATACGATCCGGCTTCCTGGTGGTTCTCGAAGCGGGTGTGCTGCCCGCGGAACGTGAGCCTCACGGTGCCGATCGGGCCGTTTCTCTGCTTGCCCACGATGATCTCGGCGATGCCGCGCTGCTCCTCGGGCAAGTCGGGCTTGTAGACCACTTCCCGGTAGATGAACATGATCACGTCGGCGTCCTGCTCGATGGCGCCCGACTCGCGCAGGTCCGACATCACGGGCCGCCGGTCCGGGCGCTGGTCGACCGCGCGGTTCAACTGCGAGAGCGCGATCACCGGCACGTCGAGCTCCTTGGCCATGGCCTTCAACGAGCGGGAAATCTCCGAGATCTCGGTCGCCCGGTTCTCGTGCGCGCCCGGGTTGCTCGAGCTCATGAGCTGCAGGTAGTCGATCACGATCAGCCCGAGCTTGGAGTACTGGCGCTTCAGGCGCCGCGCGCGCGCGCGCACTTCGAGGGCGTTCAGGGCACCGCCCTCGTCGATGTAGATCGGCGTGTCGTGAAGCTTGCCGATCGCCTCCGAGAGCTTCGACCACTCCTCGTCGTTGATCCGGCCGGTGCGCATCTTGTGCTGGTCGACCTGCGAGACCGAGCCCAGCAGGCGCATCGCCAGCTGCGTGCCGCTCATTTCCATGCTGAAGATCGCCACTGGCGCTCCGATGTCCATCGCCACGTGCTCGGCGATGTTGAGCGCGAGCGCGGTCTTGCCCATGCTGGGGCGGCCGGCGATGATGATGAGCTCGCCGGGCTGCAGGCCGGCCGTCATCTTGTCCAGGTCGATGAACCCGGTCGGCATGCCGGTGACGTCCGACGGGTTGTCGCGATGGTAGAGGTGGTCGATGCGCTCGAACACGCGCGCCAGCACCGGCTTGATCTCCATCAGCCCCTGGTCCCTGCGGGCGCCCGACTCGGCGATCTGGAAGATCTTCGACTCGGCCTCGTCCAGCAACTGGCCCGAGTCCTTCCCCGTGGACGCCAGCGCGCTCTCGGCGATTTCCGTGGCCACCTGGGCGAGGCGCCGCTGCACCGCGCGCTCGCGCACCAGTTCGGCATAGCGCCGGATGTGCAGCGCGCTCGGCGTGTGTTGTGCCAGCGAGCCGAGGTAGGCCCCGCCGCCCGCCTTGTCCTTGTCCTCGCTCGCCTCGATGGATTCGGACACCGTCACCATGTCCGCCGGCCTGCCGATCTCGATCAGCTTGGCGATGTGCTTCCAGATGCGGCGATGGTCGTCGCGGTAGAAGTCCGCGCCGGAGATGAGGTCGGCCACGCGGTCGAACGCCAGGTTGTCCAGCAGCAGGCCGCCCAGCACCGACTGCTCGGCCTCGATGGAGTGCGGCGGCACCTTGAGCGCCAGCAGCTGCGGATCGCCGCCGTCGTTTCTCGCTGCCGGTTGCACCAACGCCATGTGCGCAATTTACAGCAACTGCCGCAAAAACAAAGGGCCGTCGCAACCTGCGCGCCGGCCCTGTGCACAACCTGTGACTAAGCTGTCAGTAGCCTGTTAGTTCTCTCCCAGCACCGACACGTTGATGGTCACCACCACGTCGGTATGCAGCTGCACCTGCAGGTGCACGTCCCCGACCTGCTTGATCGGGCCGTCCGGCATGCGGATCATCGCGCGCTCGACCTCGTGGCCCTGCGCCTTGAGCGCCTCGACGATGTCGTGGTTCGTGACCGAGCCGAAGAGCTTGCCATCCACGCCCGCCTTCTGCGTGATT
>JANMUO010000370.1:0-1649 GCA_031391655.1 Betaproteobacteria bacterium
GAGCCGGGCTACACGTCCGAGACGCTGAGCGCCCTGCTCACCTACATCACGGTCAACGCCAACGGGCAGGTGTATCGCGGCCCGGGCATCAAGCGCTAGGAGCGACGCCATGAAACCCGCAACCCCCATCGTGCTGGCCGCCGCCGCGGCGCTCCTGGCTTCCTGCGCGACCCCGCAGCGCGACTACCGCGCCGATGCGCAGGCGATGATGAAGCGCGATTTCCACGCCAGGGGCAGCGCCGGCATGGACCGCCTGAACGAGGACAGCGTGCAGGCGGCATGCAATGCGCACGCCGACAATCCGCCGCAGGGCGTCGCGGAGAAGCTGCAGAAGGAGCAGATGGCCGCCATCAAGTGGCCCGCGGACGGCAAGCTGCTGGGCGACTGGAAGGCCGGGGAGAAGATCGCGCAGAACGGCCAGGGCATGGCCTGGAACGACAAGGGCGGCGTCGGCGGCAGCTGCTACAACTGCCACCAGGTCGGGCCGCGCGAGAGCTCCTTCGGCACGGTGGGCCCGAGCCTGTACCAGTTCGCCAAGGCGCGCGGCTACGGCGAGAGCATCCAGCGCTACGCCTACGGCAAGATCTACAACGCCAAGGCCTACAACCTGTGCTCGCAGATGCCGCGCTTTGGCCATGTCGGCGCGCTCACCGAACAGCAGATGAAGGACCTGACCGCGCTCCTGATGGACCCGGCTTCGCCGGTCAACCAGTAATCCTCGGCACCCCGGGGGTGAGCGGCGCGATGGCACGCTTCGCGCGCAGGTAGCGCGCCGCGACGTCCCAGACCGGCTCGCCGCTCGCGCCCTCCGCGACTGGCGCCCAGCCTGCCAGCTTGTAGCGCCGGTCCGCGTCCATCGGACGGCCGCCGAGGCGCATGTCGGAAATGCGCGCCCCCATCGCGGCGCGCGGGTTGCAGGCATAGGTCATGCCGCCGACGCGCACCATGTCGCCGCCCTGCTGCAGGTAGGGGTCGGGGTTGAAGGAATTGTCGGCGACGTCTTCCAGGATCGCCTTGATCTCCGCGCCCGTCGGTTCGTTCAGCGTCGATTGCGGATAGGTGATGGCGGTCTGGTCCATCAGGTTCTCGAACGTGATGGCGTCGCCGGGCAGCAGCGTACCGCCCCAGCGGAAACCGGGCGAGAACGCGATCTGGGCGCCTTTCACTTCCCTCAGCGCATCGAGCAGCAATTGGTCCCAGGTGCCGTTGTAGGTGCCGCGCCGGTACAGCAGCCCTTCGGTGACGGCGAGCTTCTCTTCCAATCGCGCCTGGTACGGCGCGCGAACCTTCTCGATGTGGGCGGCCATCGCGGCGTCCGCGGGAAGCAGGTTCGAGAACACCGGCAACAGGCGATAGCGGTAGCCCGCTACCGCGCCGCCTTTCACCTCGAGGTCGAGTACGGCGAGGAACTTGCCGTGCGAACCGGCGTTGGTGACGAGCGTCCTGCCGACCACGATGGGCGCCGGCAGTCCGTCGTGGGTGTGCCCCCCGAGGATCGCGTCGATGCCGCGCACGCGCGCGGCGAGCTTCACATCCACTTCGAGGCCATTGTGCGACAGCAGCACCACCGCCTGGGCACCCATGGCGCGCACCTCGTCCACCAGTTGCTGCAGTCGCGGCACCAGGATTCCGAAATTCCAATCGGCCAC
>JANMUO010000374.1:0-7660 GCA_031391655.1 Betaproteobacteria bacterium
CGATCGCCGCTGCCCTGCCTGCCCCCACTGGCGCTGCCGAGGGCACGCCGCGCGTCGCGCTGGTCATCGAAGATGACGACAAGTCCGCGGACCTGGTGCGCCTGCTGCTTGAAGCGGAGGGCTTTCGCGTGCTGCGCGCCTCCAACGCCGAGACCGCGCTGCTGGCGGCGCGGCGCCAGCCCCTCAGCCTGATCACGCTGGACCTGCAGCTGGCGGACACCAATGGCTGGGAGTTCCTGGCGCGGCTGCGCGCGGAGGAAGGCATGACCCAGGTGCCGGTGGTGGTCATCTCCGCCCTGCCCGTCACCAATCTCGCGCTCGCGCGCGGCGCCGCCGACGTGCTGCAAAAGCCTTTCAGCCGCGCCCAGCTCAAGGGCTCCCTCGCAATCCTCGGCTTGCTGGCAGCCTAGGGTCAGCCAGATGGCCAAGGTGCTGGTTATCGAGGACAACCCGGCCAACATGAAGCTGGTCTCCCTGCTATTGCTCAACGTCGGCCACACCGTGCTTTGCGCCGTCGACGCCGAAACCGGCCTGACGCTGGCGCGCGACGACCAGCCCGACCTGATCCTGATGGACATCCAGTTGCCCGGCATGGACGGCCTCGCGGCGACCTCGCTGCTCAAGCAGGACCCGCTCACCGCCACCATCCCGGTCATCGCGCTGACCGCCATGGCGATGAAGGCGGACCGGGAAAAGGCCAAGGCGGCAGGCTGCGACAACTTCATTACCAAGCCGCTGCGTTACCAGGAGCTCTACCTGGCGATCGACACCCTGCTCGCGCAGAACCGGCGCTGACGCCGCGCGACGGGAAAGTAGGTGCCCTGCCGTACATACGGCGGGTGCGGCTGGGGCCATCCTGCAGCATCGGGGAAACCACGCCCATCACCGCGGCTTACCCACCAACGAGCAGATCACAACATGCAGGTCGGGTCCCCCGCGGAACGGCTGCACCTCAGCGACGCAGCCCGGCAGTCTGCAATCCTCAACGGATTGCCGGCAGTCGTCGCCCTGCTCGATGCCCGCGGCTTCATCCTCTCGGTCAACGACGCCTGGCACCGCTTTGCCCGCGCCAACGCAATCCAGGCGCCGGGGCACGGCCTGGGCCTGAACTACCTCGAAGTCTGCGACGGCGCCCGCGGCCCCGATGCCGCCGAAGCCCTCGAAGCTGCCGCAGGCATCCGCGCGGTGCTCACCGGCAATTCCGCTGTCTTCCTCATGGAGTATGCGTGCCATTCGCCGCAGACGCAGCGCTGGTTCCAGATGACCGTGACGCCGCTGGCCGACGGGCGCCCGGGGGGTGCCGTCGTCATGCACCTGGACATCACCAAGCGCCGCCAGGCCGAGGACAGCCTCAAGCGCCTGAACCGCGTCTACGCCGTGATGAGCGGCATCAATGCGCTCATCGTGCGCATGGGCGATCGCGAGGAGCTGTTCCGCGAGGCCTGCCGCATCGCCGTGGCGGATGGCGGGTTCACCGTCGCCCGCGTCGTCGAGCTGGATGCGAACGGCACAGCGCGCATCGCCGCAAGCACCGAGGCGGACACGCGGCTGTTCCAGCAAATCGTCGACGACTACAACCGCGATCCCGAGCACTCGCTGAGCCTGCTCGCCGTCGCCCTGCGCAGCGACCAGCCGGTCATCTCCAACGACGTCGCCAACGACACCCGCCTCCCGAACCGGAAGGCGCTGACCCGGGAAGGCAGCTACGCGCTGGCGCTGCTGCCTCTCATGGCGGAGAAGCGCGTCTCGGGCACGCTGATCCTGCGCGCGCGCGAAGCCGGCATGTTCGACGCGGACGAGCTGCGCCTGCTGCGGGAGCTGACCGCGAACCTGTCCTTCGCGCTGGAGTTGATCGAGCAGCGCAAGCAGCTCGACTACCTCGCCTACTACGACGCGCTCACCGGGCTCGCCAACCGCACCCTGTTCCTCGAACGGCTGGCGCAGTACATGCGCAGCGCCGCCAGCGGCGGGCACAAGCTGGCCGTGTTCCTCGTCGACCTGGACCGCTTCCGCAACATCAATGACAGCCTGGGGCGGCCGGCAGGCGATGCGCTGCTCAGGCTGGTGGCGGAGTGGCTGACGCGCAACACCGGGAACGCCCATCTCGTCGCCCGCTTGGGCGCGGACCAGTTCGCGCTGGTGCTGCCGCAAGTGAAGGCAGATAGCGGCGTGGCGCACCTGCTGGAGAAGACCATGGCGGCGTTCCTCGAGCATCCGTTCCAGCTGGACGATGCCGTGCTGCGCATCCCCACCAAGGTCGGCGTGGCGCTCTACCCGGACAACGGCAGCACTGCCGACGAGCTGCTCAGGAACGCGGAGGCCGCGCTGAAGAGGGCGAAGGCAAGCGGCGACCGCTACCTGTTCTACACGGAGAGGATGACCGAGACGGTGGCGGGCAAGCTCACCCTGGAGAACCAGCTGCGCCAGGCGCTGGCCAGGGGCGAGTTCGTCCTGCATTACCAGCCGCTGGTGAGCCTCACGAGCGGCAAGCTCACCGGCGCCGAAGCGCTCATCCGCTGGAACGACCCGCTCACGGGACTGGTGCCGCCGGGCCGCTTCATCCCGGTGCTGGAGGAAACCGGTCTCATCAACGAAGTCGGCCGCTGGGCGCTGCGACAGGCCATCGCCGACCACCTGCGGTGGCGCGCCGCCGGGCTCCCGGCCGTGCGCATTTCGGTGAACGTGTCGCCGCTGCAGCTGCGCGACCGCGGCTTCGCCGAGCAGGTCCGCGCGGCGACCGGGGTGGACCCCCGCGCTGCGGCGGGGCTGGAGCTTGAGATCACCGAGAGCCTGATCATGGAAGACGTCAAGCACAGCATCTCCAGCCTGCAGGCGATCCGCGCCCTGGGCGTGACGATCGCCATCGACGACTTCGGCACAGGCTTTTCCTCCCTCAGCTACCTGTCCAAGCTGCCGGTGGACACGCTGAAGATCGATCGCTCGTTCGTCAAGGAGATGACCGCCGCGCCCGAAGGGCTCGCGCTGGTGTCCACCATCATCAACCTCGCGCACGCGATGAAATTGAAGGTGGTGGCCGAGGGCGTGGAAACCGAGGAGCAGTCGCGCCTGCTGCGGCTGCTGGATTGCGATGAGTTCCAGGGCTTCCTCTTCAGCAAGCCGGTGCCGCGCGAGGTTTTCGAAGCGAGCTTCCTCGCCGCACCCCAGTGACCCTCGCCACGCTCCTGATCCCGCCCTCGCTCGATGCGAAGCAGGCCCTGCGCTTGCGCCGCCTGGGCCTGGCCGCACTGACCTATGCGCTGACCCTCGCGCTGGTGGCGATAGCCTGGTCCTTCGACGTGCTGCCCGCGCAGGCCGCGCTGCAGATAGCGGCGATGTACCTGGCGATCAACCTCGGCCTGTATGCAACCATCCGCTCGGGACTCAACCTGCGCTTCGCGGATCCGAGCCTGACGCGCGTGCAGATCCTGATCGCGATCACCGTGGTCATGTTCATCGTCTATCACCTGGACAATGGCCGCGACATGGCCCTGGCCGGCTGTTTCATCGTGTACCTGTTCGGCGCTTTCCGCCTCAGCGCCCGCAATTTCAGGCTGATCACCCTCTACACGCTGGCGGCCTACGCCCTGGTGGTGAACCTGCTGATGCATCTGCGGCCGGAGGCGATCGTGGATATCCGCCGCGAATGGATGAGCTGGCTGCTGCTGGCGGGGTTCCTGCCGGTTTTCACGCTCGTGGGCGGGCAGGTGAATGCCTTAAGGCGAAAGTTGCACGAGAGCGATGCGCGCTTTCGCAGCCTCACGGAGATGTCCTCGGACTTCTACTGGGAGACCGACACCGAACACCGGCTGACTGCCCACAGCGCCCTATCGGCATTCCCGCGCAGAACGCCGTTCGGGGAGCGCCGTTGGGAGATACCGCATCTAACGCCAGACGAGGCCGGCTGGCGAGCGCACCGGGAGATGCTGGACGCGCACCTGCCATTCAGGGATTTCGAGCTTTCGCGCGCTGACACCGGCGGTACCGAGCGGCACGTCGCGATCAGCGGGGACCCGCTGTTCGACGGTTCCGGCGCGTTCCAGGGCTACCGCGGCGTCGGCACCGACATCACCACGCGCAAGCGCGCGGAGCAGGCCCTGCGCGCCAGCACCCACGAGCTGCGCCTGTTCGCCGACAACGTCCCGGTCATGATCGCCTCCTGGGACAAGGACATGCACTTTCGCTTCGCCAGCAGGGACTATTCCGAGTTCTACGGCCTGTCAGCGACGGATCTCATCGGCAGACACCTGCGCGACGTCATGGGGGAGGACGTGTATCGGGAGAAGGAAGCGCATTTGCTGGAGGCAATGCGCGGCTACCCGGTCACCTTCGAGCGAATTCACAGGCTGCGCAATGGCCAATCCCGCTACCTCGAGGCACGGCTGCTGCCGGACATCGACGATCAGGGGTCGGTGATGGGCTGTTTCGCCGTGGTGACCGACATCACGGAGCACAAGCTGGCCGAGAAGCGCCTGCAGCAGGTTGCGCACCACGACAGCCTCACCGGCCTGCCCAACCGCCTGCTGTTCGACGACCGGCTGCAGCAGGCGATCAGCATTGCCAAGCGCGACTCGCGCCAGTTCGCGCTGCTCTATCTCGACTTGGACAAATTCAAGCCGGTCAATGACTCCCTCGGGCACAATGCCGGCGATGAACTGCTGCAGCAGGTTGCCGCGAGGATCCGGCAACAGGTACGCGAGTCCGACACGGTGGCCCGCGTCGGAGGAGATGAATTCACCGTGATCCTGCATGGCACCGCGAAGCGCGAGGAAGCGGAGATCGTGTGCGGGAAGATCACCGGTGCCCTCGCGAGGCCGTTCCGCATCGGCAGCGCCAAGCAGGAAGTCTCGATCGGGATCAGCATCGGCATTGCGCTCTATCCGGAGGACGCGCAGGACTCGGACACGCTGGTCAAGGCGGCGGATGCCGCGATGTACAGCGTCAAGCAGGCCTGCGCAGCCTAGGAACCGCGCAACCGGTTCAGCCCAGCGCGACCGGAAAGCGCGCGTGGTCGCGGTGACACTTCACCGCATGCAGGAAGTCGCCGCTCGAAACGAGGCGTGCGTCGTAGACACACAGCACGCTCATCGACGACTGCCGCGCCAAGGCATCGAGCCGCGTCTCAACGTCCAGCACCGCCTCGATCCGCAGGTTCTTGCGTGGGAACCACGACATGTCGGCCGCGAAACACAGGGACTGCCCTGCCTGCTTTGCTTCCAGGGCCACGCGCTTCAGCATGGCGGTTTGCGCATCAATCGAGTCATAGCCCTCTGAAACGAACAGGTGCCGGGGTGCCTTTCGCCGATCCGGCAGCGCGGCAAGAATCTCGTTCTGCGTTTCGGCGGGTGCGACCAGGAGGCACTTGTCGCCCCGCTTCAGGCCTTCGGCGAGAAAACTGACGAGGAGCTTACGGCGGCCTGCATCGCTGTCGCAGAGGCCGCACAAATGGGTGGGACTGCCGTTCCCGCGCGCGGGCGGTTTTGAACCCATCAGGCTGCCGTACTTCGCCAGACTATGCAGGCACTTGAAGCTCAGCGCGAGCTCGACCGAGCGGCGATCGCCCGCTGCCTGCCGGTGCTGGACCAGGCCGAGGTCCTTCAGCCGCCGCAGGCGCCGCTGCACCGTGGCGATCGAGCCGACGCCCAGGAGGTTCAAGCGCTTCAGGGTGAGGGGCTTGCCCTTCGCCTGGTGGTAGCCGATCTCGCCGACGAGATGGTGATCCTCCACCGTGGCGAGGAAATCCAGGTGCTGCCTCTCGAACGCCCTGAGGGCGCGCAGGGTCTCGAACAGGCGCATGCGTTGGTTCTTCATGATTCTCCCTGCTGCTAGGTTGTCGTCTCCGGCAACGCATGACAAGCGCAATTAAAGCTCGCTTTGATGGGCAATTCTGCATGAAAAGGTACGTTAGCGTACGGACATCGCAGGCGCGCTGCGCAAGTCTGAGCCTTGCGCCTTGCCACTGGAAACAGCATGAAATCCAAGCGAATTTCCGCCGTGCACGAGTCGACCAAAGCCCCGACCGGCATCGCCGGTTTCGACGAAATCACCGGCGGAGGACTGCCGCGTGGCCGCACGACCCTGCTGGTGGGCGGTCCGGGCTCCGGCAAGACCATCCTCGCGCTGCAATTCCTGGTGCACGGCGCGCGCGAATGCAAGGAGCCGGGCGTGTTCGTCGCTTTCGAGGAGACCTCCAAGCGCATTGCGGGCAATGCCGAGAGCTTCGGCTGGAAGCTCGCGGAGCTGGGACCCAAGAGGATTTTCTTCCTCGACGCGCAGCCGACCCCTGACCTGGTCCAGTCGGGCAACTTCGATCTCGGCGGCATGCTCGCGATGCTGGAGGCCCAGACCCGGCAGATGGGGACGCGGCGCATCGTGTTCGATGCGCTGGACATCGTGCTCGCGCTGCTGCCCGACGCGGCCGCGAAAAGACGGGAGGTCTACCGGCTGCACGAGTGGCTGTTGACGCGCGGGCTGACGGGTCTCATCACCGCCAAGGCCGGCGGCGACGAGGCGAGCTCCATCAGCGCGCAGCCCTTCGGCTTCATGCAGTTCATGGTGGATTGCGGCGTGATCCTCAGCCACAGCGTGGTGATGGGCGTGTCGCAACGCAACCTGCGCGTGCAGAAGTATCGCGGCTCCAGCTTCGACGAGAACGAATCGCCCTTCCTCATCGGCGCCAGCGGGGTCGAGGTCGCTGCCGCGCCCACGCTGGGCCATGCGCTGCGCAAGGTGAGCAGCGAGCGCGTTTCCAGCGGCGTGGCGCGCCTCGATACCATGCTGGGCGGCGGCTACTACCGCGGCGCGAGCGTGCTGATCACCGGCTTCCCCGGCACGGCCAAGACGACCTTGAGCGGCGCCTTCGCGGAAGCGGCCTGCAAGCGCGGCGAGCGCACCCTGTTCGTCAGCTTCGATTCGGATGCGAACGAGGTGATCCGCGACCTGGCCTCGGTCAGCATCCGGCTGGATCGCTACGTGAAGAACGGGCGCCTGCGCATGGCCTCGGCACGCACCATCACCGGCAGCGCCGAGACCTACCTGGTGCGCATCAAGACGCTGGCGAAGGAGCACCAGGCCCGCTGCCTGGTGATCGACCCGGTGTCCACCTGGTCCAGATCCGGCAGCGAGGCGAGCGCGCACACCGTGGCGGAGCGCTTGATCGACTGGGCGAAGGCCGAAGGCATCACGCTCGTGTGCACCAGCCTGCTCGATGAAATGGCCAGCCAGTCGGAAGGCGGTTCGTCGCAGCAGATTTCGACGCTCGCGGACACCTGGATCCACCTCAACTACCTGGTGCAGGCCGGGGAGCGCAACCGCGGCCTCGCCATCATCAAATCGCGCGGCACGGCGCATTCGAACCAGGTGCGCGAGCTGATCCTCAGCGATGCGGGCGTGACCCTGACCGACACCTACACCGCGGGCGGCGAGGTGCTGATGGGCACGATGCGCTGGGAAAAGGAGCGCGCCGAGGGCGTCGCGACCGAGGTCACCGAAGTGGCCGGCAAGTTGAAGCGCGTCAGGCTGGACGCCGAGGAGGCCGAGCTCCTGGTGCGAGTGAAATCGCTGCAGGTGGAGCTCGAGGCGAAGCAGGTCGAGAAGGCGTTGCTGGCGCGCACCACGGAGATCCGCAAGGGAGAGGAGTCGCGAGGCCTCACCCGCATGGGCG
>JANMUO010000124.1:0-4194 GCA_031391655.1 Betaproteobacteria bacterium
GCCGTTCTCCAGGATATAGCCGTAGTCGGCGTACTTGAGCGCGATGTTGGTGTTCTGCTCGGCGAGGAGAAAGCTCACCTTTTCCTTCTGGTTGAGATTCTTCACGATCTCGAAGATCTCCTCCACCAGCTGCGGTGCGAGTCCCATCGAGGGTTCATCCAGCAGGATCATCTGCGGGCGCGCCATGAGCGCGCGGCCGATGGCGGTCATCTGCTGCTCGCCGCCCGAGGTGTAGCCCGACTGCGCCTTGCGCCGCTCCTTCAGGCGCGGGAAATAGCGGTAGACCTTCTCCAGGTCGGCGTCCAGGTTCGCGTTCCCGCGCGTGTAGGCGCCGGTGAGCAGGTTCTCCTCCACCGTGAGGTGCTGGAAGCAGTGCCGTCCTTCCATCACCTGGCAGATGCCGCGCTTGACCAGTTCGGAGGGGTTGAGCTTGTCGATGCGCTGGCCGCGGAACTCGATATGCCCCTTGGTGACGTCGCCTCGCTCGGCGCGCAGGAGGTTCGAGATCGCCTTCAACGTGGTGGTCTTGCCGGCGCCGTTGGCGCCGAGCAGCGCGACGATCTGGCCTTCCTGCACCTGCAGCGATACGCCCCTCAGCATCAGGATGACGTGGTCGTAGATGACCTCGACGTTGCTGACGGAAAGATAAGCGGCAGTGGCTGTCATGGACGTGAAAACGGCCGCCCGTAGGCGGCCGTCCCTGGCCCGATATCCGAGGTCAGCTTTCCTTGGAGCAGTCGCGAGGGGTGATGCCCTTTTCCTTCGCGTACTGCGCGGCGGAGGCCTCGATCATCGGCCGCACCAGCTTCTGGTCGGACGCGATCCAGTCGGTGATCACCTTCCACTGCTTGCCGTCCCACTGCTGGAATTTCACGGCGCCGCCACCCTCGTGATCCAGGCACGACACCTTCAGGGGCTGCATGAACCCGGCGGCGCCGAGCTTCTTCAGGTAGGCGTCGTCGAGGACCAGGTTCTCCAGGCCCCAGCGCACCTGCTCGCCGGTCATGGGCTGGCCCTTGCCGTACTTGGTTTGCGCCTTGCGCACGGCCTCCGAGGTGATGATCGAGAACACCACGCCGCGGTTGTAGTAGATCGAGCCGATGCGCGAGCGGTCTTCCATCTCGCCTTTGCCCTTGCCGTACACGTTCTTCATGATCTCCTGCACCACGGGATAGTTGGTGCCCGAGACGTTGAAGCCCGCGGCGATGTAGCCCTTGGCCGCGTCGCCCGCCGGGATGGTGTCTTCTTCCGCGCCGGCCCACCACACGCCGATCATCTTTTCGCGCGGATATCCCGCGCGCTGCGCCGCCTTGATGGCCGTCGGATTCATCACGCCCCAGCCGCGCAGGATCACCCAGTCCGGCTGGATCTGGCGGATTTGCAGCCACTGGGACTGCTGCTCGTTGCCCGGGTGCGGCACGGCGATGTTGGTCAGCAGGAAGCCGTACATCTTCGCCTGCGCCTCGAGCACCGGCAGGGTTTCCTTGCCGTAGGCGGAATCGTGATACAGGTTCACGATCTTCTTGCCCTTCAACTTGTCCATGCCGCCGGCCTTCTGGCCCATGAACTTGATCTTGGCGGTGTTCTGCGACCAGTAGTTCGTGATCAGCGGGAAGATGTACGGGAAGATGCGCCCGTCGGCGGCGTCCGTGCGGCCATAACCGACGGAGACGATCGGAATCTTGTCGGCGGTGCCTTTCTCGATCAGCGAGTAGGTGATGCCGGTCGACAGCGGATGGATCAGCGTCGCGCCGGTCGGTCCCTTCTTCTTGTTGCGCTCATAGCACTCGACGCCGCGCGCGTTGTTGTATTCGGTCTCACACTTTTCCCAGGTGAACTTGACGCCGTTGATGCCGCCGTCGCGCTCGTTGAGCATCTGCAGGTAGTCGATCGCGCCGCCGGCGATGCCCGATCCGCTTGCAGCGTAGGGGCCGACCCAGTAGTAGTTGGCCGGGACGAACTGTTCCTTGGCCTGTGCCAGCGCGCCGGCGGAAAACGTAGCAGACGCAATGAGCGCCAAAGCCAACGTGGTGCGTTTCATCAGTTTGTCTCCTTGGGTCCGGCCCTCTCTGGGGCCTGTTTCATATAGCGGAACACCCAGTATAGCCAAAGTATTCCGGGTGTCTAGTGCGGGAAGGGCCACAGGCGGAGCTTTTCCTTCGCGATCTGCCATAGCCGCGCCAGGCCGTGGGGCTCGACGATGAGGAAGAAGATGATCAGGCCGCCGAAGATGATCAGCTCCAGGTTGGACACCACGGCGTGCGAGATCTCCATGCCCGTGGCGTGGGAGATCGTCCCGAACAGCACGCTGAGGAAGATCGGCATCAGCACGATGAACCCGGCGCCGAGGAACGAGCCCAGGATCGAGCCCACCCCGCCGATGATGACCATGAACAGGATGCGGAACGAGAGGTCCAGCGTGAATGCCTCCGGCTCCACCGTGCCGAGGTACGTGTAGGCAAACAGCGCTCCCGCCACCCCGCAGTAGAACGAGCTGATGGCGAAGGCGAGGAGCTTGGTCTTCATCATCGGGATGCCGATCACGCTCGCCGCCACGTCCATGTCGCGTATCGCCATGAAGGCGCGCCCGGTTTCGCTGCGCATCAGGTTCTTGGCCAGCAGGGCCATCACCGCGACGATCGCCAGGGTGAGCACGTACTTGCGCGCCGGCGTGTCGAAGACGTAGCCGAGGATCTCGATTTTCTGCGCGGTGATGACGCCCGAGGCGCTGTAGTTCGTGATCCAGCCGATGCGCTGGATGGCCCAGAGCACGAAGAACTGGCAGGCGAGCGTCGCCACCGCGAGGTAAAAGCCCTTGATGCGCAGGCTCGGCAGGCCGAACACGATGCCCACCGCCGCGGCGCACAATCCCGCAAGGATGAAGCTGGGGATCACCCCCAGCCAGGGCAGGCGCAGCACGAAGTTGTAGGCCATGAATGCGCCCACCGCCATGAACGCGGCAGTGCCGAGCGACAATTGGCCGGCGTAGCCGGTGAGGATGTTCAACCCGAGCGCGGCGAGCGCGAAAATGAGGAACGGCGTGAGGATCGCCGACAGCCAGTACTGGTTGGCGAACAGCGGCACCGCCACGAACGCGACCAGCAGCAGCGCGGCGATGGCCAGGCGGTCCTGGCGGATCGGGAAGATCTGCTGGTCTTCGGCGTAGGTGGATTTGAACTGGCCGGCTTCGCGGTAGAGCATGGCTACACCCTGTCGATGATCTTCTCGCCGAACAGTCCCTGCGGGCGCACCAGCAGGAACAGCAGGGCGATGACGTAGGCGAACCAGGACTCGATGCCGCCGCCGACCATCGGGCCGATGTACACCTCGGCGAGCTTCTCCGTGGCGCCGATGATCAGGCCGCCGACGATCGCGCCCGGCACCGACTCGAAGCCTCCGAGGATCAGCACCGGCAGCGCCTTCAGCGCGATGAAGGTGAGGGCGAACTGAACACCGTTGCGCGCTCCCCACATGAGGCCGGCGACCAGGGCGACGAAGCCAGCCACCGCCCAGACGATGGCCCAGATGTGCTTGAGCGGGATGCCGACCGCCATCGCCGCCTGGTGGTCGTCCGCCACCGCGCGCAGCGCACGGCCGATGCGCGTGTACTGGAAGAACAGCGCCAGCCCGGCCACCATGACCCCGGCGACGCCCGCGGCGAACAGCTCGAACTGGCTGACGTTGATGTTCCACTTCTGCGACAGCCACTCCATCGGCACATCGGGGATGCCGAGTTCCAGTCCGTGCGGCTGGGACCCCCACACCAGCTGCGACAGGCCCTCAAGGACGAACGTGAGCCCGATGGTGGCCATGAAAAGGGTGATCGGCGGCTGGTTTACCAGGGGGCGCAGGACGATCTTCTCGATGCCGATGCCTAGGGCCACCATCACGCCGAGCGTGATGACGAGCGCCAGCCAGAAGTTGATGCCCATCTTCAGGATGGAAACGAAGGTGAGGGCGGCAAGGAACACCATCGCCCCTTGCGCGAAATTGAACACCCCGGAGGCCTTGTAGATGAGCACGAAGCCCAGCGCCACCAGCGAATACATCACCCCGGCAAGCAGCCCGCCGATCAGCACTTCGAAGAAGAACGCGACGTTCATGTCAGTGGGCAACGCCCAGGTAGGCGTCGATCACCGTCTGGTTGGCGCGCACCTCGTCGGGGGTGCCGTCGGCGATCTTGCGGCCGTAGTC
>JANMUO010000127.1:0-7393 GCA_031391655.1 Betaproteobacteria bacterium
CCCGCCGGCAAGGTTAAGCGCGCCGAGCACCCTTACGACGACTGGCAGCTGCGCGTGGACGCCATGATGATGCTGCTCGTCGGCGTGGTGGGCGGCAAGAAGCGCATGACCGTGGACGAGCTGCGCAAGAACATCGAATCCCTGCCGCCCGCCGACTACGACAAGATGGGCTACTACGACCGCTGGGTGATTTCGCTCACCCAGACCATGATCCAGCGCGGCGTGATCACCACCGACGAGCTGGCGCGGAAAATGTCGGAAGTGGGGAAGAGAAAATAAATGAGGTCTGTCCCTATTTTTGGCGTTGGCGACCGCGTGCGCGTGCGCGAAGCCGCGCCGCTGGGGCACATCCGCACGCCTTTCTACATTCGCGGCCATAGCGGTGTTGTGGAAAGGGTCTGCGGCGCGTTCCCGAATCCTGAGGAGCTGGCACAGCAGCGCGACGGCCTGCCGGCGCAGCCGCTGTACCGGGTGCGCTTCCGGCAGAAGGACGTCTGGCCCGGCTACCGCGGCAGCGCCGCGGACGTGATCGAAATCGAGATCTTCCAGCACTGGATCGAATGAAGGACCTCGGCGCCTACCGCCCGCTCGACTACTTCCAGCTGATGGAGGTGAGCCTGCGCGAGCTCCTGGTGGAGAAGGGCGTGGTGAGCGAGGACGCGATCAAGGGCGCCATGGCGACGATGCGCGCGCGGGGCCCGGAACGCGGCGCGGCGATGGTGGCGCGCGCCTGGCTCGATCCCGCCTTCAAGGCGCGCCTGCTCGCCAACGGCAGCGCCGCCGCCGAGGAACTCGGCTTCGAAGTCCCCGGGCTCAAGCTCATCGTGGTGGAGAACACGCCGACATCGCACAACGTCATCGTCTGCACGCTGTGTTCCTGCTACCCGAGGATGCTCCTTGGCATCCCGCCCGAGTGGTACAAGTCGCGGCCCTACCGCAGCCGCGTGGTGCGCGAGCCGAGGAAAGTGCTCGCCGAGTTCGGCCTGAAAATCTCCGCGAAGGTGCCGATCCGCGTGCACGACTCCAACGCCGACATGCGCTACCTGGTGCTGCCGATGCGCCCCGCAGGCACCCAAGGCTGGAGCGAGGAACGCCTCGCCGCCACGGTCACGCGCGACTGCCTGATCGGCGTTGCCGTGCCCAAAGTCCCCAAACCGCCCAAGTCCAGGAAGTCCTGATGACCGCCAAGCTCTTCACGCCCATCCAGCTGGGCGGAATCACCTTGCCCAATCGCATCGTCGTCTCGCCGATGTGCCAGTACAGCGCCGCCGACGGCGCGATGAGCGACTGGCACCTCGCGCACCTGGGGGCCTTCGCCTGCTCGGGGGCGGGCCTGTTCATCATCGAGGCCACCGGCGTGACGCGCGAAGGGCGCATCTCGAACTACTGCACCGGCCTGTACACCGACCTCAACGAAGCGGCGATGAAGCGCGCGGTGGACCTGTACCGCGGCATCACGAAGAACCCCATTGGCGTGCAACTCGCACACGCGGGCCGCAAGGGCTCGGCGCAGCAGCCCTGGCTCGGCGGCAAGTCGCTCGGACCGGCGGAGTCGCCGTGGCAGACAGTAGCGCCTTCGGCGCTGCCGTTCGCCGAGGGCTGGCACGTGCCGCACGAGCTGAGCGAGGCGGAAATCAAGGGCATCGTCGATGCCTTCGCGGCGGCCGCGCAGCGCGCAAAGCGCATCGGCCTGGACCTGATCGAGCTGCACGCGGCGCATGGGTACCTCTTACACCAGTTCCTCTCGCCGCTCTCGAACCAGCGCAAGGACAAGTACGGCGGCAGCCTGGAGAACCGCATGCGCGCGCCGCTGGAAGTGGCGCGCGCCGTGCGCGAAGCCTGGCCGAAGGAGCGCGCGCTGGGAGCGCGCATCACGGGCAGCGACTGGACCGAAGGCGGCTTCGAGGCGGCCGACGCAGCCACGTTCGCAAGGGAACTGAAGGCGATCGGCCTGGATTACGTTTGCGTGACGAGCGGCGGCGTGGTGAACGCGCGCATCAAGCTGGAGCCCGGCTACCAGGTGGGTTTCGCCGAAACCGTGAAGCGCGGCGCGCAGCTTCCGGTGATGGCGGTGGGCCTCATCGTCGAACCGCAGCAGGCCGAAGAGATCCTTGCCGCCGGGCGCGCCGACATGGTGGCGCTGGCGCGCGGCTTCCTCGACAACCCGCGCTGGGTGTGGCACGCGGCCCAGCGCTTCGGCGTGGCGCACGACTACCCGCCGCAGTACCGGCGGCTGCAGCCGGAGCAGTGGCCGGGCGCGCGCATCCTGCGGCCGGCGCCGAATTCCTAGGCTGCTTTTACGCCCGCGACGAGTTCCTGGCCGGCATCCAGCCGCACATACGCACTTTCCGCGTCGAAGGCGACGCCCGCCGGGTCGCGACCTTCAGCCACGGCCTTCAGCTGCTGCTCCATGAACCGCCGCAGGAAGGCCACGCCCTTGTCGCTGGTGGCCAGATGTTCTTCCGAGTGGAAAGTGATCGGGCCCTGGCCGGCCTGCGCCTCGTAGTCGCCGGGGAAGCGCCGGCGCTCCTCCGCGCTCAGCTCTGACCAGGGCTTGCCTTTCATCCTGGAGCGGAAACGCCCGAGCTCGCCTTTCTCGATCACGCGGCCCGCAACGTAGATGCGGTAATGCGTGTCGTCGATCGGCAGCACCCAGCCGATGGACTCGACCTTGCCATAGCGCGCCACGCGCGGATTGGGCACCACGCGCAGCGTCGGGCACACCACTTCGGTCACGCGCCGGTGTACGCGCCCGTCCTCCAGCGTGCGCAGCGACGTCACCTTGACGCCGCGCGGCGTGGTTTCAAACGCGACCTTGGGCATGAGGCCCATCTGCTCGATGAACTGCGGCCCGCTGAACGAGCCGTGCAGGACCGGGACATGGAACGGGTCCACCACGTTCTCCCAGTGCTGCAGCCAGTTGCAGGGCACCACCTGCGCGCCCCCTGAGCCGATGGAGGAATCGTCCGCCTCGAGGAATTCGCCGGCGGCGAGCTCTTCGAGGCAATCGTAGCGCGGCAGCAGAGGCTTTTTCTGCGCCGGCCCGAGGTAGGCAAACACCAGTCCGTAGCGTTCCTCCACCGGGTACCAGGGCTGGCGCACCTTGTCGCGCCGCGGCCCGCCGCCTTCCTCGCAGGGCTGCTCCAGGCAATGCCCCTGCACGTCGTAGAGCCAGCCGTGGTAGCAGCAGCGGATCCCGCGCTCCTCCACCTTGCCGTAGTAGAGCGTCGTGCCGCGATGCGCGCAGCGCGGGTAGAGCAGGCCCGCCTCGCCAGCGCCGTCGCGGAACAGGACCAGGTCCTCCCCGAGCACGCGCACCATGCGGGGCTCGGCGCCGGCGTCCGCGGCGAGTCCCACTGGATGCCAGTAGCGGCGCAGCAGCTCGCCCATCGGCGTGCCCTGGCCCACCAGCGTGAGCTCGGCGCGGTAGCTGGGCGCAGGCCTGCCGTAGGCGGTGCCGGTATCCATCACTGGGCTATTCGACCTTCGCACCCGATGCTCGTATCAGGTCCGCCCATTTCGGAGCATCGGCCTGATAGTTGGCCAAGAATTCATCTGGTGTGTTTCCGATTGGAACCTGCCCTTGATCGTGCATGCGCTTTGTTATGTCCGGCTCGTTAATGATGGCGCGCAACTCACGCTGAATCCGCTCGCGGACTGCCTTTGGCGTTCCGCCAGGCGCGTAAACACCTACCCACACAGGTAGCTCAAAGCCCCGGATGCCTTGTTCGCCGAAAGTTGCTAGCTCAGGCATGGATACTGAACGAGTAGGCCCGGTCATTCCCAGGGGTTTGATTGCACCCGCAGCAATTCTCGGCTTCGCACTCGTGGGACTGGCGAAAGTGACGTCGAGATTGCCGTTCTGGACGTCGACGATCGCCGGAACGTCGCCTTTGTATGGAATGTGATTGAGTTTGATGCCGAAATCACGTTGCAGGACCTGGCCGTAGAGATGGCCGGACGAACCGACTCCCCACGAGCCATAACTGATGGGGCGTCCCTGCGACTTCGACCAATCGATGAAACCCCGCACATCAGAATAGGGCGCATTCGCAGGAGCGACGATCAGGACGCTGCCATACGAAAGCTGCGTAATCGGCGCAAGATCGTTGACTGCGTCATAAGGCAGCTTCGTGTACATGACCGGATTGTTCACGGTGGTGGACATGGTGGTGATCATGATGGTGTGGCCGTCCGGACTTCCCTTCAGCATCGCCTGCGTGCCGATGATCGTGTTGGCCCCGGGGATGGCCTCGACCACCACCGGTTGATTCAGTCGGACAGCAAGACGCTCGCCGATGAGCCGCGTCAGGATATCGATCGCGCCACCAGGGTTGAACGGTGTGATGATGCGCACTGGCTTGCTCGGGAAATCCGACTGGGCCTGCGCGGCGGCGCAGGCCAGCGAAGCCAACAGAATCGTCAGGAATCTCATGCGTTCTCCTCCTGTTGAGCAAAGGGTAGCAAACCGGCGGCAAAATGGCGCCATGGATCGCCGCCATTTCATCGCCGCCGCCGGCGCGCTTGCCCTGGCCCCGCGGGGGCTGCGCGCCCAGGCGCGGCCGCTGCGCTACGCCGACATGCACACGCACATTGGCCTGGGCAACCGCGACGTCATCCGCGAAGGGATGGCCAAGGGCGGCATGCTGCTCATCGCCCGCAAGTACATCTCGGATTTCCCGGTGATCCGCATGATGGCCGGCGGCTACGGTGCGCACCGCGCGGCGGCACCGGGCGAGCTCGCCGGGTTGTTCGACAAGAACGTGCCGCTGATGCGCGAGCGCCACCGTCGCGACGGGCTGGTCGAAGTATTGTCCCTGGCGGACCTGGAGCGGGTGCTGAGGGAGCCGGCCCCGGCCGTCGCGCTGGCGGCGGAAGGCGGGGACTTTCTCGAAGGCGACCTCAAGCGGCTCGAGGCGGCACGCGCCTTGGGCCTGGTGCACCTGCAGCTCGTGCACTACCGCGTCTCCGACGTGGGCGACATCTGCACCGAGCGGCCGGTGCACGGCGGCCTGACCGCGTTTGGCAAGGACGTGGTGCGCGCGTGCAACCGACTGGGCATCCTGGTGGACGTCGCGCACGCGACACCGAACGGCATGGCGCAGGCGCTCGAGCTCTCGTCGAAGCCCGTGATCTACTCGCACGGCCACCTGGCCGATTACACGCCGTCCTACACCATGGATGGCGGGCGGGCGCGCGGCATCGGCCTGCCGCAGGCGAAGGCGATCTCGGCGAAGGGCGGGGTGGTGGGCTTCTGGGCGCTTGGCTCGATGTACCGGTCCCTGGGCAGCATGGCCGATGCGCTGCTTGACGCGGCGGAGAAACTTGGCCCCGCGCACATTGGCATTGGCAGCGACATGGCCGGCATGCCCACTACGGCGATCCCGACTTACGTGGAGTTCGCAGCGCTGGGAGAGGTGCTAGCCAAGCGCGGCGTGAAGGGCGAGGACCTCGACGGCATCCTCGGCATGAACTACATCCGCGTGCTGCGGCAGTCGCTGGCGGCCTAGAGCCCCAGGTAGGCCTGCCGCACCCGGTCGTCGCGCAGCAATTCGTCGCCCGAGCCGCTCATCACCACGCGGCCGTTCTCCAGCACGTAGGCGTGGTCCGAGATCTTCAGCGAAACGGCGACGTTCTGCTCCACCAGCAGGATGGTCATCCCGCGCTCGTTCAGGCTGCGGATGGCGTGCAGCACCTCCTGCACCACCAGCGGCGCGAGGCCGAGCGAGGGCTCGTCGAACATGATGAGCTCGGGCTGGCCCATCAGGCAGCGCCCGATGGCGAGCATCTGCTGCTCGCCGCCCGAGAGGGTGCCGGCAAGCTGGTGGCGGCGCTCCAGGAGGCGCGGGAACATCGCATAGACCTCGCCAAGCGCCGACTTCGCCTTGGCGCGCGCGCGCGGCAGCAACGCCCCCACCTGCAGGTTCTCCTCCACGCCCAGCGTGGGAAATACCTGCCGGCCCTCGGCCACCTGGCCGATGCCCAGATCGCAGATGCGGTGCGATTCCAGCGCCGTGATGTCCGCGCCCTTGAACGCGATGCGCCCGGCGCGCGAGCGCTCGATCCCCGCGATGGTGCGGATGAGGGAGGACTTGCCTGCGCCGTTGGCGCCGACGATGGCCACGATCTCTCCTTGCGGCACCTCGAGGGACACCCCGGCCAGCGCCTGCGCGTCGCCGTAGTAGAGGTCGAGGTTCTCGACGGCGAGCATCAGACCTGGGTCTCCTCGCCGAGGTAGCACTCCAGCACCGCGGGGTTGCGCACCACCTCGGCCGGCGCCCCTTGCGCGATCACTTCGCCGTGGTGCAGGACCACGATGTGCTGCGCCAACGCCATCACCGCGCGCATCACATGCTCGATCAGCAGGATGGTAAGACCATCCTTGCGGTTCAATTCACGGAAGACCTGCACCATCTGGTCGCACTCGGTAGGCCGCAGGCCCGCCATCACTTCGTCGAGAAGCAGCAACTGGGGACGTGTGGCGAGAGCCCGGGCGACTTCGAGACGTTTCCGATCTGGCAGTGTCAGGGAGGAAGCGGGAAGGTCGCGTTTCGCTCCGAGCCCCAGCCTTTCCACGATCTCGGCGGCGTAGCTTTTCGCCGCCGAGACATCTTTAGACCTGTGCAAGGCACCAACGATGACGTTGTCCAGAACTGACAACCCCGCGAATGGTTTCACTATCTGAAACGTTCTCCCAATCCCGGCAGCGCAAACCTGGTCAGGCCGCAACCCGTCGATGCGGCGCCCACCGAAGCGCACTTCACCACTGCTGGAGGGATAGACGCCGGCCACGATATTGAACAACGTGGTCTTGCCGGCGCCATTGGGACCGATCAGGCCGACGATGGCGCCTTGTGCCACCTCGAAGGAGGCGTTGGACACCGCCTTCAGGCCACGGAAGGATTTCGACACGCCGGAGACGACGAGCATCACTTGCCGACCCCCAGCCGCCGCGCCAGCGCCGGCCAGATGCCGTGCGGCAGGAACATGACTACCGCCAGCAGCACCACGCCGTAGAACACCTGCTTGATGCCGGGGATCTCCCAGCCGAAGGCCGCCAGCACCTCGGTGATGCCATCGGCCAGCAGCGTGAGCAGCGCTGCGCCGAGGATCGGGCCGAACAGGGTGCCGACGCCGCCGATGATCGGCCCGAGGATGATCTCGATCGAGCGGCTGATGTGGAAGATCTGCTCGGGGAAAAGATTGTTGTAGTAGAAGGCGAAGAACACGCCGGCCACCGCGGTCATCGCCGAGCTGATCATCACGGCGATCATCTTCCAGCGGAAGGTATTGATGCCCAGCGCCTGCGCCGCCTCTTCGTTCTCGCGGATCGCCTGCCAGTAGTAGCCGGCGCGCGAGCGCAGCAGCCAGGCGCACAGCGCAAAGGCGCCTG
>JANMUO010000151.1:0-1714 GCA_031391655.1 Betaproteobacteria bacterium
CCGGGCAACTCGACCACGCTGCTGTCGATCGACCTGGTGAAGATCGCGCTCGGCCAGTTCGACCTCGGTCCCGCGGGAGCGATGTCGCTGATCTACTTCCTCATCATCCTGCTGTTGTCGTGGATGTTCTACCGCGTGATGACGCTCGACGAGGAGGAGCAGCGATGAGACGCTTCAAGTGGCTGGTGCCCGCGCTGTACATCCTGTTCCTCATGCTGCCGATCTACTGGCTGCTCAGCATGTCGTTCAAGCACACCAACGAGATCCTGGGCGGGTTCACGCTGTGGCCGCGCAATTTCACTTTCGAGAACTACCGCAAGATCTTCACCGAGCCGACCTGGTACCTGGGCTACGTGAACTCGCTGATCTACGTGGTGATCAACACCGTGCTGTCGGTGGCGGTCGCGCTGCCGGCAGCCTACGCTTTCTCGCGCTACCGCTTCCTCGGCGACAAGCACCTCTTTTTCTGGCTGCTGTCCAACCGCATGGCGCCCGCGGCCGTGTTCGCGCTGCCGTTCTTCCAGCTGTACTCGGCGATCGGCCTTTTCGATACGCACATTGCCGTGGCGCTGGCGCACTGCCTGTTCAACGTGCCGCTGGCGGTGTGGATTCTAGAGGGCTTCATGTCGAGCGTGCCGCGCGAGCTCGACGAGCTCGCCTTCATCGACGGCTATCCGTTCTGGAAGTTCTTCCTCAAGATCTTCGTGCCCGCCATCGCCGCGGGCATCGGCGTGGCGGCCTTTTTCTGCTTCATGTTCTCCTGGGTCGAGCTGCTGCTCGCCAAGACACTGACCTCGGTGGAAGCGAAGCCGATCGCCGCGATCATGACGCGCACCGCGAGCAGTTCGGGCTACGAACTGGGCCTGCTGGCGGCGGCCGGCGCGCTGACCATCGTGCCCGGCGCTTTCGTCATCTATTTTGTGCGCAACTACATCGCGAAAGGATTCTCGCTCGGCCGGGTGTGACCCGGCGGCGAAGGAGAGGACCATGGACCTGAGCTGGATGGCGTGGACCTGGCAGACGGCGGTGTTCTTCGGCTTCATCGCGCTGGCGCTGGCCGGCATGAGCGTCTGGGAGTGGCTGTCGCCGGGCGGTGCGCCGCGGCGCGGCATCCTCGCGATCCAGACGACGCGCGGCGACCGCCTGTTCATTTCCCTGCTGCTCGCCGCCTACATCCACCTGATCTGGCTGGCGGCGACCCGTGCGCCGCTTTGGGGCGCGACGATCGTCGCGGTGATCGCCGCGGTGATCGTGTTCCGCAAGGTCTAGCATTCCGCCAAGGGCGCCGATGCTAAACTCTCGCGCTCCATGCCGCTCCCCGTTTCCGAGATCGAACGCGAACTGGTGCACACGCGCCGGGTGCGATACGAAGGCTACAAGCGCGCCGATGGCCTGTGGGACATCGAGGCGCACATCACCGACGTCAAGAGCCACGACGTCAAGCTGAGGACCGGCGTGCGCCGCGCCGGGCTGCCGATCCACGACATGGTGGTGCGCGTCACCATCGACCGGAAGCTCAATGTGGTGGACGCCCTGTCGGTGTCCGACGCAGTGCCCTATCCGGGCGGCTGCGAAACCATCGGCCCGGCTTACCAGAAGCTGATTGGGCTAAACCTGGTGAAGAAATTCCGCGACGGCGTGAAGGAGCGCCTCGGCGGCGTGCAGGGCTGCACGCACATCACCGAGATGCTCGCCGGGCTGCCGACGGCGGCGA
>JANMUO010000156.1:0-11605 GCA_031391655.1 Betaproteobacteria bacterium
CGAACTACAGCTGGTGGACCAACGCGCTGGTCACCGGCACCGAGATCTTCGCCGGTTACTTCCTCGCGCTGGTGGTCGGGGTGGGCCTCGCGCTGGTGTTCACCTGGTCCAAGCCGCTGGAGTCGTTCTTCATGCCGCTCCGGGTGTCGCTCAACATGATTCCCAAGGTCGCGCTCGGCCCGCTGATCATCGTCTGGTTCAAGTACGGCATCATTCCCAACAGCATGATGGCCTTCGCCATCTGCGTGTTCCCGATCCTGCTCACCACGGCGCGCGGCCTGCGCGAGACAGAGCCCGAGCTGCTCGACCTGGTGCGCTCGCTCAAGGGCTCGCGCTGGCAGCTCTTCTCCAAGGTGCAGCTGCCCGGCGCGCTGCCCTACATCTTCTCCGGCATGAAGGTGGCGGCGATCCTCGCGGTGGCCGGCGCCGTCGTCGGCGAGTTCCTCGGCTCGGACAAGGGCCTGGGCTACCTCATGCTGCAGGTGCAGGTGACGCTGGACACCCCGGCGATGTTCATGGCGGTGCTGCTGATCACGCTCATCGGCATGGTGCTCTACGGCATCGTGCTCGCGCTCGAGCGCTGGCTGGTGGTGAAGGATGCGAGGCTCGACTGATGGAACCGTTCATCCACCTGCGCGGCGTCACCAAGATCTACCGCAGCGGCAAGGCCGAGCACCTGGCCATCTCGGACGCCACCTTCGACGTCATGCCGGGGGAGCTGGTGTCGCTGGTCGGGCCCTCGGGCTGCGGCAAGTCCACGCTGCTCAAGATCCTCGCGGGGCTGCACCCGCACGATGCCGGGGAAGTGCGCATCGGCTCGGCGCAGCACAGCTTCGATCCGTCGCGCGACGTCGGCATGGTGTTCCAGGCGCCGCTGCTGCTCAAGTGGCGCCGGATACTGGAGAACGTGCTGCTGCCCGCCGAGATCCTCGGGCTGCCGCTGGGCGAGGCGCGCGAGCGCGCCAAGGGACTCCTTGCGCTGGTCGGGCTCACGGGCTACGAGGACAAGTATCCCTACGAGCTCTCCGGCGGCATGCAGCAGCGCGCGGCGATCGCGCGCGCGCTGGTGCACGACCCCAAGCTGGTGCTGATGGACGAGCCTTTCGGCGCGCTCGATGCGCTCACGCGCGAGAAGATGAACCTCGAGCTGCTGCGCATCTGGAAGGAATCGAGGAAGACCATCGTGTTCGTCACCCACGGCATATCGGAGGCGGTGTTCCTCGGCTCGCGCGTGGTGGTGCTCACCGCCGGCCCGGCGAAGATGGCGGACAACTTCGCCATCGACCTGCCGCACCCGAGGACGCTCGACATGAAAACGAACGAGCGCTTCGGCGAGTACACGCGGCGAATCTACAAGCTGCTGGGCATGGAATGAGCCGCCGGAACCCGGCGCGCAACCAGGACCGCATCCTGAAGGCGGCGGTCGCCGAGTTCGCGCGCTTCGGGCTGGGCGGGGCACGCGTGGACCGCATCGCGGCGCGCGCCGGCGCCAACAAGCGCATGCTGTACTACTACTACGGCAACAAGGACGCGCTGTTCCTCGCCGTGCTCGAGGACAGCTACGCGCGCATCCGCAGCGCCGAGCGCGCGCTGCACCTCGCCGACCTCGATCCGCAGGAGGCCATGCGCCGGCTGGTGGCCTTCACCTGGAAGTACTACCTCGCGCACCCGGAATTCCTCACGCTGCTCAACAGCGAGAACCTGCACCGCGGCCGGCACATCCGGCGCTCGCGCAACATCATCGACATGCATTCGCCCTTCGTCGCCATGATCAAGCAGGTGCTCGAGCGCGGCGTGCGCGCGGGCGAGTTCCGCCGAGGCGTGGACCCGGTGCAGCTGTACATCTCGATCGCGGGCCTGGGCTACTTCTACCTTTCCAACCGCCACACCCTGTCCACCATCTTCGAGCGCGACCTGATGCTGCCGCGGCACAAGGCCGGGCGCCTGCGGCACATGGAAGAGCTGGTGCTGGGCTACCTGCGCAAGTAGATGGAGGCCATGCCTTGACTCCGAAGCTCCCCAGCCCGCGTCCGACCCGCACCGTGCTTGAGGGCCGCTATGCGCGGTTGGAGCCCCTGTCGGTCTCGCATGCGAGCGGGCTCATGGCCGCGTCTGCCGACGCGAATAGCTTCGACTACCTGTTCGACGTCCCGCCGAGGGACCTGGAGGACCTGAAGTCCTATATCGGGCAGAAGATGAAGTCGGAGGACCCGCTGTTCCATGCGGTCATCGACAAGGCCACCGGCGTCGCGGGTGGCCGCCAGACCTACATGCGCATCACGCCCGAGCACGGCGTAATCGAGATCGGCAACATCCTGTGGGGACCTGCGATCGCGCGCACGCGCGTCGCCACCGAGGCGCTCTACCTCTCGGCGAAGCACGTGTTCGAGGACCTCGGCTACCGGCGGTACGAGTGGAAGTGCAACAACCTGAACGAACCTTCCAAGGCCGCGGCGAGGCGCTTCGGCTTCACCTACGAGGGCGTATTCCGCCAGCACATGTGGGTGAAGGGCGCCAGCCGCGACACCGCCTGGTTCGCGATGATCGATGCGGACTGGCAGCGCATCCGCGCGGCCTACGAGCGCTGGCTGGCCCCGGAGAATTTCGACGCCGCCGGGCGCCAGCGCGCGAAGCTCGAGGTGCCTACTTCAGCGGCTTGATCTTCGAGCTGTAGGCGTTGGTGAACACGTCGTCCACGTTCACCGGCCGGTCGGGCTTGTTCTGCGCGAAGGTGATGTCGATCGTGCGCTGCATCAGGTCCTTCTCGATCCAGCCGATGCCGTGCTGGCGCGAGCGCTCGGTGATGCACAGGTCCATGATCTGCGGCGTGGTGTTGAACAGCGACTCGCTGTCCAGCCCCGGCACCGAAGCGGCCATGGCGTCGATCGCTTCGCGCGGGTTGACCTGCGCATCGCGCCAGCCCTTGTGCGTGGCGCGAAGGAACCGTTCGATCAGCTTCGGGTTCTTCTTCTCCAGCTCGCGGTTGACGAAGTAGGTGTGGCCATAGATCGGCAGGCCGTAGTCGGCCCACAGCAGGTGCCCGACGTTGCCCTTGCCCAGCACTTTCTCCCAGATGGCGTAGCTGGTGTAGAGGTCGAAGGAGGCATCGACTTCTCCCGCGGCGACGATCGCCTGCTTGCCCTCAGGCTTGACGTTCACCAGCGTCACGGCGTTTGGGTCGAGCTTGTTGATGGCGGCGAAGGCCGGCCACAGCACGCGGTGCGAGTCGGCGGGCGGGGCGGCGATCTTCTTGCCCACCAGGTCCTTGGGCGAGCGGATGTTGGCGCTCTTCTTGAAGAAGGCGTTGTTGCCGGCCTTGTCGAACACCACCGCCACCATCCTCAGGTCGGCGCCCTTGGAGATAGCGGTGAGCACAGTGGGCGCGTCCGAAATGCCCAGGTCGCCCTGCTTCAGGTCGATCTTCTTCGCGCTGTCGGCCGAGCCCGAGCCGCGCAGCACCGTCAGGTCGATGTTCTCTTCCTTGTAGTAGCCCTTCTTCAGGGCCATGTAGATCGGCGAATGGTCCGCCAGGTGGAACCAGTTGAGCTGCAGGGTGAACTTGTCCTGCGCCGCGGCGGGGAGAGTGAACCCGGCAAGGGCGGCGAAGACGACAGCGACGATGGCTTTCATGCGTTCCTCCTCAGTTGACGGCCTGTTCCCGGTACACCCAGGGCGCGACCATGCGCTCGACGGCGACAACCGCGCCGTACAGCGCCAGTCCCAGCACTGAGATCAGGATCAGCGACGCGAAAATGGACGGTGTCTGCAGCGTCACGCCGCCGGTGATGATGAGCGCGCCCAGGCCGCGCTCCGAGGCGACGAACTCCCCCACGATGGCGCCGATCACGCTCATCGAGGCGTTCAGCTTGAGCCCGGTGAAAATGTAGGGTACCGCGTTCGGGAAGCGGATCTTGGTGAATATCTGCCAGCGCGAGGCCTTGAGGGACCGCACCAGATCGAGCATCTCGGGCTCGGCGGTGGCGAGGCCCACCGCGGTGTTCACCACCATGGGAAAGAACGCGATGGTGGTGCCGATCACGATATTGGGCCAGATGCCGTAACCCAGCCAGATGACGAACAGCGGGGCCAGCGCGATCTTGGGCAGGGTGTTGAACAGCACCAGCACCGGCATTACGGTGCGCATCAGCATCTCGTTCCACACGATCACCACTGCGAGGCCGATGCCGAGCACGGCGGACAGCGTAAAGGCGCCCATCGTGGCGTAGAAAGTGGCGAGGAAGTTGTTGGTCCACTGGTAGTTCGGCAGGAAGTACGTCTTGATCGCCGCGGTCGGCGACGGAAGGATGTACTCCTTCACCCCGCCCAGGTCCACCGCCAACTGCCAGGCGAGCAGCAGGCCGAGCATCACCAGGGCGCTCGGCACGTAATAGCCGATGGCGCCGGCGAGACCCCGTTCTTGACTCGGCATCGCTCTCCCGCAGAGAATTAACGAAACGGTTAAATCATAGGAACGCCCTTGTCCCCGCGTCAAGCTGCGCCGCGATTCCGCGTCGCGGCAATCGACCTGCTGGAACGCGACGTGAAGCTGCGCATGCCGTTTCGCTTCGGCGTGGTGACGCTCACCGAGTCGCCGCAGGCCTTCGCGCGCGCGCGCATCCGGCTGGAGGACGGCCGCGAGGCCGAGGGCGCGGCGGCCGAGCTGCTGGCGCCCAAATGGTTCGACAAGGATCCGTCGCTGTCCAACGAGGACAACTACGACCAGCTGCGCTCGTCCCTGGGTCGCGCGCGCGAGGCCTACCTCTCGCACGAGCCGCGCACGGCCTGGGCGCATGCCTCGCCCGGCAAGGGGCTGGTGGAGAACTACGGGCCGGCGCTCCTCGATCGCGCGCTGCTGGATGCCCTGTGCCGGGCGCTCGGTGTGTCCTTCTACCGCGCAGTGCAGACCAATCTCGTGGGCGCCGGCAGTTTCGAGGGGATGGACCTGGGCGCGTTCTTCGCTTCGCTCAAGCCGCGCGTGGTGATCGCCGCGCGCCACACGGTCGGGCTGGTGGACCCGATCACGGCCGCGGAGCACAAGGCGCGTGTCGGCGACGGCCTGCCCGAGACGCTGGAGGAAGTCGTGGCGCGCTACGGCCACCGCTACTTCAAGCTCAAGGTGGCGGGCGATGCGCGCGCCGACGTGGCGCGGCTCTCGGCCATCGCCTCGGTGCTCGATCGCATCGACGGTCCCTACCATGCCTCGCTCGACGGCAACGAGCAGTACGAGGACATGCAGGGCGTCGCCGCGCTGTGGGCGGCGATGAAGGCCGAGCCGCGGCTGCGCCGCCTGGTGGATTCGATCCTGTTCATCGAGCAGCCGGTGAAGCGGCAAAAGGCCCTGGAACGCAGGGTCGAGGGCATCGACAAGCCGGTCATCATCGACGAGTCCGACGACTCCCTCGACGCGTTTCCGCGCGCCAGGGCGCTCGGCTATCGCGGCGTGTCCTCCAAGACCTGCAAGGGAATATACAAATCGCTGATCAACCGCGCGCGCTGCGCCGTGTGGAACGAGAAAATAGGGACAGACCCCATTTATTTCATGTCGGGGGAGGACCTCACCATCCAGGCGGGCCTCGCATTGCAGCAGGACACGGCGCTCGTTTCGCTGCTGGGTCTGACGCACATGGAGAGGAACGGCCATCACTATGTGAACGGTATGGCGGGGCTGCCGCAGGCCGAGCAGGACGCCTTCCTCGCGGCGCACCCGGACCTGTACGAGCGCAGCCACGGAGCGGTGCGCGTGAAGATCGCCGACGGGATGCTCTCGATCGGTTCGCTGGATTGCGCGGGCTACGCCAGCCGGGCGATGCCCGACTGGAACACCATGAAGGGGATGACATGGGCTTCCGTGTCCTAGGCACCAACCACACCAGCTTCACCGTTTCGAGCCTGGATCGCTCGCTGGGGTTCTTTCGAGACTGCCTCAAGTTCGAGCTGGTCTCGCGCGCGCCGCGCGATCCGGCGGTGGTGGAGCAGATCACCGGCGTCGAAGGCGCCGACATGGAGATCGCTTTCCTCAGGGGGCCGGGCCACACGGTGGAGCTGATCGAATACAAGGGGCCGGCCAGCAAGGGCAAGGTCAATGCGCGGCCCTGCGACACGGGCTTCGCGCACCTTGCGCTCAACGTGGACGACGCCGTGGCCGGCGTCGCGGAGGCAGCCTTGTTCGGGGTCAAGGCGATCTCGGCGCCGGTGCCGATCAACGCCGGGCCGAACAAGGGCAGGAAGGTCGTCTACCTGCGCGACTGGGACGGCGTGACATTCGAATTCATTGAGGTGGCAGCGCAATGAGCGAGAAGCGCCGCATCGGCATCATCATGCACGGCGTCACCGGGCGCATGGGCATGAACCAGCACCTCATCCGCTCCATCCTGGAGATCAGGAAGCAGGGCGGCGTGGCGCTGAAGGACGGCTCGCGGCTGATGCCCGATCCGCTGCTGGTGGGACGCAACGCGGCGAAGATCGAAGAGCTCGCACGCAAGCACGGCGTGCAGCGCTGGACAACGGACCTCGACGCCGCGCTCGCTTCGAAGACCGACACGGTGTTCTTCGACGCCGCCTCCACGCAGCTGCGGCCGAAGCTCATCAAGCAGGCGATCAAGGCGGGCAAGCACATTTATTGCGAGAAGCCCGTCGCCACGACGCTTGCCGAGGCGGTCAGCCTGGTCAAGGCCGCGAAGAAAGCGAAGGTGAAGCACGGCGTGGTGCAGGACAAGCTCTGGCTGCCCGGCATGCTCAAGCTCGCCAAACTGCGCGACGAGGGTTTCTTCGGAAAAATCCTCTCCGTTCGCGGCGAGTTCGGCTACTGGGTGTTCGAAGGTGATCGGCAACCTGCGCAGCGGCCGTCTTGGAACTACCGCAAGCAGGACGGCGGCGGCATCATCCTCGACATGCTGTGCCACTGGCGCTACGTGCTCGACAACCTTTTCGGCGAGGTGCAGGCAGTGAGCTGCCTCGGCGCCACGCACATTCCCTTCCGCTGGGACGAGAACGGGAAGAAGTACAAGGCAACGGCGGACGATGCGGCCTACGCTACCTTCAAGCTCGCCGGCGGCGCCATTGCGCACTTCAATTCCTCCTGGACCGTACGCGTGCGGCGCGACGACCTCCTGACCCTGCAGGTGGACGGCACGCACGGCAGCGCGGTGGCAGGGCTGCGCCGCTGCCTTGTGCAGTCGCGCGAAGACACGCCCAAGCCCGTGTGGAACCCCGACATCCCGCAGCCGATCAATTTCTTCGACGGCTGGAAGGAAGTACCGGACGACAACTACGACAACGCCTTCAAGCTGCAGTGGGAGATGTTCCTACGCCACGTGGCGGGCGAAGGCTCGTTCCGCTGGGGCCTCCTGGAAGGCGCCAAGGGCGTGCAGCTGGCCGAACTCGGACTGAAGAGCTGGAAACAGGAAAAATGGATCGACATCCCCAAGCTGAAGGCCTGAGCCTCAAACTGCCGGTCGCCGGCGGCGGGCTGGACACCTACCGCCTGCTCGGGCCGCGCAAGTTTGCCAAGCCGGCAAAGCCTTTCACGCGCGTCGCGCTCGCCGCCGCGCACGTGGTGGCTGACCCGTTGTCGCCTCTTGACCCCTGGCTCGAGCCCGCGATCGACTGGGACGCCACGCTCGCCTACCGGCGCCACCTGTGGTCCTGGGGCCTCGGGCTTGCCGAATCGATGGACACCGCGCAGCGCGGCATGGGCCTGGACTGGAAGAACTCGCTGGAGCTCATCAGCCGCACGCTCGACGCAGCGAAGGATTTCAAGGGCGCGGTGGTGTTCTCCGGCGCGGGCACCGACCACGTGACA
Source organism: Betaproteobacteria bacterium (assembly GCA_031391655.1). Taxonomy (GTDB): domain Bacteria; phylum Pseudomonadota; class Gammaproteobacteria; order Burkholderiales; family SG8-39; genus JAABQT01. Next base: position 7,802 of record JANMUO010000156.1, read on the forward strand.
AAGGCCGACGTGGCGGGCGTGATCGTCGCGTATGAGGAGCAGTGCGCCGCCATCGAGAAGCTCGGCGGCCGCCTCATCCTGATGGCGAGCCGGGCGCTCGCCGCGAGCGCCCGGTCGCCCGAGGACTACGGCAAGGTCTACGACCGCATCCTCGGGCAGGTGAAGCAGCCGGTGATCCTGCACTGGCTCGGGGAGATGTTCGACCCGGCGCTGGAAGGCTACTGGGGAAGCAGGAACCACTCGGCCGCGATGGACGTATGCCTGGACGTCATCCGCCGCAATGCCGCGAAGGTGGACGGCATCAAGATCTCGCTGCTCGACAAGGACAAGGAAATCGCCATGCGCCGCCGGCTGCCCAAGGGCGTGCGCATGTACACGGGCGACGATTTCAATTTCGCCGAGCTGATCGAAGGCGATGCCGAGGGTTATTCGGACGCGCTGCTCGGCATCTTCGACTCCATCGCGCCGGCGGCCTCGGCGGCGCTGGGCGCCCTGGCGGCGGGCGATGCGAAGACCTACCACGACATCCTCGGGCCGACGGTGCCGCTGTCGCGCCACATATTCCAGGCGCCGACGCGCTTCTACAAGACCGGCGTGGTGTTCATGGCCTGGTTGAACGGGCACCAGAGCCACTTCGTCATGGTGGGCGGCCAGCAGAGCGCCCGCCACCTGCTGCACTTTGCCGAGTTGTTCCGTCTCGCGGACGCGGCCGGCCTGCTGCAGGATCCGCCGCTTGCCTGCGCGCGCATGACGCAGCTACTTGCGCTCAACGGATGCGCCTGACGAAACTCAGCGCCGGCTTCGGCGCGGAAACGACGGCGTTCGACGTGCCGTTCCAGGAAGTCTGGGACGCTTTCTTCAAGGCGCAGGTGCTGGTGTTCCGCGGCCTGGAGCTGAAGGCGGGCCGGTTCCTCGAATTTGCGCGCCAGTTCGGGCGGCCCGAGCCGCACGTCATCGACCAGTTCCACCACCCCGAGCACGCCGACATCCTGATCCTGTCCAACCGCAGGAAGGACGGCGAGCCGGTCGGCCTCGCGGATGCCGGCACCTATTTCCACACCGACTACTCCTACCTCCAAGTGCCGGCGCGCTGCACCATGCTCTATTCCATCGAGGTGCCGAAGAAGGGCGGCGACACGCTGTTCGCCGACCAGTACGCGGCCTATGACGGCCTGCCCGAGTCCATGAAGCAGCGCATCGAGGATCTCGTTGCACTGCACCACTACGGCAACCGCGACGACCTGGACACGTCCTCCCGCACCGTGGCGTCGGTGCTGAGCGGGGAGCAGGAGAAAAAGCTCTCCTGGGTGCGGCACCGCATCGTGCGCCGGCACCCGGTCACCGGGCGCAAGGCGCTGTATTCGGTGTCGGGCAGTTCGTTTCGCGTCGAGGGCCTGCCCGACGATGAGGCGGTCGAGCTGCTCGACGAGCTCAAGGGCCATGCCACGCAGGACAAGTACCAGCTGCGCCTGAAATACGGCGTCGGCGACCTCGTTATCTGGGACAATGCCTCGCTGCTGCACTCGGCGACGCTGACCGATCCGGAAGATCCGCGCACGCTGTGGCGCATTACCGTCAAAGAGGAGAGGAAACAATGAAACGGCTTATTTTTTCCCTGATCGCAACTGCGTTTTCGCTGCCAGCGACTGCGCAGACGACACTGAACGGCGCGGTGCAATTCAATGACGACCATGCCTTCACCAAGGCGCTGGTCAAGTTCGAGGAGCTCACCAAGAAGTACTACGGCAAGCCGGTCAGTTTCACGCTGCACAAGAACAGCTCGCTCGGCCTGGAGAAGCAGTATTTCGAGTACATGGCGCAGGGCAAGGCGGTGGACTACGGCATCGTGTCGCCGGCGCACATGTCGACCTTCTCCCGCGCCGCGCCGTTCATCGACGCGCCGTTCCTGTTCCGCGACCTGGACCACTGGAACAAGGTGCTCGAAGCCGACGAGCTCAAACCAGTCGCCGACGAGATCAACCAGAAGGCCGAGGTGATGCTGATCGGGTACGCCGGCGGCGGCACGCGCAACATCTTCGTCAACAAGCCGGTGCGCAACATGGCGGAACTCAAGGCGCTCAAGGTGCGCGTGCAGGGCGCGCCGATCTGGAGCAAGACTTTCCAGGCCGCCGGCATGGCGCCCACCGTGATCGCCTACAACGAGGTGTACAACGCGATCCAGAACAATGTCATCTCGGCGGGCGAGAACGAGGCCGCGGGCGTGGAATCGATGAAGTTCTACGAGGTGGCGCCGCACCTGTCGATGACGCAGCACGCGATCACCATCCGGCCGATCTGCTTCTCGACGAAGACCTTCAACAAGCTGCCGAAGGATCTGCAGGAGGCGGTGCTCAGGGCCGGCAAGGAAGCCGGCAAGTACGGCCGCGACATCGAATCGAGCGAAGACGCGGCCAAGCTCGACCAGATGGAGAAGTCGGGCAAATTGAAGCGCGTGCCGTTCGCCGACCGCGCGCAGATGAAAAAGCTGGTCGACCCGGTGATGGCGGACTACGCCAAAGAGATCGGTGCCGGCGAGCTGCTGGCGAAGATCAACGCGATCAAGTAGATCTCCGGGAGACGAAGGCGGCGGCGCCGGGCGCGTCGCCGTTTTTTTATGCTGAAAAGAATGACTTACTGGTACGGACGGCTGCTCACCGGGTTGCTCGCCTTCTCCGTCGCCGTGCTCATCATCCCGGTGAGCCTGCAGATTTTTTCGCGCTACACCGACCTGATCCCGTCCTATATCTGGACCGAGGAGATGGCAAGGTTCCTGTTCATCTGGATGATCATGATCGGCGCCATGCTCGGCGTGCGCGAAGGCACGCACTTCGAGGTCGACCTCTGGCCGCAGATGGGCGCGCGCGCCACCGCGCTGCTCAACCTCGTCTCCGGAACGTTCGTGCTGGTGTTCGCGCTGGTGTTCGCGTGGTGGGGGATGGAGTTCACGCGCTTCGCCTGGAACCGCCACTCCGAACTCGCGGAGCTGCCGCTGTGGCTGATCCACCTGCCCTGGCCGCTCACCGGGATCACCTGGCTGGTGTTCGGTGGCGAGCGCATGGCTGGCAACGTGCGCGTCCTCATGGGGAGACCGGCGTGAGCGCCGCCACCGTCCTGACGCCCGGTTTCGCGGCGCTGATCCTGTTCGGCGTGTTCTTCACCCTCCTGGTCCTGCGCGTGCCGGTGGCGTTCGCGCTCGGCCTCGCCTGCCTGCCGATCATGGTGATCGAGCCGCACCTGACGCCGATGAACCTGGTGCAGGAGACGTTCAACGCCTACAACTCCTTCATCCTGCTGGCGGTGCCGTTCTTCCTGCTCACCGCCAATCTGATGAATGTCGGCGGCATCACCGACCGCCTGGTGCGCCTGTCGCGCGCGCTGGTCGGCCATTTTCCGGGAGCGCTCGCCCAGGTCAACGTGGTGCTGTCGATCTTCTTCGCCGGCATCTCGGGCTCCTCCACCGCGGACGCCGCCAGCCAGTCGAAGATCTTCATCGAGGCGCAGACGAAGGAAGGCTACGACATCAGCTTCTCGGTGGCGATCACCGCGGTGTCGGCAGTGATGGCGGTGATCATCCCGCCGTCGATCCTGATGATCGTCTGGGGCGGCGTGCTGCAAGTGTCGATCGGCGCCCTGATGCTGGCCGGCATCATCCCCGGTCTGCTGATCGGCCTGGCGCAGATGGCGACCGTGCATGTCTACGCGGTGCGGCGCAAGTACCCGAAGTACGAGCGCGCGGGCTTCGGTGAAATGATCAGCGCGGCCGCGGTCTCGATCCCGGCGCTGATGACGCCGTTCATCATCGTC
>JANMUO010000180.1:0-2795 GCA_031391655.1 Betaproteobacteria bacterium
CGCGGCGCGAGCCGGCAGGAGCCGGTGTTCATCGGCCATCCGATCCTCGTGGACGACGAGCTCTACGGCGCCGCCGCGCTCGAGGTCGAGCCGCGCAACGAGCTCGCGCTGCGCGAGCTCGTGCAACGCCTGGGTTGGGGAATCGGCTGGCTCGAAGCCCTTGCCCGCCGCAAGACCTTCACCAGCAAAGCGCGCCTGGTCACGGTGTTGGAACTCATCGCGACCTCCCTGCAACACGAGCGCTTCCAGGCCGCCGCGACGGCAGTGGTCACCGAGCTCGCCACCACGCTGGGCTGCGAAAGGGTCAGTATCGGCTTCCTGAAGGGCCGGCACATGTACCTGCGCGCGCTGTCCCATAGCGCGGCCTTCGGCAAAAAAACGAACCTGGTCCGGGCGCTCGAGGCGGCGATGGACGAAGCCGCGGACCAATTTGCGACGGTCAGCTATCCGGCGCGCAAAGGAGGGCCCTTCCAAGTCACCCGGGCGCATGCCGAGTTGATCCAGCAGCATGGGGCCGGGGCGGTCTGCACGATCCCCCTGACCGCAGGCGGAAAGGTGCTCGGCGCCCTGGTCCTGGAGCGCCCGGTCGGCGAGGAGTTCGACGCGCGGACGGTGGAACTTTGCGAGCACGCTGCCCTGCTGGTGGGCCCGGTGCTCGACGTCAAGCGAAAGGAAGACCGGTGGTTGCTGCAAAAGGCGGCGGACAGCCTGGAGGCGCACGCGCGCCATCTCGTGGGGCCGCGCCACGTCGCCTTGAAGCTCTGGGTTGGGGCCGCCGTCCTGACGACGCTGTTCTTCGCCATCGTCGACGGCGACTACCAGGTGACGGCCGACGCGGCGCTCGAGGGTACGGTGCAGCGCGCGGTCGCGGCGGCGATCCCGGGCTACATCGCCGAACCCCGCGCGCGCGCCGGCGACGTGGTGCGCAAAGGCGACCTGCTCGTCGCATTCGATGACCGGGATCTGCGGCTCGAGCGCCTGAAATGGGTGAGCCAGCGCGCCCAGCGAACCAGCGAGTACCGCGAGGCCCTGGCGGGCCATCAGCGCGCGCGGGTGCAGGTGCTCGGCGCGCAACTCGAGCAGGCCGAGGCGCAGCTCGCCCTCATCGAAGAACAGCTCTCGCGCACCCGCATGCTGGCGCCGTTCGACGCCATCGTCGTGAAGGGCGATCTGAGCCAGTCCCTCGGCGCACCAGTCGAGCGCGGCAACGTGCTGTTCGAACTGGCGCCGCTGGACGCCTACCGCATCATCATGAAGGTGGACGAACGCGACATTACGAGCGTCGCGGTAGGCCAGGGCGGCAACCTTGCGCTGTCCAGCATGCCGCACGACCCGGTGCCGCTGGTGGTGGAAAAAATCACCCCGGTCTCGGTGGTCGAGGAGGGCCGCAATTTCTTCCGCGTGGAAGCGACTGCGCAAGGCGGAATCGAGAAGCTGCGCCCCGGCATGGAGGGCGTGGGGAAGATCCAGGTGGAACGCCGCAGGCTGATCTGGATCTGGACCCACAAGATCGTGCACTGGCTGCGCATGTGGGTCTGGTCCTGGTGGCCGTAATGGCCGGCCCGCGTGAGTGACGCGCTTTTCAGCCCTTCCTGGTATCGAGTTGCGACGCTCAAGCCCCGCATTCGCGCGCACGCCCTGATTCACCGGCACGCGTATCGCGGCAAAGTCTGGTTCGTCCTCCAGGATCAGGCCGCCGGGCGCTCGCATCGCTTCTCCCCGGCCGCGCACCATTTCATCGGCCTGATGGACGGCGACAGGACGGTACAGCAGCTCTGGGAGGCGACCGGCACGCACCTCGGCGACGCCGCGCCCACGCAGGAAGAGGTCATCCGGCTGCTTGGACAGCTGCATTCCGCGGACGCACTGCTCTGCGACGTGCCCCCGGACAGCATGGAAGTTTTCCGGCGGCACCAGCGACACGAAAGGATGGAGTGGAAGCGCCGCCTGTGGACGCCGCTGGCCCTGCGTTTTCCGCTGTTCGATCCGGACCGCTTCCTGGAACGCACCATGCCCCTGGTGCAACCGCTGTTCGGCTGGTTCGGCTTAGTGCTCTGGCTGGCCGTCGTGGGCACCGGGGCGGTCCTGGCGGCGTCGCATTGGACCGATCTCACCGAGAACGTGATCGACCGGATCCTCGCACCGCAGAACCTGTTGCTGCTATGGCTCGTGTATCCGGCGGTCAAGGCGCTGCACGAGCTGGGACACGCGTACGCGACCAAGCGATGGGGCGGCGAGGTGCACGAGATCGGCATCATGCTGCTGGTGCTCACGCCAGTGCCCTACGTCGACGCCTCGGCGTCGTGGGGATTCCGCGACAAGTACCAGCGCATGGTGGTCGGCGCCGCGGGCATCGCGGTGGAGCTGTTCCTCGGGTCGCTCGCGCTTTTCGTCTGGCTGAGCGTCGAGCCGGGCGCGGTGAGCTCGGTCGCCTACAACGTGATGCTGATCAGCGGCATCTCGACGCTGTTGTTCAACGGCAACCCGCTGCTGCGCTTCGACGGCTACTACGTGCTCGCGGACGCGATCGAGATACCGAATCTTGGCACGCGCGCCAACAAGTACCTCGGCTATCTCTTCCAGCGCTACGCCTGCCAGTTCAAGGATGCCGAGAATCCGGCGGAGTCCCCGGGCGAGGGCGCCTGGATGACCGTCTACGGCATCGCCTCGTTCATTTACCGGATCTTCATCATGTTCGTGATCGTCCTGTTCATCGCCGGGCAGTTCTTCCTGATCGGCGTGGTGCTGGCGATCTGGGCAATCGCGACGCAGGTGGTCGTGCCGATCGGCAAGAG
>JANMUO010000211.1:0-15170 GCA_031391655.1 Betaproteobacteria bacterium
GCCGGCCGGCAGGACGGTGAGCTTGTCGATGTCGGTCTTGCACAGCACTTCCGCCAGGTCGATCCGGCGATCGAGCAGCACGTCCAGCAATCCTATTTGCGCTTTGATGCCGAGCGCCTGTGGCACGGACGGCTTGGCCACGTCGGCGTCTACCAGCAGCACGGTGCGATCCATCTCCAGGGCGATGCTGATCGCGAGATTGATCGCGCAGAACGTCTTGCCTTCCCCCGCCAGCGCGCTCGTCACCAGCACGAGGTTGGCCGGCTCGCCGGCCTTGGTAGTGGCCACGTTGGCCAGGATCTGCCGTTTGATGCGTCGGAAACCCTCCGCGATCGGGCCACGCTCGCCGTCGGGCGTGATGATGCTTTGCTTGCGCAGCCTGTCCAGATCGACCCTGAAAATCCGGGTAGTCCCGGTCGTCCTCTCAGAGCGCCGCCTACTATCACCAGCGGCCCGTTCGACCAGGTTCGGTGCCAGCGTATCGGCTCCCTCACGCGCCGCCGAAGGTTTTCGGTGCGTCTCGGGAACCGAGCCGAGCAGCTCCGCCACTCTTTCAATGATGCTCATCCTAAACCCTCAACGCGGTAAGCATGAGCCCCGCCATGATCGCGGCGTAAGCCGACAGCAGGCTCGCGATGGAAATCAGGAGCGCGACCAGTCCCCGGGTCCGGCGCGCCTGCTGCGCATCGGTCCAGACCATGGCGACCGTGCCGAGCACCTGCAGCCCGCTCACCTCCCTCAGCCTGCGCTCGTCGTTGAGCGTGGGCCGAATCTGGCTGATCAGAAGAGCAGCACCGAGCCCGCCCCCGAGCGCCGCGAACAAGACAAGCGACATCAGCAGCCGGCGGTTGGGCGCCTTGGGTACGGACGGCACCTGGGGCGGGTCGATCACCCGGAAGTTCATCACGCTCGCTCTCGTTTCCATATCGCCGGAAATCTGGGCTGATTCGCGCCGCGACAGCAGGTTTTCGTAGTTCTTCTTGGTCACTTCGTAGTCCCTGGTAAGCTGCGTATACTCCGCGTCGACTTGGGGCACCGCATTGGCCGCCGCTTTTAGCTCGTCATGGCGCTTGCCGTACTCCGCCACCCGGGCCTTCATGGCAGCCACGTTCGCTTCGGCCGACGCCAGGGAGACGGTCAACTGCTGATAGACCGGGTCCTGGGCCTGGGTTGCACGCGCGGACGGTTTCCTCAGCTTGGCCTCTGCCTTCTTCTGCTCTTTCAACTGGGCGATGATGCGCACGATGGCGACGATATCGGGATGCAGCTCCGTGTAGTTGAGCCGCAGACCGTCGAGCTTCTGCTCGAGGGCCTGGATGCGGGTGTCGATCTCGGTATGGCCCCCCTCGTCTGCGCTCTTGTCGCCCAGCAGAGACGGGATCTCTTCGGCACCCGCGAGCTGTTTCTTGATCGCGTCCCGGCTGTTTTCAGCTTCTTTGAGCTCCAGCGTCGCCGCACTCAGGGCAGCCTGCGCCGCAACCAGCCGCGTATAGTAGTCTCGCCTGTCGCCGGCCATGAGTCCCATGTGCCGGCGCCTGAACTCGGTCACCGCGGTCTCGGCGGCCATCAGCTTCTCGTTGTAGATCTTGAGTTGCTCGTCGATGAAGCGTCGCGCCGCGTCGGAGTCCTTTCGCTGGTCGCCCAGGCTTCCTTCCACGAATATCGTGAGCAGCGACTGCACCACTCGCTTCGCCTCTTGCGGGTTCTTGTCGGTATAGGCGATGGTGTAAAGGTTTTCGCCGCCTGCGCTCTTGATGGCGAGTTCCCTGCTCAGGCGGGTAATCAATTGCTCGCGGTCCTCGGAAGTATTGAGCCCGATGTCCATGTCAGCTATCCGGATCACCTTCTCCAGGTTCGGGCGGCTGATCAAGGTTCGGCTCATCATCGTGACCATTTGATCGACATTGGGCTGCACCACGAGACCAGACAGCAGGGGCCTCAACACCGACTGGGTGTCCACGTAGACCCGGGCGGAAGCTTCGTAGCGATCTGGCGTCAGGTAGACGGCGATCCAGCCGCCCAATGCAATGATCCAGGCAATGACCACCGCGTACCATCGGTAGCGCCAGGCGGCCTGCAGGTGCGAGAGGATTTGGCCCGCCAGCTCATGCATTCTCTAATCCTCCGGGTGCTTTCATCCAGAGGCTAGAAAAAGCTCTGCGGTATGATTAGAACATCACCCGGGCGCATCGCCACGTTGGCCGACAGGTCGCCCCCCCTGACGAGATCTACCAGCCGCACCCTGAACTGCTCGGTCTTGCCGCCGCCGGTGCGCAGGATGCTCGCCTTGTTCCCGTTCGCAAAATCGGTGATGCCGCCCACGGCGATCATGACATCCAGGAGCGTCATGCTTTCACGGTAGGCCAGCGCCTGGGGCTTCGCCGCCTCGCCGATCACGCGGACCTGCTGGCTGTAAGGCCCGACGAAAACGGTGGCGATGACCGTGACCACCGGGCTCTGGATGTACTTGGCCAGGACTTTTTCGATGTCCCGGGCAAGCTGCGTCGCGGTCTTGCCGCTCGCCGGCAGATCTTCCACCAGCGGCGTGGTGATCTTTCCGTCGGGGCGCACCGGAACGCTGATAGACAACTCCGGATTGCGCCATACGACGATGCTGAGTGTATCGCCCGGGCCGACCAGATATGGCGTATCGATCCCGCTTCCAGGTTCGGCCACAGGCGGATGGACCGTACCGCATCCGCCCACGCCCAGCACCAAAGCTACCAGCCCTGCAACTGCACATCCTCTGACGCTCATGGCATATCTCCTTCCACAATATCAATCAGACAGACATTTCGGTCCCACTCTTAACAGCTCTGCGTACCTCATTCCCCTTAAGTCCTGATTGATCAAGAGCTTATTGGATTCACCGGCGATGGGCAATCGGTCATTGCCGGCGCGCGATTCCCCTGACCCTGGGGGCGCCATCTCAAGGTACCTAAGAGCCCGTCACGCAATGAAGCGCGTGCGGTTCGAGCCGGAATTGGCGATGGCGCAAAGTGCCGGCGCCAAGCGGCATTGTCTGCCAAAGGGGAGCCGGGCGCCCGATAGCGCACTCTGCCTGACTCAATTTTTCACTTATCGCCCGTGTCCTGGCCGCCCTAGAATACTAGTCATCGGCGAAACTCACGCCGTCGGCTTGCAGGTTCATTCATGTCTCTAAACAATTGCCCGTTCTGCGAACAGGTCAATCCGGCGGACGCGAAGTTCTGCAGCGCCTGCGGCGGAGCATTGCACCTGGTCCCGTGCCCGCGCTGCGGGGCGGTGAGTGATGTAACGGCGAGCACCTGCTATCAGTGCCACGGCCAGCTGCCGGGGCGCGGGACGGACGCGCGCGACCCGGCGCAGCCCGCCGCAGATGTCTACAAGCCTTTGCCTCGCGCGCATCCTCGAGTGATCGTCGCCACGGCGGTTCTCGCGGCCATTGCCGTGCTGGGTTACTACACTTACAGCCAGCGTTCCCTCGTTGTCGCGCCGCAGCCGCCAGCCGCGAGCGGCGAAGCGAGCGGTCGCGGCGGTTCTGCCGGCGCCGGCGTTATTGGCGGGGAAGCGGCTGCCCGCGATACGACCCCGGCGAAGGCTGACGACGTCGCCAAGCCCGCGAGCCGCGCGAGCTCGCCGCCCGGGACTCCGCTTGCCGACCCAAGGCCTGCAGTCGGAAGCGAGCAGCGCGCGGACCGCGAGACCGTGGAATTACGGCAGGAGAAAGCTGCTGCCGGCCTGTCCGCGCGTCCCCAGGCAGCCGACGCCGCCACGGCGGGCAGACGGGCGCCGCCTCGTCAAGAATTGTGCACGGAGGCGGCTGCGGCCCTTGGACTGTGCACAATGACACCCGATCAGAAGAAGCAAGCACAAGCTGCTGCGGCCATCAAAGCGGCGAGCGCGCGTCCCGAAGCAACCGACGCCGGCAAGGCGGGCGGGCAGGAGCCGCCTCGCCAGGAGGCGTGCACAGAGGCGGTCGCGGCCCTTGGGCTGTGCACCCCGACACCCACACAGAGGAGGGAATAACATGGCCAGACCACTTGTCGGTACGCTGCTCGGCACGATCATGGCGGCAGCGTTTTGCTTTCACGGCGGGGCAGCTGTCGCGGCGGCCGAGTACAAGATCGTGACAGCCAATGAAAAGGGCACTTATTTTGCCATCGGCGTCGATCTCGCAAAATTTGTCGCCCCCGATGCCACCATCACGCTGGAGGTTCTGCCCACGGCGGGTTCGGCCGCAAACATCAAGCATCTTCGCTACGACCCGGGCGTGAAATTCGCGATCGTCCAGGCCGACGTCTACCAGGCTTTCGTCGACCGGGCGGCTGGCGGCAACGCGGATGCCAGCACCATCATCCGACCGCTCCGCGTGATCCTGCCGCTCTACAACACCGAGATTCACTACGTCGTGCGGGCCGATTCGCCGTTGAACTATCTCCACGACATCGAGAAGGCAAAGATCAACGGCGGCATCCTGGGCAGCGGCGCCGCCCTGATTGCGCATACCCTGTACCGGATGATGTTCAATGGGCCCATCCCGGAAGCAAATGCCAGCTATCTCTCGAACGAGGAAGCGCTGGTCAAGTTGATCGGCGACAAGACGGTCGATGTCGTCGTTGTCGCGGCGGGGCAGCCAGCGCCGCTCATCGCCAACATGAAGCCCGAGGCGCAGAAGTACATCAAGCTGCTGAAGTTCGATCCCGCGCATCCCTCGAGCAAGCTGCCGCTGACCGTCTATTCCCATTCGACCGTCAATGCGAGCAGCTATCCCAACCTGTTGACGGAGAGCTTCACGACGATCGCCGTGGGAGCGTTCCTGGTCACTTACGATTTCAACCTGGAGTTCACGCGGAATCACCTGACCCGGTTTGCGCGATCGCTGTGCCAGAATTTTGCGACGCTGCAGGCGAAGGGCCATCCCAAATGGCGCGAGGTCAGCCTGGCTACGCCGCCGCTCGGGCCGGGTTGGACCTACTACCCGCCCACGACGAGAGAAATCCGCGCCTGCCTCGGCAAGACCGGTACGAGATCTCTGGTGAAGCCCGTAAAGCCATGCTCGGCGGAGGAGCGAATCCTGGGATTCTGCAGCTGACCTGCGCGAGCCTCAGAAGATGAGACTTACTCCGGCAAGAATTCCGCTGCCACCGACCTTTGCCTCATTGCCGGTGTCACCGGTTGTGGAGACAAGATACTTGTACTGCACATAGAGACCGACCGGCTTGAAGCGCAATTCCAGTCCCGCCAGGCCCTGATAAGCCAGGCCTGTCGCGTTTCCGCTGAAGCCACCACTATAGGTGGCGGTGGCTAGACCGATGCCTGCGCCCACGAAAGGATAAAGCCAGCTTGCAGCGCGGAAATAATACTTTCCGTTCACCATGATTGCGAGTACGTCCTGCTGGGCATTGGGTATTGCTCCGGTCGAGACCAGATCATTCCTGTAAGAGAAGACCTCCCCGCCTATGGCAAAGCCCGCCCCACGGCGCCACTCGGCCTCAACACCGAACACCGACGTGGAAGTGGTGTCGTAGGTACTCGGAAGGCCACCGACCACCTGGTTGCCATTGGCCAATGAGAACGAACCCGCGCTCACGATGAGCGCAAAGTCCCTCTCACTGCCTTGCTCAGGGGGTGCCGACATCTCCGGCGCGGGTGCTGGTTCCGCTGGAGCAGGCGCGGCGGCCACGCTCGGCTTCTGTGGGGGCGGCGTGGCGGCCACTATCGACGGCGCGACCCCGACAAAGCGACTTTGCGCAAGCGCGCGGCGGCCCTCGGTTTCGCTCACCAGATACACCTCTGTGCGCACCAGAGTCTGACCGTAGATGGCCTCAACCCGCACAAAATAGGTTTGGTTGGCCGCGGCCACAAAAGAGAGTGTGCTCAGCACTCGGTCGCCGATGCGCAGGTAAGTGTTCCCGGGACTGACGGTCGCCGTGATGAAGGTGCCATGCGCCAGCTCGCCGACGAGCGCCGTGTTGACGATCACCGGCAACTGCGCGGCTGACGGCTCACGGTCAATGCGAAAGATGGACACCAGCGCCTTGCCAGACGGCGGGGTGGCGTGCCGGGCACCATCCTCGGCATGTGCAAGTGGGGTCGAAAATAGACTGCACAGGGCGCTGAGCAAGAGCGCGCCGCCCACCGAGCGGTATGCGCACAACTGATTCATGGGCGAACCTCCATCCTGTGTCTTTTTCGTCTTCTTCGCGGCGCCGCAGGGGATAGCCCGCTTGAAACGCGCCTTACATTGTAGCGTCCAACGGGAAAAGAGAATGCTAGGTGCCGGTACGGCAAAGTTCCCGCAGCCGAACGCGTTGCTCCACATCAAGCCCTTTGGGATCGAAGCGATAGCGCTGGTGCAGCATCAGCGCCTCCTCGTACCTGCCCGGTGCGACGCGCGCGAGCCAGGCCGACAGCGTTTCGCCCGCCGCGCGCGGCGGCAGCGACTTCGTCAGTGCGTAGAATTCCGAATCCGCTCCCTGGTAACGCCTTGCCCGAGCGGGCTCCGTGCTTGACCCGAGCAACACACGCTTCCCGCGCAACAGCCGCCATCCCAGGATCACCACCAGTACCGCCAATACCGCCCACCAGGCATCGCTCGCCTGCATTTCCTCGCGCTGGCTCCAGCGGTAGGCCGCCCAGCGCAGGAAGTCGGCAAGTTTCTCCCACACCGGCGCGAGCCGGCTCTGCTCCAGGCCGAACCAGTCCGGCGGCGTGGGATCGAGGTCGATCCAGCGCCCGTCCAGCCACGCGCGCGTCCAGGCGTGCGCGTGGCGGGCTCGCACGACGTAGGCGCCCTCGAGCGCGCTGTATTCCTGCACCGAGTAGCCCGTGGCGTAGCGCGCGGGAATGCCTGCCGCGCGCAAGAGCAGGACGGCCGCCGAGGCGAAGTATTCGCAATGCCCGCTCTTCGTGCGCGTCATGAAATCCGCAAGCGGGGTCACGCCCGCGGGCGGTGGCGTCTCGCGCCACAGCGAGTAGGTAAAGCCGCCCAGGTGCTGCAGCACGCGCCGCACGGCCTGCTCCTGCGGCAGGGCGGCGAGGCCCAACTCCTGCGCGAGGCGGCTGAAGGTTTCGCGTTCGGCCTGCGGCAGCTGGTCGTCGTCGATAGCCGGCGGATCGTAGTAGGCGATCGGAGAACCAAACTCCGCGCCGTACTGGATCCAGTCGCCCTCCACCGCGGCCTGCACCACGCCCAGACCGGTGCGAATTGCTTCGGTGGCCGCAAGGCCGGTCACGCGGGTCACCCCCGGCGGCAGTGAAAGAAGAGTGCGCCGGCGCTCGACGCGCAGCGCAATCTGCAGGCGTGCATCGCCCACCCCAGGCGCGAGGGTCCAGTTGGCGCCGCCTTCCTCCGCCTGCAATGGGCCGCGCGTGGAGCGCCGCCCGACCCAGGTGCTGCCGACATAGGCGTTGAAACTCGCGCGATGCAGGAGCCGCGCGCGTCCGACGTCCTGCCGCGTGCCGGTGACGCGCGCCACGATGGTGTCGCGCTGTTTCAGGCGCCCGAGGGTGCCGATGTCGGTCATGCTGCGCGCCGGATCGTTCTCCGCGCGGCGCATGTGCCAATCGGCAATCCATTCACCGAGCCGTGCCTGAAGCTCGGTCATGCCCAATTGCCCGACGTAGCCCAGTCCGGCGCCCAAGGCGAACAGCAGTACCCAGACGCGAAGGCTCGCGTGGCGCGGCCGCAGGGCAAAGAGCGCCCAGGCCGCCAGCAGCACCGCGCCGGCGTAGTAGCCGCGCGCATTCGGATTGCCCACGCCGGCGGCGATGACGCACAAGGCAACGTAAACGCCTCCCGTGTCCAGCATCGGCACCTTGAGAGCGGGGTTGCGCTCCTTCTGCTTGCGCAGGTATCGGAACAGGGCCGTGAGCGGCACGCGGTCAGCCGCACCGAGGTACTGCGCCAGCAGGATCGGCGACAGGATGGCGGGGAGCCACTGCACGGCGCCGATGACACCCTGCGACACGCCGCGATTGGCGCCGATGACCACCGCCGTGCCGACGAAGAACACCGTGCACAAATCCGAGATGCGCGCGTAGTCGGCATCCTCGAGTACAAAGCGCAGCCGCACCCAGCGCGGCGCTTCCAGGAGCAGCGCCAAGGGCACTGCAACCGCAAGGTTTCCGCCGTGCCAGCCCCAGAACACCAACGCCGCGCCGACGAGGACGGGCGGCAGGTTCATCGCAGCACCTTGCGTTCCAGCTGGGCCAGCCCAGCTTCGATCGCGCCCGGGTGCACGACGAGGAGCCACGCGGGCGCTTCGTGGGGCGCGTCCGCCTGCGCGCAAACGAGGATCGCGCGCACTTCGACCCCGCTCGCCGCAAGGCGGTTGGCAAGGCCGCGTCGCGCCTCGTCCCAGGCCACCAGCACCAGAACGCAACTGGTGAGCTGGGCGCATTGCGCAAGCACCGCGCGCTCCAGCCGTTCGAAGTCCCCGGCATCGCTCGCCCTGACGCCCGCCAGCGTCTCCAGCATCTGCTCTGCGTGCAGCTGGCCGCGGCCCGCAGTGCTGTGGTGCACCTCGGTGCCCACGAAAAGCAGGTCCAGCAGGCATTCCTGCGTGTCGATGGTGTAGACGAAAGACGCCGCCACCGCCACCGCGTCTTCGAAAGCCTCGTCCTCGCCGCGGCGGCTCGACGTATCGAGCACCAGCGCGTGGCGCTCGAAGAACTCGTCCTGGAACTCCTTCACGATCGGGCGGCCGGTGCGCGCGAAGCTCTTCCAGTGGATGCGCTGCATGGGGTCGCCCGGGCGGTATTCGCGCAGGGAGAGGAACTCTTCCGAGTCGCCTACGGAACTCGAGAGCGAAACGCCGCCGGGCTGGTGCTTGCGCCGTCCCGGCAAGGAGAGCCGCGGCAGCCGGTAGCGGCGCGGCAGCGAGATGACGCGAGCAGGAAGCGCGAGGCGCGCCAGGCCCTGCACCAGGCCGAGCGGATCGCGGCGATTGAGGACCAGGCCCGCGAACTCGATGCGTCCGCGTCGGCGCGGCGTGAGCGTGAGGCGCAGCGTCTCGCTCGCGCCGGCGGCAACGTCCGGCAATGGCGCCTCACGCGGTGGTTCGGGGGTCGCGCGCTCGATCAGCCAGCGCCAGCGAAAGTACCCGACGTTGCGGTCGAACCAGTTGCGCCGCTCTTCGCCCGGTTCGCGCGCACGCTTCCAGTCGGCGTAGCGCGGGCGCGGGTCGCGAAACGCCTCGACGACGGCGACACCGGAGAGCGCTCGCTTGCCATGGTTGGAGATCGCCACGGCGTAGCTGAAGGGCTCGCCCGCCGTCGCGTAGCGCGGAAGCTCGCGCTGCGCGCTCACGCGCGCGCGGAAGGCGAAGCTCGCGACCCACGAAAGCAGCAGCAGGCAGGCGAGCAGCGCCGCCGCCTGCAGGCTCGCCCCCTGGTTGGTGTCGATGCCGGCTGCGCCGGCCGCGGCTGCGGCGCCCAGCGCGATCCAGCCGGCGATGGTGAGCCGCTCCCGCAGCCAGTGGTCCATGGCGCTGACCGCGCGCAACGCGATGTAGATCAGCCGCCTCAAGCGGGAACTTTCACCTCGCGCAGGATGTCGGCGACCAGGCTTTGCGCGGTGACGCCGGCAAAGCGCGCCTGGGGATCGAGCACCATGCGATGCGCGAGCGTGGGTACGGCGAGCGCCTGCACGTGCTCCGGTCGCACGAAATCCTCGCCATCGAAGAGCGCCAACGCCTTCGCGGTGTGCGTGAGGGAAATCGAGGCGCGTGGACCGCAGCCCAGCAGCACCTGCGGCGCCGTGCGCGTGCGGCGCACCAGCTCGACGACGTAGTGCTTCAATTCATCGGACATACGCACGCGCTGCGCCGCGGCCTTTAGCCCCAGCACCTCCTCGCGCGAGGCCACCGGCCGGATCGCATCCAGCGGGTGGCCAAGGTCCTGCGCGCTGAGCACTGCCACTTCGGTGTCCGCATCGACGTAGCCCAGCGCAAGGCACAACGCGAAGCGGTCCATCTGCGCTTCGGGCAGCGGGTAGGTGCCGCGAAACTCCACCGGGTTCTGCGTCGCCACCACGAAGAACAGCGGGTCCATCACGTGCGTGCGGCCCTCCACCGACACCTGACCCTCGGCCATCACCTCCAGCAGCGCCGACTGCGTGCGGGGGCTCGCGCGGTTGATCTCGTCGGCCAGCAGGATGCAGGTGAACACCGGCCCCTCGCGAAACTCGAAGCTCTGGTCGCGCTGGTTGAACACCGACACCCCGAGGATGTCCGACGGCAGGAGGTCCGGCGTGAACTGCACGCGCGAGAACTTCGCCCCGATGGATGCCGCGAGCGACTTGGCGAGCGTGGTCTTGCCGGTGCCCGGGAAATCGTCCACCAGCACGTGGCCGCCGGCGGCAAACGCGGCGAGGAGCTTTCGCACCTGCGCGTGCTGGCCGCGCATCACCTGCTCGATGTTGGCGGCGATCCTCTGGAACAGGCGCTGCGCGTCGGGGGCTTGCATGGTCAGAACTTCTCCGCCCAGGGACGCAGGTCCGCTTCGAAGGTCCAGGCCGAGCGCTGCTGGACGTGGATCTGGTAGTACAGCTCGGCGATCCCGTCGGTGGCGAGCATCGCCTCCGGCCCCAGGTCCTTCACGCGATCCGCGAATCGCGCGCGCACCGCGGCCGTGTCGATCATGCCGTCGATGACGACGTGCGCGACGTGGATGTTCTTCGGGCCGAGTTCGCGCGCCATGGACTGCGCCACTGCGCGCAGGCCGTTCTTCGCGGCGGCAAAAGCGGCGAATTGAGAGGCGCCGCGCACCGAGGCAGTGGCGCCGGTGAAGAGGATCGTTCCCTTGCCGCGCGCCGCCATGCGCCGCGCCGCCTCGCGGCCGAAGAGGAACCCCGCGTAACAGCCCAGCCGCCAGACCTTCTCGAACATGTCGGCGGGCGTTTCGTGGATCGAGGCGCGAAAGTTCGCCCCGGCATTGAACACCGCCACCTCCACCGGGCCGTGCTCGGACTCCAGCGCATCGAACAGCGCCAGCACTTCCTGTTCCTCGCGCAGGTCGGTGGGCGCTGCAAAGGCCTTGCCGCCGCTCGTCACGATGTCGCCCGCGAGGCGGGCGAGGCGATCCGCGCTCCTCGCGGCGAGGGCGACGTTGTAGCCGGCTTTCGCGAAGCGCCTGCCCAGCGCGAATCCCAAGCCTTCGCCGGCACCGGCGATCACCGCGACAGGAGTCTTGCCCATGGGCCTATGTTAGCCGCCGCGGCGGTCCGCGTATGTGGCGAGCGCCGCGCCGCCCGCCACCAGCACGCAACTCGCGGCGAGCTGCCAGGAACCGGTGGCGTCGCCAAAAGCGACCAGTAGCGCCGTGGACAGCACCGGTGCGGCGTAGGACAGCGCACCGAGCAGAGGCAGGTTGCCGCGCTTGGTGCCATGGTCCCAGAGGAAGAAAGCGGCGCCCACCGGCCCGATGCCCAGCAGCAGGATGGCCAGCCACTCGCGGCTCGAGGGCAGGGCAGTGGTCTCCAGGAGCGCATGCGCGATGAGCGCGAGCAGTGCTACCGCGCAACAAGCGAGCGCCACCAGTGCCGTGGGCGCTCCGGCATGCCGGCGGTTGGCCACCGAGTAGGCGGACCAGACGAAAGCGCAGGCGAGCGCCGCGCCGTAGCCGAGTGCGTAGCGCGACGACAGCGCAAGCGGGCCGCGCGCCGCGATCACCAGCCACGCGCCGGCCAGGCCGAGGGCGACTCCCGCCAGGTGCCAGCGCGTGACGCGCGCGCCGCCGAAGGCACCGGCGAACACCACGATGAGCAGCGGCCACAGGTAGGCGATGAGGCTCGCGTCCACGACCGGCGCGTTCGCCAGGGCGATGAAATAGAAGAAGTGATAGCTGCCCAGCGCCGCGGTCGTGAGCAGCAATGCGCCGCGATGCGCGCGCGCTTCGCGCCAAAGGTTGACGTGCCGCAGCGCGGCCCAAGCCAGGCCTACGATGCTGGCGACGGCGAAAGTGAGCGCGAGGAGCTGCAGCGGCGGGAGGCGCGTTGCGCCAGCGGCGAGCAGCGCGAGCGTGGACCAAAGCAATACTGCGGCGCAGCCGGCGAGCGTCGCGGCGTTCACGCTTAGAGCGAGGCGGCCAGCTCCGCGCCTTCCAGCATGGCGCGCTTGGCGTCGAGCTCGCCCGCTTCCTTGGCGCCGCCGATCAGGTGCTTGGCCGCTACAGGGCGCAACGGCTCCTGCCCGGCGCAGATCACCACGGTATCGGCCAGGATGACGCTCTCCTTGCCGTCCACCGTGATGTGCACGCCGGCGTCATCGATGCGGTTGTAGATGACGCCCTTGATCGATTTCACGCCGTTCCTCGCGAGTTCCGCCCGATGCACCCATCCGGTGGTGCGGCCCAGCGTGGTGCCGAAGGGCGTGGCCGAGCGCTTGAGCATCGTGATGCGGTGCGCGGGATGTGGCGGGGGCAGGCCCTTGGGGTCGAGGCCGCCTGAGAGGGCCGGGTCCTGCAGGATTCCCCAGTGCGCCGCGAAGGCCTTTGCGTCGAGCGTTGCGCGCTCGTTGCGCTCGAGAAGATAGAGCGCGACGTCAAAGCCGATGCCACCCGCGCCGATGATCACCACGTTCGCACCGGGCTGCACGCGGCCGCTCAACACGTCGACGTAGCTGGCGACGCTCTTGTGGTCGATGCCGGGGATGGCGGGCTTGCGTGGGTCGATGCCGGTGGCGAGCACCACTTCGTCGAACTGGGCGAGCTCGGCCGCGCTGGGGGCATGCTTGAGCATGACTTTGGCGCCGGCGCGGCGCAGGCGCTCGGCGTAGTACGCGACGGACTCACCGAACTCGAGCTTGCCGGGAATCTTCTTCGCCAGGTTGAACTGGCCGCCGAGCTCGCCCGATTTTTCGAACAGCACGACCTCGTGGCCGCGCTCGGCGGCGACCGCTGCACAGGAAAGGCCCGCGGGACCGCCGCCGATCACGGCAATGCGTTTCTTCTTCTTCGTCGGCGTGAAGAACAGCTGCGTCTCGCGGCCGGCGCGCGGATTGACCACGCAGCTCGCCGGCTGGTTGATGAAGTAGTGGTCGAGGCAGGCCTGGTTGCAGGCGATGCAGATGTTGATGCCGGCGCGGTCGCCCGCCTTCGCCTTGTTGGCGAACGCCTCATCGGCGAGGAAGGCGCGGGCGAGGGACACCATGTCGGCGTCGCCTCGCGCGAGGATCTCCTCGGCGATCTCGGGTGCGTTGATGCGGTTCGAGGCGATCACCGGAATCTTCACCGCTTCCTTGATGGGGCGCGTCGCCCAGGCGAAGCCGCCGCGCGGCACTGCCTGCGCGATGGTGGGGATGCGTGCCTCGTGCCAGCCGATGCCGGAGTTGAGGATGTCCGCGCCGGCGGCTTCCACCGCGCGCGCCACCTGCTGCATCTCCTGGGTGGACAGGCCGCCCTCGACCAGTTCGAGCACGGAAATGCGGTAGACGATGATGAAATCCCTGCCGGCAGCGGCGCGCACGGCCTTCACCACTTCCACCGGGAAGCGTATGCGGTTCTCCAGCGAACCGCCCCAACCGTCCAGGCGCTGGTTGGTGCGCGGCACGAGGAACTGCGTGAGGAGGTAGCCTTCCGAGCCCATCACCTCGACGCCGTCATAGCCCGCGTCGCGCGCGAGCTTCGCCGCTGCGGCGAAATCCGCGATCGTGCTCTCGATCTCGGCGGCGGGCAGTTCGCGCGGCGCGTGCTGGTTGATCGGCGCCTTCAGCGGCGATGGCGCGACGATCTTCTCGTGGTAGCCGTAGCGGCCCGAGTGCAGGAGCTGCAGCACGATGCGCCCGCCAGCGGCGTGCACGGCCTGCGGGATGACGCGGTGCTGGTGCGCATCGTCCGTGGTGCTGAACTGCGCCCGGTGCGTCGTGAGATTGCCGGCATCGTTCGGCGAGAATCCACCCGTGACGATCAGCGCCGCGCCGCCCTTGGCACGCTCGGCATAGAACGCGGCCAGCCGCTCCATCCCGTCGGGCCGCGCCTCCAGCCCCATATGCATCGAGCCCATGAGGATCCGGTTCGGCAGCGTGACAAAGCCCAGGTCGAGCGGGCGAAAGAGGTTCGGGTAGGCAGGCATGGAATAAATAGGGACAGACCCTATTTATCACCATGTGAAAAATGGGGTCTGTCCCTAATTTTAGCTGCGGGTGACGAGGACCGTCCCGGCCAGAATCAAAACACCGCCGGCCAGCGCGGCGGCGGGGAGGGCTTCGCCGAGCAGGAGCCAGCCCCAGAAGATGCCAAAGAGCGGGATCAGGTAGGTGACGGTGAGCGCGCGGGTGGCGCCGACGTCGGCGATCAGGCGGAAGTAGAGGACGATGGCCACGCCGCTGGCGAGCAGGGCGAGCGCCAGCATGTTCGCGATGGCGAGCGCTGAAGGCGCCGCCAGCGGCGGCATGAAAAGCAGCAGCGGAATCAGCACCAAGGCCGCGGCGAGCTGGTTGCCGGCCGCCATGCCGCGGGGCGAAGCACCGCCGGCGTAGCGCTTGATCAGCGGGCCGGCGAGCCCATAGGCGCAGCAGGCGCCCAGCGCCGCGAGGATGGCCAATCCCGAAGCGACGCCCGACGGCTGGGCCAGCAGGGCCACGCCCGCCACGCCGAGTCCGAGCCCGAATGCCTTGCGCAGCGTCACGCGCTCATCGCCAAATAGCGCAGCCCAGGCAAGGCCGAAGATCGGCGAAGTGGCATTGGTGATCGACAGCAGCGATGCCGGCGCGTGCATCGCGGCATACGAATAGAGCACGAATGGCACGGCAATGTTGACCGTGCCGATCAGCAGGTAGAAGCGCCAGTGAACGCGCAGGCCCGGGTCGAAGCCGAGCGCGCGGAACCAGGCGAGCAGGGCGAGGCCGCCGAGCAGCACGCGCAGCTCCGCCGTCCAGGCCGGGCCGAATACGGGCGCCGCGATGCGCATGAAAATGAAGGCCGCGCCCCAGATCGCGGCGAGCGCCACCAGGCGGGCGTAGTCGGCCGGCTTCATGACGGCATCTTATGCCCTTGCCTTTCCCCGAGCTCGCCGTTTTCGGACTCCGCGCCGTAATGTCCGAAAACGGCGAGCAGGCCTTGGCCTTTCCCGCGACAATGCCCGCCATGACGCTGGACTCCAGCACCTGCTACCGCGCCCTGCGCGCCCGCGATGCGCGTTTCGATGGGCGCTTTTTCGTCGCCGTGTCCTCCACGCGTATCTATTGCCG
>JANMUO010000159.1:0-2704 GCA_031391655.1 Betaproteobacteria bacterium
TACGCGGCTGTCATTCCGAAGTGGATCGCCCAGTTCATCGGCGGCGAGCCGGTTTACATCAACGGGGACGGAGAAACCAGCCGCGACTTCTGCTACGTCGAGAACGTGATCCAGGCGAACCTGCTCGCTGCGACCAACGACGACCCTGCGGCGTTGAACCAGGTGTACAACGTGGCGGTTGCCGAACGTACAACCTTGAACGAGCTATTCGAACTCGAGCGCGCGCTGCTGATGGAGCATTTCCCGCAGGTGCGCGAGTGCCGCCCCCGCTACCGGGAATTCAGGGAGGGTGACGTGCGCCATTCCCAGGCCGACATCTCCAAGGCTCGCAGGGTCTTCGGCTACGCCCCGACGCATGGCGTGCGCGAAGGGCTAAAGGAAGCGATGGGCTGGTATGTACGGAGCTTGTCGGCGCAAGCTTGATGCACTGGTCCGCAGCGCCTGGTCCGACAGGCTGCCAGACGGGCGTCAAGGGGGAAGCGTTCCATGTTCGGCGTCCTACGCAAGATCCGAGCCATCGACGCGATTTTGTCTTACACTGAGAAGGCCACGGCAAGGCTCCCCACGCGGGTATCACTGGCTGGGCGCAGGTACGCTACCAATATGGCGCGTCCATCAAGAGCCTTCTAGCCGAGCGGGACGGACGCAACCGATGGCAATATCGATCGGGACAGTAAGCTACGCCGCTGCTGCAATGGCGTTTCTTTTCTTATCCGTCTTGCTGGTGACGACTTGGCGCGGGCGCCTGCAGGGCATGCTGCTCGCTGTGGCCTGCCTGGGTACTGCGACGTGGGCGGGAGTGGCGGCGTATCTGGCCGCGCGATCGAATGCGACCATGCTTGCCGCAGACGTCCTCGAGGTTCTGCGCAGCGCCGTCTGGTTCGCTTTTTTGATGGTGCTGCTCGGCTATTCCCGGAAGGAAGCGGGGCCTCTGCGGCGGGCCGCTGTGGGCCTCGCGGCATTTTGCGGAGTTGTCCTCGCCGCGACGCTGTACTCGGGCGTCGTATCGACCACGTGGCCCGAAACGTTCGGAATCCTGGGCCGCTTGATGCTGGCGGTGATCGGCATCGTGCTGGTCGAGCAGCTTTACCGCAACGTTCAGCCGCAGCACCGGTGGGGGATCAAGTTCCTGTGCCTGGGGCTCGGCGGAATGTTCGCATACGACTTCTATCTGTACTCCGACGCCCTGTTGTTTCAGCGCGTAAACGCCGACATTTGGGCCGCGCGTGGCGTCGTCAATGCGATGGTCGTTCCGCTGCTCGCCGTGGCAACTGCCCGCAACCCCAAGTGGTCGCTCGATGTCTCCGTTTCGCGCCGCATCCTGTTCCATTCCACGGCGATGCTCGGCGCCGCAGTGTACCTGCTGTTGATGGCCGGGGCCGGCTATTACATCCGCTACTTCGGCGGCAGCTGGGGGGCGGTGCTGCAGGCAACGTTCCTGTTCGGCGCCGTGCTGCTGCTGTTCGCGATATTTTTCTCCGGCACCCTGCGCGCCCGGCTCAAGGTTTTCCTCAGCAAGAACTTTTTCAGCTACCACTACGATTACCGCGAGGAGTGGCTGCGTTTTACCGGTACCTTGTCCAAGGGCGAACCGGGGGTTCAGTTGTATGAGCGCTCCATCCAGGCGATCGCCGAGCTGGTGGACAGTGCGGGCGGAGCGTTGTGGTTTTCCCAGGATGCAGGGGTTTTCGAGCAGGTCGCCCATTGGAACATGCCGTCTGCCAAAGGCAGAGAGCCGCGCGATGGCCCTCTGTGCCAGTTCCTGGAACGGCGCCAGTGGGTCATCAGTCTCGAGGAGCATGAGGCGCAGCCCGAGTTATACGACGGCCTGGAGATACCCGATTGGCTGCGCTCAATTCCGCACGCCTGGCTGGTGGTACCACTCGTTCTGCACGAGCGGTTGGCGGGCTTTGTCGTGCTTGCCCGGTCGAAGGGTAGAATCAAACTCAATTGGGAGGTGAACGACCTCTTGAAGACTGCCGGCCGGCAGGCGGCAAGCTACCTGGCCCAATTGGAAGCGGCAAAGGCGCTGCTGGTGGCGCGCCAGTTCGAGTCCTTCAACCGCATGTCCGCCTTTGTGGTGCACGACTTGAAGAACCTGGTGTCGCAGCATTCCCTGCTGCTTTCGAACGCGGATAAACACAGGCACAAGCCCGCGTTCCAGGACGACATGATCGAGACGGTTGCCCAGTCGGTGGAGAAAATGAAGCGGCTCCTGCTCCAGCTGCAGGGCGGCTTCACATTGGAGCCGGCCGCACCGGTAGCGCTCGAAGACCTGGTGCAACAGGTGGTGGCCGCGAGGTCCGGCCTCAAGCCTGCTCCCCGGCTCGACGCTGGCGACGGCGCGGTGAGCGTGCTCGCCAACCGTGCGCGCCTTGAACGCGTGATCGGGCACCTGATCCAGAACGCCATTGAGGCCACCCCACCCGAGGGGCATGTGGTGGTGCAGCTATTGCGGCAAAATGGATGTGCGGTCATCGCGATTGCCGACACGGGGTGCGGCATGAGTGAGCAGTTCATGCGCTACCGGCTGTTCAAGCCGTTTGAGTCGAGCAAGGCAAAGGGAATGGGGATCGGCACCTACGAGGCGCGGGAGTACGTGCGTGAACTCGGCGGCCGGATAGAGGTGGAGACCCGGGAGGCCCAGGGCACCATTTTCAGGGTCGTGCTGCCGCTTCATGTTCCCGAGCGCGCTTCTGCTCCG
>JANMUO010000283.1:0-12767 GCA_031391655.1 Betaproteobacteria bacterium
GGAGACGCCGACCGCGAACTCGGGCTGCAGCCGCCGCAGGATCCAATCGAGCTCCTCGCTGTCGCCGGAGTGGTAGGCCCGTGGCTTGCGGTTCGGCTCCCCGGAGCAGCCGCGAAAGTGCGGCACCACGCAACGCCAGCCGCGCTCGAGCGCCCCGGCGGCGAGCGCGCGCGCGTAGTGGCTCGCGGTGCCGCCCTCAAGGCCGTGGAACAGCGCGACGAGCGGCCCCTGCGCGCCCGCCCAGTCGAGGTCGATGAAGTCGCCGTCCGGCGTGTCCCAGCGCTCGCGCCGCCACGCGACGCGGGGCCCCGGGGCCAGCGCCGGCAGGAGGGTCTGCAGGTGCCCGCCCGGCAGCCACCAGGGGGCGCGGTAGCCGCTCAATGCAGCATCTTCGGCGTGTCGCGCGCCGGCTGCGCCTCGGCCTGGCCCGGCGCGGGCGAACCGTGGTGCACGATCATGCGCCAGCCGGCGGCGGTGCGCAGGTACACGTTGGTCGCCACCACCGCCTGCAGCGCGCGCTGCTCGCCCGGCACGGAGAAATTCTCGTGCACGCTGTGCACCGCCACCATGGGGCCCTCGATCGCCACCTGCTGGGAGAGGTGCACGCGCGCGCGCGTGCCGCCGGCGAAGATCTGCCGCCAGCTGGCGCGCACCTGGTCCTGCCCGGTGAGGCGCGCCCCGCCCGGATGCACGCACACGATCTCCTCGTCCTCCGACCACACCGCCATCATCAGTTCGAGGTCGGCGCGCTCCAGCGCCTCGTAGAAGGCGGCTTCGGCGTCCTGCGCGGTGGGGAAGATCCTAACGGACATGGAAAATGGGGTCTGACCCTATTTTTTCCAGGACCAGATCCACACTCAACTCGTTCATGCAGCGGAAATGCCCGAGCGGGCAGGTTCGCGCGTAGCAGGGACTGCACTCGATGCCGAGCCAGATGACCCGGGACTGGTCCGACAGCGGCGGCGTGTGCTTCGGGCTGGAGGAGCCGTAGAGCGCCACCTGCGGCCGGCCGAGCGCCGCCGCCACGTGCATCAGGCCGGAGTCGTTTGCCACCACGAACTGCGCGCCCGCGATCACCTCGATGGCCTCGTCGAGCGTGGTCTCGCCGGCGAGGTTGCGCCCCTGGATCGCGGCGCACTGTTCGCGTTCCTTTGCCGAGCCGACCAGCACCACCGGCAGTCCGACGCGGCCGGCGAGTGCGCCGAAATGGGGCCAGCGCTTGGCGGGACCGTATTCGGCGCCGGGGCAGAACACGGCGTAGGGCTGCGCGAGACCGAAGCGCTCGCGCGTGCGCTGCGCCGACTGCGCATCGACGACGAGTTTCGGTTCCGGCAGGGGCAGCACGAGTTCGGCGCCCGGCTTTCCGGAGAGGCGGGCGTAGTGCGACGCCATCGGTTCGCGCCCCTTTGCCTTGCGGTACAGGAGCGTGAGCAGGCCGTAGCGCGACTCCCCGACGTAGCCGCTGCGGATCGGGATGTCGGCGAAGAAGGGCACCAGCGCCGATTTCCACGTGTTGGGCAGCACGATCGCCTGATCGTAGCCCAGGGCCTTCAGCGTGCGGCCCAGCTTCCAGCGCTCGCGCAGGGCGAACCGGCCGTGCACGAAGGCGGTCTCGATCACCCCGGAGACTTCCGGCATGCGGCGCACCACCGGCGCGACCCAGGCCGGGGCAAGGACGTCGACGCGGGCCTGCGGCAGCTTCTCGCGCAGCCGTGCGTGAAGCGGCTGCGCCATCAGCGCGTCGCCGATCCAGTTGGGCGCGACGACGAGGAGGCGCGCCAAGCGTCAGTGTCCCTTTGGCGCGGCGCCCTTGTAGACGAACTTCGTCCCGCAGTACGGGCACAGCGCCGCGCCCTGCTGCACCACGTCGAGGAACACGCGCGGGTGGCGCGACCAGAGCGGCGCGCCGGGCACGGGGCAGTGCAGCGGCAGGTCCTTCTCGGTGACCTCGACCTGCCGCGCGGTGTCGGCGCTCACCCCTTGGCCTTTTTCATCGGCACCGGCGTGAGCCAGTGCTTGTGCTTGCGGTCCTTGCCGGTGACCACGTCGAAGAACGCCTTCTGCAGCTTCTTGGTGATGGGCCCGGCCTTGCCGGCGCCGATGACGCGGCTGTCGAGCTCGCGGATCGGCGTCACCTCGGCGGCGGTGCCGGTGAAGAAGCATTCGTCGGCGATGTAGATGTCGTCGCGCGTCAGGCGCTTGGCCCGCACCGTGTAGCCGAGGCCCGCGGCGAGCTCGATCACCGAGCTGCGTGTGATGCCGGTGAGGGCCGAGGTCAGCTCGGGTTCCCAGATCACGCCGTCCTTGATGACGAAGATATTCTCCCCGGCACCCTCGGCGACGAAGCCGTCCACGTCGAGCAGCAGCCCCTCGTCGTAGCCGTGCATGGTGGCTTCCAGCGTCGCCAGCACCGAGTTGGGATAGGTACCTGACATCTTGGCGCGCGCCATGGTCACGTTGACATGGTGGCGCGCGTAGGACGAGGTCTTGACGCGGATGCCTTTCTCCAGCGCTTCGGGCCCGAGGTAGGCGCCCCAGGGCCAGGCGGCGATCGCCACGTGTACCTTGGCGCCGACCGGCGACACCCCCATCTTCTCGGAGCCGTAGAACGCGATCGGCCGCACGTAGCAGGCCTCGTGGCCGTTGGCGCGCACCACGTCGAGCTGGGCTTTCATCAGCTGGTCGCGCGAATACGGGATCTTCATCATGTAGATGTGCGCGGAATTGATCAGCCGCTGCGTGTGTTCCTGCAGGCGGAACACGGCGGTGCCGTCGATGGTCTTGTACGCGCGCACGCCCTCGAATACCGCGAGGCCGTAGTGCAGCGAGTGCGTGAGCACGTGGGTGGTGGCGGAACGCCAGGGAACGAGCTTGCCATCGTGCCAGATCCAGCCGTCGCGATCCGCCATCGACAGCGGCGTCTTGGGCGCCGCCTTTCCTTTCGCCATAAAACCTCGTCTGAGTGCGTGAGGTGCCATTCTAACCACAGGCACCGAAGTTGCGCCATACTATTAACATGTCTGTTAATCCTCGGGAGCGCGTGTTCGCCGCACTGGCCTCGATGCCGCGGCGCCAGGTGATCGCCTTCCTTGCGCAGACGGCGCTGTCCACCACCGACCTCGCGCAGCGCTTCGGCATGAGCGCGCCGGCGGTGTCGCGCCACCTCGCCGTGCTGCAGCGTGCCGGCCTGGTATCGGCGGAACGCCAGGGGCAGCGCGTGCTCTACCGGCTGGAGCGCGACGTGCTGCTCGACGCGCTCGGCGGCCTGGCCTCGCTGGTCGACGGGCCGCTGCGGCGCGGCACGCAGGGGGCGCGCGCGCCGCGCGAGGCGATCTGATGCTAGGCTTCGCAGCGGAGAAAAAGTGGGAGGGTAGTCCGATTCGTTCCGCATTGACCCTGTCGGCGCTGCTCGTGCTTGGCGGCTGCGCCACCTCGCCCGACGATGGCCTGCTGGCATCGACCCCGATCATGCGCGAACTGTCGCAGGAGAAGGGCGACCTCGTCGAGGTGGCGCGCTTCTCGCGGCTGAAAGAAGGCGAACCGCTGCCCGAGGCGTGGCGCCCCTGGGGAACGAACTCGGGCAAGAAGCACACGGAGTACCGGCTGGTGGGCTCGCCGCGCGGCACGGTGCTCGAGGCCTACGCCGACCGCAGTGCCACCGGGCTGTACCGCACCATCCGCGTTGCGCCGCAGCGCCAGTCCATCGTGGAATGGAACTGGCAGGTGGACAGCCTCGTTCCCGGCGCCGACAAGCGCTACGCCCAGCGCGACGATTCCGCCGCGCGGCTGGTCATTTCCTTCCACGGCGACGCGGACAAGCTCGATTTCGAGCAGCGCACCAAGCTGCGCCTGGTGAAGGCCGTGACCGGCGACGCGCTGCCCTACGCGATCCTCATGTACGTCTGGGCCAACGAAGTGCCGGTGGGCACCGTCCTGCCGAGCCCGCACTTCGACCGCATCCGCCTGATGGTGGTGGAAAGCGGACCGGAGCGCCTCGGCCAGTGGGTGCGGTACCGCAGGAACGTGCTGGAGGACTTCCGCCGCGCGTTCGGCGAGGAACCCGGCGACATCGTGTCGATCGGCGTGCTCACCGACTCCGACAAACCGCAGCACATCGCGCGCGGCCTGTACGGCGACATCACGCTGCACGCCCCCTAGCCGAACACGGCGGCCCACAGCGCGCGCACCGCGACCGCGTGCCCCGCAACCTGCGCCGGCGGCACCCGCGCATAGCGCGCGCCGCTCAGGCGCAGGGCATGCTGCAGGCGGCGGTACTCGCGGTAGGCCTCGCGGCACTGGTCCGCCAGCGGTGCTGCGATGAGTCCCAATTGCGCGGCCATTCCGAGCAGCGCGATGTTGCCCAGGTTGGCGGTCAGGCCCGGGTGGCGCGCGGCGTGCGCGAGCACCAGAAACTGCACGACGAACTCCAGATCGATCATGCCCCCGCGGTCGTGCTTCACGTCGAACAGGCCCGACGGGTTCGGGTGCGCCACGTGCATGCGCTCGCGCATGGCCAGCACTTCCTTCGCCAGCGCGGCGGCGTCCCGCGGCCTGACCAGGATGCGGCGGCGGATGTCCTCGAAGGCGGCGCCGACCTGCGCGTCTCCCGCGCAGGCGCGCGCGCGGGTGAGCGCCTGGTGCTCCCAGGGCCAGGCCGACTCCTCCTGGTACTTGGCGAAGGCTTCGATGGAGATCACCAGCAGCCCGGCCTCCCCGGAGGGGCGCAGGCGCAGGTCCGTCTCGAACAGCACGCCGCTCGAGGTGCGGGTGGTGAGCCAGTTGTTCAGGCGCTGCGCCAGCCGCGCGTAGTTCTCCGGCGCGCGCTCGTCCGCATCGTCGTAGACGAAGATCAGGTCGAGGTCCGAGGCGTAGCCCAGTTCCTTGCCGCCGAGCTTGCCGTAGGCCACGACGGCGAAGCGCGGCTGCTCGCGGTGGCGCGTGCGCAGCTGCGACCAGCAAAGCGCCAGCGTCGCGCCGAGGACGCGATCGGCGAGCTCGGACAGGTGGTCGGCAAGCTTCTCCATGGTGAGCAGGCCCGCGATGTCCTGCGCCAGCAGGCGAAACAGCTGCGCCTGGTGCTGCTCGCGCAGCACGTTCATCTGCCGCTCGGCGTCGGCGCCCGCATCCTGCAACGCCGCGCGCAACGCGCCCTCGAACGCTCCCCAGTCCGGCGCCGCATACAGCACGCGATCGTCGAGCAGCTCGTCGAGCAGCAGCGGGTGGCGCGTGACGTACGCCGCCGCCCAGCTGGAGGCAGCGATGATCTTCACCACGCGCGCCAGCGCCTCCGGGCGCTCGGCGAGCAGCGCGAGGTAGGCGGCGCGGCGCGCAATGGCCTCGATCAGGTCAAGACCGCGCACCAGCGTCGCATCCGGATCAGGGCTCTGCACGGCGGCGGCTGCCAGCGCAGGCACCAGCGCATCGACGCGGCGCCTGGAATCGGCGGGCAGCTGCGCGTAGCGCTGGCTGCGGCGCGCCCCCACCAGCCGGTCGGCGCTCATCGCGGCATTGCGAAAGCCGCGCGCGGCGAGCGCCTCGGCCACCGCTGCCGGATCGTCCTGCCAGACGTCCGGCCCGTCCAAGGCCGGCGCTTCAGCGAACACCTGCTGGAAGTGCCGCTGCACCGCGTCGCGATGCAGCCGCAGGCGGGCGTCGAACGCCTCCCAGGAGCCGCAGCCGGACATCGCAGCGATGCGCGCGCGGTCCTCGGCGTCCTGCGGCAGCGTGTGCGTCTGCAGGTCGTCGAGGTATTGCAGGCGGTGCTCGGTGTCGCGCAGGAACACATAGGCTGCGCTGAGCTCCTGCACCGCGGCGGCGGGCAGCAGGGCGCGTTCGCCCAGGCGCGCCAGCACCTCCAGCGTGGGCCGCACGGCGAGCGCCGGGTCGCGGCCGGCGCGCACCAGCTGCAGAGCCTGCACCACGAATTCGATTTCGCGGATGCCGCCGGGACCGAGCTTGACGTGCTCGGCGAGGTCGCGGCGCGCCACCTCGCGCCGCACCTCCGCGTGCAGGCTGCGCATGGCCGCCAGCGTCGCGTAGTCCAGGTACTTGCGGAACACGAAGGGACGCACGATCGCCGCCAGCGCCTCATGCCCGGCGCCCGTGATCGGCCGCGCCTTGATCCAGGCATAACGTTCCCACTCGCGTCCCTGCGCGACGAAGTACGTCTCGAGCGCGTCGAACCCCGAGACCAGCGGGCCGGAATCGCCGTAGGGCCGCAGCCGCATGTCGACGCGAAACGCGAAGCCGTCTTCCGTGATGTCCGAGAGCAGCGCGATGAGTTTGCGTCCGGCGCGCTCCAGTGCCGGCCCATCGGCGCCCTCGCGGTGCAGGAAGATCAGGTCGATGTCGGAGGACACGTTCAGTTCGCGCCCGCCGAGCTTGCCCATTGCCACCACCACCAGCTCGCTCGCGCCGGTCCACGCCAGTGCCGCCGCCACCTCCAGCTCGGCAAGGTCGCTCATGGTGCCGCAGACCTCCTGCAGGTCAGCGCTGCCCGACAGGTCGCGCGCCATGACGCGCAACAGCACGCGCGCGCGCAAGCGGCGCAGGCGGCGCTTGAGCGCGGCCTCATTGTCCCCATCTGACCCCTGCAGCGCCGCCGCCATCTCGACGCGTGTGAAATGCGCCGGCGCCGCCAGTTCGGCGGCGAGTTCGGGGCGTGTCCTCAGCGTGCGTTCTGCGTAGCGCGAAAGGGCGGTTTTGCCAATAAGATCGGGCATTTACGGTTAGAATGGGTTGCGAGTGCCGAGCGCCGCAAGAACTTTCTGCGGCGCCGTGCCCCAAACACCCATACCACTATATAGGGGCAACGCAAAGCTCGATGCAAACCTCGAATCGCTCCGTCGCCCGCGCGCTGCTGCGCGCGCTGGAAGTGCTGGCGTGGACCGTGTTCTTTGCGTTCGCCGCGGGATTCCTGGCACTGCGCTTCTGGCTGCTGCCCCAGGTGGAGTACCACCGCGTCCAGATCGAAGCCGCGCTGACGCGTGCAGTCGGCCTGCAGGTGAAGGTCGGCAGCCTGCACGCCGATTGGGACGGTTTGCGGCCGCGCCTGGTCGTCGTCGACCTGCGCGTGCACGATCGGCAGGGACGCGAGGCGCTGGCGCTGCCGTCGGTGGAGCCGGTGGTGAGTTGGAGCACGCTGCTGGCGGGCGAGCTGCGCCTGCATTCCCTTGCCATCGACG
The DNA here is from genome assembly GCA_031391655.1 of Betaproteobacteria bacterium. GTDB lineage: Bacteria > Pseudomonadota > Gammaproteobacteria > Burkholderiales > SG8-39 > JAABQT01. The sequence continues at coordinate 7,185 of JANMUO010000283.1, forward strand.
GCCCGCGGCTGACCGTGCGGCGTGACGCAGGCGGCGCCATCCACGTCGCCGGGGTGACACTCCGGGCGACGCCGGGGGAGCGCGCCGACGAAGGGAGGCTTGCCGGCTGGATCCTCGGGCAGCGCGAAATCATCATCCGCAATGCCGACATCGACTGGGTGGACGACCTGCGCGGCGCGCCGCCGCTCGCCCTGCGCTCGCTGCAGTTTCGCCTGCGCAACCGCGACGACGTGCACCAGGTCGGCTTGTCGGCGCGGCCGCCGCGCGAGCTGGGCGCCAGCGTCGAGGTGCGCGCGTCGCTGGCGCGCGAAGGCGGCCTGCAGCCGGGCGCCTGGCAAGGGCGCCTTTACGCCGAACTCGGCTACACCGATCTTGCCGGGTGGCGCGCCTGGCTCGACTACCCGGTGGACATCAGCGCCGGCAAGGGCGCCCTGCGCCTGTGGGCGACGTTCGGCGGCGGCACGCTCACTGACGCCACTGCGGATGTGGTGCTGACTGATGTCGTGGCGCGGCTGGGCCGCGACCTGCCGGTGCTCGAGGTCGCCAGCGTCAGCGGGCGCGTGCAGGGGCGGCAATTGGGTCGCGGCTACGAATTCGGCGCGCGGCGCCTGGCGCTCGCGCCGGCGCAGGGAATGCCGTTGAGCAGCACCAGCTTCAGCGCGAGCTGGGAGGCGGCCGAGGGCGCGCAGGCGGCGCGCGGCACGCTGAGCGCGGAGCTGATCGAGCTCGAGCCGCTGGCGCACCTGGCCGCCTACTTGCCCTTTCCGCGCGACCTGCGCGCGGTGCTTGCCGAACTTTCGCCGCAGGGAAGGCTGCGGGAGGTGGATTTCCGCTGGACCGGCGAGTTGCCCGAGCAGGCGCGCTTCGAGGCGCGCACGCGCTTCGAAGCTCTCACGATGGCGCCCTGGCGCACGCTGCCGGGCTTTCGCAATCTGTCGGGGCGAGTGGAGGCGAGTGAGTCGCGGGGCGAACTGCATCTCGCCGCGCGCAATGCGGAAATCGACCTGCCCAGGATATTCCCCGAGCCGCGCGTCCGGCTCGACGCCTTGGAGGGCGAATTGCGCTGGGACCGCCCGGCGGCCAAAAGCGTCGGCGTGCGCCTGGTTGGATTGAGCTTCGCCAACGAGGATTTCGCCGGCAGCGCGTCGGGCAACTACACCACCACCGCGGACGGACCCGGGGTGATCGACCTCAGCGCGCAACTCTCGCGCGTCAACGCTCTCCACCTGCCGCGCTACCTGCCGCTCAGCACGATCCTGGGCGACCGGAGCCGCGCCTGGCTGGTGGCGGCGATCCGCAGCGGCAAATCGAACGACGTGCGGCTGCGCCTGGCGGGGAACCTGCGCGATTTTCCGTTCGTCGACCCGGCCAAGGGGCAGTTCCAGATCCTGGCGCAGGTGCGCGAGGCGACGCTCGACTACGCCCAGGGCTGGCCGCGCGCCGAGGAGATCGATGGCGAGCTGCTGTTCGAGCGCAACCGCATGCAGATCAACGCCCGCAGGGGGCGCATCCTCGGGACCAATGCGTCCAACGTGCGCGTCTCCATCGCGCAGCTGGGCAATCCGGGCGCCGAGCTTCTGATCCAGGGCGACGTCGAGGGGCGCACGGCCGAGTTCCTCGACTACATCCGCCAGAGCCCGGTGGGCGAGATGATCGGCGGGTTCGCCGACGGCATCAGCGCGGAAGGCAGCGGACGGCTGCACCTCAAGCTGGCGCTGCCGCTGGCGCAACTGGACGCGACCCGGGTGGAAGGCGAGTACCGTTTCAGCGGCAACACGGTAACGCTGGACCCGCGCCTGCCGCCGCTGGAGCGCACGCAGGGCACGCTCGCGTTCTCCGAGCGCTCGCTCGCGATCCGCGAGGCGAGCGCGCGCATCTTTGGCGGCCCGATCGCATTCAACGGCGGCACCAGTCGCGGCGGCGAAGTGAACATCGTGGCGCGCGGGTCGTTGACCGTCGCCGGCATCGAGCCGCTGCTCGGCGAGCTGCGGCAGGACGCGGTCAAGGGCTCGGCCGCTTACATCGCCACCCTCAGCGGGCGCGCCAACCGCGCACCGCGGCTGACGGTCGAGTCGAACCTGGTGGGCATCTCGAGCGACCTGCCCGCGCCGCTCGCCAAGGCGCCGGCTGTGGCGCTGCCGCTGCGCGTGTCGACAGTCTCGGGCGAGAGCGGCCAACGCACCTTAGTCACGCTGGGCAGGCTGCTGCGGGCCGAGTTGCTGCAGGCGGGGCCGGACAAGGCGCTGCAGCGCGCGGCGGTGGCGTTCTCGCCACCCGGCGGGCCGTTGCGCATGCCGCAGGAGGACGGCACGGTACTGCTGTACGGGGCGCTGGACAGCCTCGATCTGGAGCGCTGGCTGCCGATGTTCAAGGGCGGCGGCGGCAGCGGCATGCTATTGCGCACGGACCTGCGCATCGGCACGCTGGACGCGATGGGCAAGCGCCTGGCCAACATCACGGTCAAGGCCGCCACGCAGAAGGAGGGCTGGTCGGCCAACCTGGAGTCGGAAAGCATCAGCGGTGACTTGTCCTACCGCTCCGCCGACGGGGGCAAGCTGGTCGCGCGCCTGTCGCGCTTCGCCTCGCCGCCGGACAGCCCCGGGGAACGCGCGGCGCAGGACCTCGCCAATTTGCCGGCGCTGGACCTGATCGCGGACAGCTTCAGCCTGCGCGGCAAGGAATTTGGCAGCATGCAGATCGTGGCACGGCACGATGGCGCCAACTGGGTGCTGGAGCGCGTGGCGATGCGCAACCTGGACAGTTCGCTTATCGCGAACGGCCTGTGGCGCACTGGCGCCGGCGCCACCACGCAGCTCACCGTCGACGTGGAAGCAACCGACGTCGGACGCATGCTGGAGCGCTTTGGCCAGCCGGGCGTGGTGCAGGGCGGCAACGCCAAGGCGCAGATCTCGGTGAGCTGGAACGGCGATCCGGCGGCGATCGACTATGCGAGCCTCAACGGCCGCGTCGAAATGCACGCCGCCGACGGGCAGTTCCTGGAAATCGAGCCGGGACTGGGCAAGCTGGTATCGCTGATGAGCCTGCAGATGCTGCCGCAGCGCATCACGCTGGATTTCCGCGACGTGTTCTCCAAGGGGTTCAAGTGGGAGCGCATCGACGCCACGGCGCAGATCGAGCACGGCGTGCTCGACACCCAGGACTTCCGCATGCGCGGCTCGGCGGCCGATGTGGTGATAAAAGGCCAGGCGGACCTCGCGCACGAGACGCAGGACGTGCGCGTGCGCGTCACGCCCAAGCTAGGCGACTCCGCGGCGACGGTGGTCGGCATCATCAATCCGGTGGCGGGGATCGTCACCTTCATTGGCCAGCGCGCGCTGAAGGACCCGCTGGGCCAGATCTTCGCTTTCGAGTACGGTATCACCGGCGGCTGGGCCAACCCGAAGGTGGTCAAGCTGAGCCCGCTCCCTTCCACCGATATTCCCTCGCCCCCGTCGGGCGACTGAAGGAACCATGGACACCGATACCGATACAGAAACGCTACTCGCCACCGCCGATGCCTGCCTCTTGCAGCCTTATGACCTGGAGGCGGGCCGGCTGGATGCGGTGTTCGCCGCACTCGCGCGCCGCCGCGTGGAGCATGCGGACCTGTACTTCCAGTACACGCGCGCCGAGGGCTGGAGCCTCGAGGAGGGCATCGTCAAGTCGGGCAGCTTTTCCATCGAGCAGGGCGTGGGCGTGCGCGCCATCTCGGGCGAGAAGACCGCTTTCGCATACTCGGACGAGATCAGCATGCGCGCGCTCGAGGACGCGGCGCGCGCCACGCGCGCCATCGCGGCGGCGGGCGGCGGCAAGAAGACCCAGGTGGCGCGCAGGCCCGCTGCGCCGCAACGCTACCAGCCGGTCGACCCACTCGCGTCGCTGCCCTCCGAGGCCAAGGTCGCAATGCTGGAGAAGCTCGAGCGCCTGTGCCGGGCGAAGGATCCGCGCGTCGCGCAAGTGATGGCGAGCCTCGGCGGCGAATACGAGGTGGTGCTGATCGCGCGCTCCGACGGCGCGCTGGCCGCCGACGTGCGCCCGCTGGTGCGGCTGTCGGTGCAGGTGATCGCCGAGCAGGACGGCCGGCGCGAAAGCGGCAGCTCGGGCGGCGGCGGGCGCACGGACTACGCGCATTTCACCGACGCGGTGCTCGAGGAGTACGCGCAGCAGGCGGTGCACCAGGCGCTGGTCAATCTCGAGGCCGCCGCGGCGCCGGCGGGCACCATGACGGTGGTGCTCGGATCGGGCTGGCCCGGGATCCTCCTGCACGAGGCCATCGGGCACGGGCTGGAGGGCGACTTCAACCGCAAGGGCAGTTCGGCATTCGCGGGGCGCATGGGCGAGCGGGTAGCGGCGCCGGGCGTCACGGTGGTCGACGACGGCACGCTGCCACACCGGCGCGGCTCCCTCACCGTGGACGACGAGGGCAACCCGACGCGCCGCACCGTGCTGATCGAGGACGGCGTGCTGCGCGGCTACATGCAGGACAGCCTGAACGCGCGCCTGATGAAGATGCCGCTGACCGGCAACGGCCGGCGCGAGTCCTTCGCGCACCTCACGCTGCCGCGCATGACCAACACCATCATGCTGGCCGGCCCGCACGACCCGCAGGAGATCATCCGCAGCGTGAAGAAGGGACTGTATGCGGCCAATTTCGGCGGCGGCCAGGTGGACATCACCAACGGCAAGTTCGTCTTCTCGGCCTCCGAGTCCTACCTGATCGAGGACGGGCGCGTGACGCGCCCGGTGAAGGGCGCGACGCTGATCGGCAACGGGCCGGATGCGCTCACGCGCGTCAAGATGATCGGCAATGACCTTAAAATGGATTCGGGTGTGGGCACCTGCGGCAAGGAAGGCCAGTCGGTGCCGGTGGGCGTCGGCCAGCCGACGCTGCGCATCGACGGCCTCACGGTGGGAGGAACCGCGTAGCAACTGACAGGGAGGAGGAGCGATGACATTGAGGCTGAAGGCATGCGCCCGCTGCGGCGGCGCCACGAACCAGAAGATACTGGGGAAAATTACCGCGGGGGAGGCGGCCATGCGGCTGCATCTGTCCGGCCTGCCCGTGCATGCGTGCGCGAAAGGCCACCATGCGCCGGTGCACGGCGATTTCATGCTTTGGCTGCTGCGCGAACTGCGCGGCACGCAATTGCCGGGGATTCCATCCGGTGAGGCGAAGGGGATGCTGTTCAAGAAGTATTACTGCGCTTGCGGCGCCGAGTTGCCGGCGCAGCCCGCGGGCAACGCATCGCGCGGGTTCGACATGGCGTTCCCGGAGGCCCCCACGTTCCGCCTGGAGATCGAGACGCCGCTCTACAAGTGCGCGGGCTGCGGCAAGGAGCAGGCGCGCTCGGCAAAGGAACTGTCGGGCGCCATGCCGGAGGCGATCGTCTCGCTCAACGACGCGGCGGGCTTCCCGCACAGCGGATGAATCTCGCCGGCGCAGATGCGCTCGCGCGCGCCATCCCTGACGGCGCCTGCGTCGGCCTGCCGCCGGACTACTCGCTGGTGGCCATGGCGGTGGTGCGCGCTCTGGTGCGCAGGCGCGCGAAGGACCTGAAGCTGGTGGGCGTGCCGGTGCTCGGC
>JANMUO010000350.1:0-7749 GCA_031391655.1 Betaproteobacteria bacterium
TGTCGCTCAAGAACCCCGAGAACGACGCGTTCAGGAAGAAATGGGCGACTTACGCCAAGGCGAAGAAGCTGCCTGGCGCCGACAAGCCGCTCACCAACGATCCCATGGAAGCGACCTACATCGGCATCTACATGTGGAAACAGGCGGTGGAGAAGGCCAAGTCCTTCGACGTCGCCAAGGTGAGCGCGGCGATGGCCGGCCAGACCTTCACGGCGCCCTCGGGCATCACCTCGAAGATGGACGAGAAGAACCACCACCTGCACAAGGCGGTGTTCATCGGCGAAGTGACCGCGGAAGGCCAGTTCAACGTCGTCTGGAAGACCAAGGGCCCGGTGAAAGCCCAGCCCTGGAGCCCGTTCATCGCGGGCAACGACAAGAAGAAGGACGAGCCGGCGCTGATGGCCGAGAAGAAGAAGTAAAGTGGTTTTTCGCAGGGAAAGGGCCGCCCTGGCGGCCCTTTTAATTTGCCTTGCCGGCGCGCCCCACGTGGCCTACGCGCTGGACAAGGCTGCCGTGGGCAAGCTCGCCGCGGGCGACAACGACGAGAAGGTTGCCGCCATCGGCGTGCTGGTCGCCGAGGGCGACCCGGCCGCCATCGGGGTGCTGACGAAGTTCGCCGAGGGCGAAGTCGACGTCGACGGCGCGAAGGTAGAAGTGATGATCAACAATCGCCTGCGCAGCGCGGTGGCCGATGCGCTCGCCGTGCTGCGCCTGCTCTCGCCCGAGCGCGCCCTGCGCCTGACGGCGGCCAAGGAACTGGCGACCGGGGCCGACGCCTCGATGCTGCCGCTGGTGAAGAAGGCGCTGGAGAAGGAGAAGGATGCCGACATCCGGCCGCTGCTCGAGCTGGTGGCGGCCTCGATGCAGATGAAGGGCGGCGACAAGGCCGAACGCCTTGCCGCCATCCGCATGCTGGGGGAATCCACCAGCCCGAACAGCAAGACGCTGCTCGCCGAGGCGGCGCGCGACGCGGACGAGGACATTCGCATCGAGGCGCAGAAGAGCCTGCGCGCGGTGGAGGGGCGCCTCGCCTGGGGCGAGCGCCTGGGCCTTTTGTTCGCCGGTGTGTCGCTGGGCTCGATCCTGCTGCTCGCGGCGCTGGGACTGGCCATCACCTACGGGCTGATGGGCGTGATCAACATGGCGCACGGCGAGCTGATCATGATCGGGGCGTACACGACGTATGTCGTGCAGGTCTTTTTCAGGAAGACAGGTTTCTTCGACTGGTACCTGCTGGCTGCTGTTCCGGCATCGTTCATCGTCGCAGCGGCAGTCGGCATGCTCCTCGAGCGAGTGGTGATCCGCTGGCTCTACGGCCGGCCGCTGGAGACGCTGCTCGCCACCTGGGGCATCAGCCTGATGCTCATCCAGCTCGTGCGCACGATGTTCGGCGCGCAAAACGTGCAGGTGGAGAACCCGGCGTTCATGTCGGGCGGAATGCAGGTGCTCTCCAATGTGGTGCTGCCCTGGAGCCGCGTGATGATCATCGCGTTCGCCGCCATGGTGCTCGCGGGCATGTGGCTGCTGCTCACGCGCACGCGGCTGGGGCTCTTCGTGCGCGCCGTGACGCAGAACCGCGCCATGGCCTCCTGCGTTGGTGTTCCTACGGCGAGGGTAGACACCTGGGCCTTTGGCCTGGGCTCGGGCATCGCGGGGCTCGCCGGCTGCGCGTTGTCCCAACTGGGCAATGACGGGCCTGACCTCGGCCAGGGCTACATCGTGGATTCGTTCCTGGTGGTGGTGTTCGGCGGCGTGGGCCAGCTCGCCGGGACGGTGTACGCAGCGCTCACCTTGGGCTTCGCCAACAAGTTCCTCGAGGCCTGGTCGGGCGCGGTGCTGGCGAAAATTGCCTTACTGGTTTTTATCATCATCTTCATCCAGCGCCGGCCGCAGGGCATGTTCGCGTTGAAGGGCAGGGCGGTAGAGTCATGAGGTCATGACGCGCTTCGCACAACTGTACGGCCCCAGGGGCTGGATCGCGATTGGCATCGCGCTCGCGCTGGTGGCCGTGCTGCCGCAGTTCCTGTCGTCCTACTGGGTGACGCTGCTCGGCAAGATCATGTGCTACGCCATCGTCGCCATCGCCATGGACCTGATCTGGGGCTACTGCGGCATCCTGTCGCTGGGCCACGGCCTCTTTTTCGCGCTGGGCGGTTACGCGATGGGCATGTACCTCATGCGCCAGATCGGGCGCGAAGGTCAATACCAGTCGGACCTGCCCGACTTCATGGTGTTCCTCGACTGGAAAACGCTGCCCTGGCAGTGGTGGAACAGCGACCAGTTCTGGTGGGCGATGCTGCTGGTGGTTGCGGTGCCGGGGCTGCTCGCCTTCGTGTTCGGCTATTTCGCCTTCCGCTCGCGCGTGAAGGGCGTGTACTTCTCCATCATCACGCAGGCGCTGACCTTCGCGGCGATGCTGCTCTTCTTCCGCAACGCCACCGGTTTCGGCGGCAACAACGGCTTCACCGACTTCAAGCGCATCCTCGGCTTCACCATCACGTCGCCTGAAACCCGCGCGGCGCTCTTCGCCATCACCGGCGCGGTGCTGGTAGGCACGTTGCTGCTGGCGCGCTGGATCGTGACCTCGAAGCTCGGGCGCGTGCTCACCGCGATCCGCGACGCCGAGACGCGCGCGGCCTTCTGCGGCTACAACACCGTGCACTACAAGGTCGCGGTATTTACGCTCTCCGCGGTGATCTGCGGCATCGCCGGCGCGCTGTACGTGCCGCAGGTCGGCATCATCAACCCGAGCGAGATGTCGCCCGCCAACTCGATCGAGATCGCCATCTGGGTGGCGCTCGGGGGCCGCGGCACGCTCATCGGCCCGATCCTCGGCGCGGGCGTGGTGAACGGCGCGAAGAGCTTCTTCACCCAGGCGTTCCCGGAGTACTGGCTGTATTTCCTCGGCCTCTTATTCATCCTTGCGACGCTGTTCCTGCCGCAGGGCATTGCGGGCCTGGCCAAACGCTGGACAGGCAAGCGCGCATGAGCGCCAATGCCGTTGCCGCCAACGAAAGCGGCACCCTCGGCCGGGTGTCCAGCGGCGAACTAGACACCGCCCACGGCGCGGTCCTCTACCTTGAGGAAATCTCGGTCAGTTTCGACGGCTTCCGGGCGCTGAACAAGCTCTCGCTCTCGATCGACGTGGGCGAGCTGCGCTGCGTGATCGGGCCCAACGGCGCGGGCAAGACCACCATGATGGACGTGATCACCGGCAAGACGCGGCCCGACCTGGGCACCGCGTTCTTCGGCCAGACCATCGACCTGACCAGGCTGTCGGAAGACCAGATCGCCGACGCCGGCATCGGCCGCAAGTTCCAGAAGCCCACCATCTTCGAGCACCATAGCGTGTTCGAGAACCTGGAGCTGGCGATGAAGGCGGACAAGCGCGTTCGCCGCACGCTGTTCGCCAGGCTCAATTTCGCCGAGCGCGACCGCATCGCCGAGACGCTGCGCCTGATCCGCCTCGCGGACGCGGCAGACCGTATCGCCGGGCTGCTCTCGCACGGCCAGAAGCAGTGGCTGGAGATCGGCATGCTGCTGATGCAGGAACCGAAGCTCCTGTTGCTGGATGAGCCGGTGGCCGGCATGTCCGACGACGAGACCGAACGCACGGCGGAACTGTTCCTGTCGCTCGCCGGCAAGCATTCGCTGGTGGTGGTCGAGCACGACATGGCGTTCATCGAGAAGATTGCGAGGAAGGTCACGGTGCTGCACGAGGGCAGCGTGCTGGCCGAGGGGCCGATGGCGCAGGTGCAGGCCGACCCGCGCGTGATCGAGGTGTACCTGGGGAGATGAACCGGCAATGAACCTTTCGGTCACGGGCCTGAACCAGTACTACGGCGGCAGCCACATCCTGCGCGACCTTTCCTTCGAGGTGCCGGCGGGCAAGGTGACGGCGCTGCTCGGTCGCAACGGCGTGGGCAAGACCACGCTCTTGCGGACCCTGATGGGCCTGGTGCCGGCGCGCAGCGGCGATATCCGCTTTGGGGAGGCGAAACTCACGCATACCGCGCCCTACGAGCGCGTGCGCGCGGGCATCGGCTATGTGCCGCAGGGGCGCGAGATCTTCCCGCGCCTGACGGTGGCGGAGAACCTGGAGATGGGCCTCGCGACGCGGCCGGGCGGCGCGCGGGTGCCGGCGCGCATCTTCGAGATGTTCCCGGTGCTCACGCAGATGATGCGCCGCCGCGGCGGCGACCTCTCCGGCGGCCAGCAGCAGCAGCTGGCCATCGGCCGCGCGCTCGCCATGGGTCCCAAGCTCCTGATACTCGATGAGCCCACCGAGGGCATCCAGCCCTCGATCATCAAGGACATCGAGCACGCCGTGCGCGCGCTGGCGGCCACCGGCGAGATGGCGATCCTGTTGTGCGAGACCTACTACGATTTCGCCCGCTCGCTCGCCGACCAGTACCTGGTGATGGAGCGCGGCGAGATCATCGCGCGCGGCGCCGGCGCCGACATGGAACGCGACGAAGTGAAGGCTTTGCTGGCGGTATGATCGGGCCATGCAGCTCGCCGAGCCGATTGCCCAATCCTGGAAGGCGCAGCTGCACCTCGGCTTCGAGCGGCGCGGCGATCGCACGGTGCTCGCCGAGCGCCGGCATGACGGGCCGCTGGTGGTGCAGAAAGCGCTCTACCCGGAAGGCGATGCGGTGTGCCATGCAATCGTGGTGCATCCGCCGGCCGGCATCGCGGGAGGCGACGAGCTCGAGTTGACGGCGCATGCGGCAGAAGGCGCCCATGCGCTGCTCACCACGCCGGGCGCGGGCAAGTGGTACCGCTCCGCCGGGCCGTGGGCGGCGCAGAAGCTGCGCTTCGAGGTGGCGGGCGCGCTCGAGTGGCTGCCGCAGGAAACCATCGTGTTCGACGGCGCGCTGGCGCATCTGGAAACGCAGGTGCGGCTGGCGGGGGATGCGAAGTATCTCGGCTGGGAGATCCTGTGCCTGGGGCGCACCGGGTCCGGGGAGCGCTTCGGCAAAGGGGAGGTTCGATTGGATAGCAGGATCACTCGTGATGGAAAGCTGTTGTGGCTGGAGCGCGGGCGCATCGCGGGCGGCGGCGCGCTGCTCGACTCGCCCGCCGGGTTGCAAGGCAAGCCTGTCTGCGCCACGCTCGTTGCCGCGTCTGCCTTTCCCATGATCGACCTCGCGGCTTTTCGCGAGGTCGAAAGCCTTGCCGTGACCCAGCTCCCCGGCGTCCTCGTCGCGCGCTACCTCGGCGACTCGAGCGAGCAGGCGAAGCAATTGTTCTCAAAACTGTGGCGCGTCCTGCGGCCCGCCGTGTTCGGGCGCGAAGCGCAGATGCCGCGCATCTGGAGTACCTAGATGGAACTTACGCCACGGGAGAAAGACAAGCTGCTGGTGTTCACCGCCGCGCTGCTCGCGGAGCGGAGGAAAGCCAGGGGCCTCAAGCTCAACTACCCGGAATCGGTGGCGCTGATCAGCGCCGCGATCATGGAGGGCGCGCGCGACGGCCGCAGCGTCTCCGAGCTCATGGGCTGGGGCGCCACGCTGCTCAAGCGCGAGGACGTGATTGAAGGAGTACCGGAGATGATTCCCGACATCCAGGTGGAAGCCACGTTCCCGGACGGCACCAAGCTGGTCACGGTGCACAACCCCATCCCGTGAGCATGAAGCAGCAAAGCTTCCTCAGCCTTGGGCCCACGGGTTTTCACCGCGTGGCCTACACCGACTGGGGCGATCCCGAGAACCCGCACGTGGTGCTGTGCGTGCACGGTCTGTCGCGCAACTGCCGCGACTTCGACTACCTGGCCGACGCGCTGCAGAAGGACTGCCGCGTGGTGTGCATGGACGTGGTCGGGCGCGGCGAGAGCGAGTGGCTGGAGGACAGGTCCGGCTACAGCTTCTCCACTTACCTCTCCGATGCCGCGGCCCTGGTTGCGCGCGTCACCACGCCCGTGCGCGAGGGACTTTTCCGCCAGGCGGCGACGCGCCGCCTGGACTGGGTCGGCACTTCGATGGGCGGCCTCATGGGCATGATGCTCGCCGCCAAGCGCGGCTCGTCCATCGGCCGCCTGGTGATGAACGACGTCGGGCCCTTCGTGCCGTGGAACGGCCTGATCCGCCTCAAAGGCCATCTCGGACGGCCGCGCGGCTTCGCATCGCTGCGCATGGCGGGCCTGTTCCTGCGCGAGGCCTGCAAGAGTTTCGGGCCGCTCACCGAGGCGCACTGGGAGCACCTCATCCAGCACAGCGTGCGGCGCCGCGACGACGGCCGCTGGTACCTGCGCTTCGACCCGGCGATCGGGCAATGGAACGCGCAGTCCGACCCGGAGTTGCCGATCGGGCCGATGTTCCTGCGCGGCATCGACCTGTGGACGGTGTGGAACGCAGTGCACTGCCCGGTGCTCGTGCTGCGCGGCGCGCAATCAGACGTACTGCCCGCGGCCACGGTGGAGGAGATGCGCCGCCGCAAGCCCGGGACGCAGGCCGTCGAATTCGAGGGCGCGGGCCATGCGCCGGCGCTCTTCGACGCGGGGCAGATCGACGTGGTGCGGCGCTTCCTGCTGGAGCGCGAAAAGGCCGAGCGGAGCGCGGAAGGATGATTCCGGGTGAGTTGCAAGTCGCCGCGGGCGACCTGGAGCTGAACAAGGGCCGCAAGACCGTGACGGTGGAAGTCACCAACACGGGCGACCGCCCCGTGCAGGTCGGTTCGCACTATCACTTCTTCGAAACCAACGACGCGCTCAAGTTCGAGCGCAAGAAGGCCTACGGCTTCCGCCTGAACATCGCAGCCGGCACCGCGGTGCGCTTCGAGCCGGGGCAGAAGCGCACGGTGGAACTGGTCGCGCTCGCGGGCCTGCGCAAGGTCTACGGCTTTGCCGGGAAAGTGATGGGACCGCTGAAATGAAAATCGCGCGCCAGGCCTACGCCGAGATGTTCGGCCCGACCACGGGCGATCGCGTGCGGCTCGCCGACACCGAGCTGTGGATCCAGGTGGAGAAGGACTACACGGTCTACGGCGAGGAAGTGAAGTTCGGCGGCGGCAAGGTGATCCGCGACGGCATGGGGCAGAGCCAGCTCCTCGCGGCCAAGGTCGCCGATACCGTGATCACCAACGCGCTCATCGTGGACCACTGGGGCATCGTCAAGGCCGACATCGGCTTGAAGGCGGGGCGCATCTGGAAGATCGGCAAGGCCGGCAATCCGGACATCCAGCCGGCCATCACCATCCCGATTGGCGCCGGCACCGAGATCATCGCGGGCGAGGGCATGATCGTCACCGCCGGCGGCATCGACTCGCACATCCACTTCATCTGCCCGCAGCTGATCGACGAGGCATTGATGAGCGGCGTGACCACCATGCTCGGCGGCGGCACCGGCCCGGCCACGGGGACTTTCGCGACCACCTGCACGCCGGGCCCCTGGCACATCAGCTCGATGCTTTCCGCGGCGGAAGCCTTCCCGATGAACCTCGGGTTCCTCGGCAAGGGGAACGCCGCGCTGCCCGGGCCACTGCGGGAACAGGTGAAGGCCGGCGCCATCGGCCTCAAGCTGCACGAGGACTGGGGCACCACGCCCGCCGCGATCGACAACTGCCTCGACATCGCCGATGAAATGGACGTGCAGGTGGCGATCCACACCGACACGCTGAACGAATCGGGTTTTGTCGAGACCTCGGTAAAGGCGATGAAGGGGCGCACCATCGCCACCTTCCATACCGAAGGCGCGGGCGGCGGCCACGCGCCGGACATCATCCGCATCTGCGGCGAGCCGAACGTGCTGC
>JANMUO010000353.1:0-21831 GCA_031391655.1 Betaproteobacteria bacterium
ACTTCAAGGCCCACATCCGGCCGATCGGGCTGCTGGCGATCGGCCTGGTGGCGGTCACCACGCTGGCGGTGGGCGCCGCGCTGAAGCTGATGGTGCCCGAGGTGCCGTGGGCGGTGGCCTTCGTGCTCGGCGCCATCGTCTCGCCGCCCGATGCGGTGGCCGCCACGGCGATCCTGTCGCGCCTGAACATTCCTCGGCGCATCGTCACCATCCTGGAAGGCGAGAGCCTGGTCAACGACGCCTCGGGCCTGGTGCTGTACAAGTTCGCGGTGGCGGCGGTGCTCACGGGCGCCTTTTCGCTTGCGGAGGCGAGCGTGCAGTTCGGCCTCGTCGCCGCCGGCGGCATCGCGGTGGGCATGGTGATCGCCTGGCTGTTCGTGCAGCTGCACCGCCACATCGGCGACCCGTTCATCGAGGTGCTGGTGTCGATGTCCATTCCCTACACGGCCTACATCGCCGCGGAGTCGGTGCACCTCTCCGGCGTGCTGGCGGTGGTGGCGGCGGGCCTGTTCCGCGGGCGGCACGCGCCGAGGATGGTGTCGGCGGAGATGCGCATCCTCGCCCGCTCGGCGTGGAACATCCTCGTGTTCCTGCTCAACAGTTTCGTGTTCATCCTGATCGGGCTGCAGCTCCAGGGCATCCTCGGGCGGCTGGGCAACTACAACGCGTGGGATCTTGCGCTGACCTCCATCGCGGTGTGCGTCGTGGCGATCGGGGTGCGCTTCCTGCTCGTGTATCCGGCTGCGGTCGTGCCCAGCCTCGCGGGCGCGCGCGCGCCGCCCCCGCGCGGCCAGCTGTTCATCGTGAGCTGGTGCGGCATGCGCGGCATCGTCTCGCTCGCCGCCGCGCTGGCGCTGCCGCTGGAGACCGTCGATGGCGAGGGCTTCCCGTACCGCGACCTCGTCATCTTCCTCACGTTCGTGGTGATCTTCGTCACGCTGGTGGGGCAGGGGCTCACGCTCGCGCCGGTGATCCGGCGCCTGGGCCTGGGCTCGGAGGAGGGGCACCGGGCTGACCAGGTCCGCGCGCGCTCCGACATGGGACGCGCGGCGCTGGCGGCGATCGACCAGTACGTGGCCGAGCACGGCGTGGACGGCGCGCTCGCCAGCCGCGTGCGCGCGGAATTCGCCGAGAAGATCGCGCTCGACACCCCCGCCGGGCCGGCGCTGCCGCAGGAGGCCGCAGCGGCGCGCGAGATGCGCATCGCCGCGATCCGCGCCGAGCGCGCGGAACTTATCCGCGTTTGGGAGTCGAATCACATCAGCGACGACGTGCTGCACCATCTGGAGGAAGAGCTGGACTACCAGGAATCCCGGCTGTGAACGGCAGAAAAATAGGGACAGACCCTATTTTTCACATGGTGATAAATAGGGTCTGTCCCTATTTATTGCTTTTCCTTTCGGCGCTGGCGGTTGAGGCGGCTCCGGTGCGCACTGCCGAGGTCGAGGCGGAACTCGTCTCGGCGCCAGCCGCACCCGGCAAGCCCCTCACCGTCGCACTGCGCCTGAAAGCCGCGCCCGGCTGGCATACCTATTGGCGCAATCCCGGGGACTCCGGCCAGCCGACGGTGATCGGCTGGAAGCTGCCCGCCGGCTACAGCGCCGGGCCGATCCAGTGGCCCGTGCCCGAAAAGCTGCCGATCGGCCCGCTCGCCAACTACGGCTACGAGGGCGAAGTGCTGCTGCTCACCGAAATCGCGGTGCCGGAAGGCGCAAAGGCGCCGGCGAAGATCACCGCGCACGCCAAGTGGCTGGTCTGCAACCCCGAGCGTTGTATCCCGCAGGAGGCGGACCTTGCGCTGGATCCGGCAGCCCCGGACTGGAGCCGGCAGATCGGCCATGCGCGCGATGGGTTGCCCGAGGCGGCATCCGGCTGGACGCTCAAGGCGAGCGGCGCTTCGGGCGGGGTCGGCCTGGAGATGGTGCCGCCGAAGGATTTCCAGGCGAAGACACTGCAGTATTTCCCCTACGACGAAGGCGTCGTGCAACACGCGGCCGCACAGCCGCTTGAGCGCAGCCCTGGCGGGCTGCGCCTGTTTATCACCGGCGCCGCGCAGCCGGTGGGCGAGTTCAGCCGCGTGCGCGGGCTGCTGGTGGCCGATGGGGTGTACGGGTTCGAAGTCGATGTCCCGGTCGTGCGTGTGGCGGCACCGTCCCTTGGCCTTGTCGCCGCACTGCTCTTCGCGTTTGCGGGCGGCCTGATCCTCAACCTCATGCCCTGCGTGCTGCCGGTGCTCTCGATCAAGGTGCTGGGTTTGGCCAACACGAAAGACGCGCGCGCGATGCGCAAGCACGGCCTGGTCTACGGTGCGGGCGTGGTCGTTTCGTTTCTCGCACTGGCGGCGCTGCTGCTCGCCCTGAAAGGCGCGGGCGCTGCGGTGGGCTGGGGTTTCCAGCTGCAATCGCCGGTGTTCGTCGCGCTGCTCGGCCTGCTCTTCCTCGCGCTGGCGCTCAACTTGTCGGGAGCGTTCGAATTCCGCTCGCTCATACCTTCGCGCCTGGCGGGCGCGACCGCTGCAAACCCGCATGCCGACGCGTTCCTCACGGGCGTGCTCGCGGTGCTCGTGGCTTCGCCCTGCACGGCGCCGTTCATGGGGGCGGCGCTGGGCTACGCGCTGACCGAAAGTGCCGCCGCGGCGCTCTCCGTATTCGCTGCTCTCGGACTGGGAATGGCGGTGCCTTACGTCCTGTTAGCCTTTCAACCGCGATGGCTCAGACACCTGCCCAAGCCTGGTCCCTGGATGACGCGCCTGAAGCGCTGGCTCGCGGTGCCGCTCTACGCGACAGTGATCTGGCTCGCCTGGGTATTCAGCATCCAGGTGGGGCTGGCCGGGACCCAGCCGGCAAAAGACGCCTGGCAGCCGTTCTCCGAGGCGCGGGTGGCGGAGTTGCTGGCGCAGGGCAAGCCGGTGTTCGTGGATTTCACCGCCGCCTGGTGCGTCACCTGCCAGGTCAACAAGCAGCTCGTCCTGTCGCGGCCGGAGACGGAACGCGCCTTCGCCGAACGCGGCGTCACGCTGCTGCGCGCGGACTGGACGCGGCAGGATACCGAGATCACGCGTGCGCTTGCCGCATTGGGGCGCAACGGCGTGCCGGTGTACGTCTTGCATCGTCCCGGGCGCGAGGCCAGACTGTTGCCCGAGATCCTCACGCGCGAAAACTTGCTCGCCGCACTATCCAACTGAAGGAGATTCCATGAAAGCCATCCTTGCCGCCATCCTGCTTGCCGCCACCGGCGCCATCGCCGGCACCGTCGGCCAGCCGGCGCCCGATTTCACGCTCAGTGACCTCTCCGGCAAACCGGTGAAGCTCTCCGACTACCGCGGCAGCTACGTGGTGCTGGAGTGGGTCAACCCCGAGTGCCCGTACGTGGAGAAGCACTACGGCAGCCGCAACATGCAGGGCCTGCAGAAGGATTACACGGCGCAGAAGGTGGTGTGGCTGACCATCAACTCGACGCGCGAGGGGCACTCGGAGTACTACCCGCCGCAGAAGATGGCCGGCTGGATGAAGCAGATGAACGCCGCTGCGAGCGCTACGCTGCTCGACCCGACCGGCAAAGTGGGTCGCGCCTACCAGGCGCGCACCACGCCGCACATGTACATCGTCGACCCCAGGGGCCAGCTGGTCTACGCCGGCGGCATCGACGACAAGCGCTCGACGAGCCAGGGCGACGTGAAGACCGCGAAGAATTACGTGCGCGCCGCGATGGGCGAAGCCCTCGCCGGCAAACCCATCAGCGCGGCCAGCACTTCTCCGTACGGTTGCTCGATCAAGTACTGAAGGCAAGAAAAATAGGGACAGACCCTATTTTTCACATGGTGATAAATAGGGTCTGTCCCTATTTTCTTTTTTCGCGGCGTCGGCGCCAGGCGAGCGTGACGTAGGCGCGCCAGCCAAGCATGACCATGACGTAGCCGATCGCGGCGAGCGTCAGCGCCAGCACGACCAGTCCCACCGCCAGCGGCTTGCCCAGCGCGAGCATCCAGTCGAAGAGGCGCGCCATCGAATCGAAGAAGTGACCCCAGTCCATGTCGAAGTGCTGCACCTTGGGCTGCTCATGGTTCAGGCCCAGGAGCAGGTTGCCGATGGCATAGGCGAACAGGTAGATCGGCACGATCGTGAACGGGTTGGTGTAGAAAGTGATCAGCAGCGCCACCGGAATATTGCGACGCAGCGGGATCGCGAGCAGCAACGCGGTGAGGAACTGCAGCGGACCGGGCACCAGGCCCGCGAACAGGCCGATCGCCACCGCGCCCGCCACCGAGTCGCGGTTCAGGTGCCACAGGTTCGGGTGATGCAGCAGCGAGCCGAACATCGCCACCAGGCGGTTGTCGCGCACGCTGGTGGCGGTGGGCAGGTACTTGCGGAAGAGCTTGCGCGGCATCGGGTCATCCGGCGCGGCGCCGGCGCGTTGATTCTAGATGACTGGCGCGGCGCTCGCGTTCGCTTTGGGCGTTCTTTTGCTGCAGCAGCAGGCCGTACTGGCGCCGATTTGGTGCCTGCTTGCGCTTCCGGCCTGCGTCGCGCTCGCCGCCTGGAAGCGTCGACTGCTGCTTCCCGCGGCGCTGGCCGCCGGCTTCCTGTGGGCGGCCGGGGTTGCACACGTAAGGCTCGCCGAGCGCCTCGCGCCGGAGTTTGAGGGCAAGGACCTGGAAGTCGCGGGCGTCGTGTCGGGCCTGCCCACGGCTACCGAACGCGGCCTGCGCTTCGAGTTCGACCTTGAATCGCGCGTGCCGGGATTGCCGCGCCGCGTGTTGCTGTCCTGGTACCGCAGTCCGCTGGCGGAGGACTCGCCGGCGCCGCTGGTCGCCGCGGTCCACCCCGGCGAGCGCTGGCTGCTTACCGTGCGCCTGCGCCAGCCGCACGGCCACCTGAACCCGCACGGATTTGACTACGAGGCCTGGCTCACCGAGCGCGGCATCGGCGCCACCGGCTACGTCCGGCAGCGCGGCGCGCAGGGGCCGCTCGGCAGGCGCGACAGCCTCGCAGATCGCATCGAGCAGGCGCGCGAGGTGGTGCGCGACCGCTTCAAGCGCGTACTTGGCGAGACGCCTGCGGCAGGTATCCTCGCCGCCCTCGCGGTGGGCGACCAGCGCGCCATCGCCAATGAAGAATGGCGCTTGTTCAGCCGCACCGGCGTCACGCACCTGATGAGCATCTCCGGGCTGCACGTGACCCTGATCTCCGGCCTGTGCGCGTGGCTGGTCGCGGCGCTCTGGCGGCGCCTGCCGCGCCTGGTCCTCTGGCTGCCCGCCCGCAAGGCGGGGGCGCTGGCGGCGATTGCGGGCGCGCTCGCCTACACGCTGCTCGCGGGTTTCGCTGTGCCCGCGCAGCGCACCTTCATCATGGTGACGGTGGTGGCGCTGGCGCTGTGGTCCGGCCGCATCGCCTCGCCGGCGCGCACGCTGGCGCTGGCGCTAGCAGTGGTCACCGCACTGGATCCCTGGGCGGTGCTGCAGGCCGGATTCTGGCTCTCGTTTGGCGCGGTGGCGCTGATTTTTTTCGTCTCGGTAGGCTGGACCGGGCGCGAAGCGCGGCCGCTGCAGTGGTTGCGCGTGCAGTGGGCGATCACGGTGGGACTCGCGCCCGCGGCGCTGCTCCTCTTCTCGCAGGTCTCGGTGGTCGGGCCGCTCGCCAATGCGCTTGCCATCCCGCTGGTATCGGCGGTGATCACGCCGCTCGCCCTGGCCGCAGCGCTCGTGCCCCTGGAGGCGCTGCTGCATCTTGCCGAGTGGCTGACGCAGTGGCTGCTCGCATTCCTCGAGTGGTGCTCGCAACTGCCGGCCGCGACCTGGCAGCAGCACACGCCGCCGCTGTGGGCGACGCTGCTCGCGCTCGCCGGCGTGGCCTGGCTGCTGCTGCCGCGCGGATTTCCGTGGCGCAGCGGCGGCATCGCGCTGATGTTGCCCGCCCTGGCGCTTCCGGCGCCCGCACCCGCCGCCGGGGAAGCCTGGATCACCACGCTCGACGTGGGCCAGGGCCTCGCGGTGCTCGTGCGCACCGCGAACCGCGCGCTGCTCTACGACACCGGGCCCGCTTTCGGCGCCGAGTCCGATAGCGGTGAGCGCATCGTCGCGCCGTACCTGCGCGCCGCGGGGATCGAGAAACTCGATGCGATGGTGCTCACGCATAACGACGCGGACCACACCGGCGGCGCGGTCTCGCTGATGTCGGCGATGGAGGTGGGGCGCCTGCTGTCGTCGCTGCCTGAAACGCACCCCTTGCTGGCGCTCGCCCCGTCGCCGCAGCGCTGCCGGCGCGGCATGGTCTGGGAATGGGACGGCGTGCGCTTCGAGATCCTGCATCCGGCGCAGGGCGCTGCACCCCGCCGGCGCAACGACGAGAGCTGCGTGCTGCGCGTCAGCGCGGGCGGCTCCGCCATGCTGCTGACCGGCGACATCGAGCGCGGGGCGGAAGCCGAACTGCTGCGCTCCGCCGCGTTGCGCGCCGACGTGCTGCTCGTCCCGCACCACGGCAGCCGCAGCTCCTCGAGCGCGGAGTTCCTGGCTGCGGTGCGCCCGCAGTTCGCGCTGGCCGCCGCCGGCTACCGCAACCGCTTCGGCCACCCGCACGACGAGGTGCTGGCGCGCTATGCGGCCGCGGGCATCGCGCTGCTGCGCACTGACCGCGACGGCGCGCTCGTGGTGCGCCTCGCGCCGGGCGGCATCGCGCTCGAGGCGGAAAGGGCCCGCCGCGCGCGCTACTGGCACGTTCCGCCCCGCCCGGCGTAAACTCAATGTGCGGGGTCCTCCCGCCAACTTTCAGGAGGGGTACATGGCTAAAGGCAGCGGAGCGGTCTATCGCGTCACCGACGTCATCGGCACCAGCGCAGATTCGTGGGAAGACGCGGCGCGCAACGCGGTGAAGGTGGCCTCCAAGTCGCTGCGCGACCTGCGCATCGCCGAAGTCACCAAGCTGGACGTCAAGGTGGAGGACGGCAAGATCACGCAGTTCCGCACGCGCCTGTCGCTCTCGTTCAAGTACGACGCCTAGTCGGTCTTGCGGTGGGGTTCAGCGCCACCGTCCGCGTCACCGGCAGCGTGGGCCGCTTCGAGGATTTCCAGGAGCGCGTCCGCTGGTTGCTGGTGCGCGATGTCGACGCTGAGCCCTACACCGAGCACCACGCACCGGGGCTGCTCGAGTACCGCTTCGAACTGGCCAAAGGCCTGCCGTTCCCGGCCTTCGTGACCGCCACCGCCGAGTACCCTGAGCTGCGCGTTGAAGCGCAGTGGGACAAGGACGGCACGCGCGGCGGGGTGGCGATCGAGGCCGGGCGCCTGGTGGACAAGTGGACCGGCGACAGGTGAGCGTGCAAGCGCGCCAGCGGCACGTGCAGTGCGCCTCGCCCGCGGGCCTGCACCGCATCGCCTACCTGGAATGGGGCGCGACGGACAATCCCCAGGTGCTGGTGTGCGTGCACGGCCTCACGCGCTGCGCGCGCGATTTCGACAATCTGGCGCGCGCGATGTCGGATCGCTACCGCGTGATCTGCCCGGACGTCGCCGGGCGCGGCGAATCCGGCTGGCTCGCCAACCCGATGCTCTACGGCATCCCGCAATACGTCGCCGACATGGTGACGCTCATTGCGCGGCTGGACGTCGAGCAGGTGCACTGGGTCGGCACCTCGATGGGCGCGCTGATCGGCATGGGGCTCGCCGCGCAAAAAGGCACGCCAGTGGCGAAGCTGGTGGTGAACGACGCCGGCCCGGTGGTCGCCAAAGTGGCGCTCGAGCGCATCGCCAGCTACGTCGGCAAGTGGCCGCCGCTGCCCAGCATCGAGGCCGCCGAGCAACTGGTGCGCGCGGTGTCGGCGCCCTTCGGGCCGCACACGGACGCGGAGTGGCGTTTCCTCACCGAGGTGGTGGTGCGCAAGAACGCCGATGGCGGCTACCGCTTCCACTACGACCCGAAGATCGCCGAGCCTTTCAAGAAGGACATGCCGGAAGGCGACATGGAACTGTGGCCGGTGTGGGACGCAATTCGTTGTCCCACTTTGGCAATCCGTGGGGCGCAGTCGGATTTGCTCACCAAGGCTACCGCGCAGCAGATGACCCAGCGGGGTCCCAAGGCGAAGCTGGTCGAGCTGGCCGGCATCGGCCATGCGCCGACGCTCATGCACGCCGACCAGATCGCGATCGTCAGGGAGTTCCTGTTGTCCTGATCAGGTGCCGATCACCCCGCCGTCGTCCTTGGTGATGACGATCGTCGAGGAGCGCGCCGGTACGCCCGGCAAGTGGTTCGGCCAGGTGCTGAAGTTCGGCGCCTCTCCGGGATGCTGGATGTTCACGAACAGCGACTTCTGGTCGGGCGTCATGGTCCAGCCGGTGATCTCGCAGCCGTTCGGCCCGGTCAGAAACCGCCCGATTTTCCCCGTGGGGATGTCTGCAACCATCATGTGGCAATTGCCCATGTTCTTCTGCACGCTGGTCGCGGCCATCGAAGGACCATAGTCGGTCTGGATCCACAGCCACCCCCGCTTGTCGAAAGCAAGGCCGTCCGGCGCGCTGAAGATCGTGTAGAGCGGTGAGTCGAAGTTGGGAAATCCCGCGACGTTGGTGACCGCGGCCGCGCCAACGGCGCCCGGATCGGCCGGGTCGCCTGCAAGCAGATAGATGTCCCACTCGAAGCTCAGCGCCGCGGGATCGCCGCCCGCCTCGCGCCAGCGCAGGATGTGGCCGTAGACGTTGTTCATGCGGGGATTGGCCTCACTAACCGGTGGGCGGGCACTGCCAGCGACCGTCGTGCCGTCCGGGTTGTTCGCAGAGGGAGGGTTGGTGCCGCGGCGGTTGTTGTTGGTCAGCGTGATGTAGACCTCCTTGCTCTCCGGGTGCACCGCGATCCACTCCGGCCGGTCCATCATGGTCGCGCCGACGCGGTCGGCAGCTTGACGCGTCTTGATCAATACCTCCGCCTGGCTGGCGAATCCGTTCGCCGGGGTCAGCCCGTTCTGCCCGAATACGAGGGGCACCCAGCGCCCGGTGCCGCGCTTGTCGCCGGCCACTGCGCCGGCCTCGAACACCGCGACGTAAAGCGTGCCACGCTCCAGAAGGTCCGAGTCACGGCCGTGTCCATGGTCGTCCCGATCGAAACGGCGGTCGCTGACGAACTTGTAGATGTACTCGTTGCGCTCGTCGTCACCCATGTAGACGACGACGCGTCCGCGCTTGGACAGAACCAGGGCGGCGTTCTCGTGCTTCATGCGTCCGAGCGCCGTGTGCTTCACCGGCTTGCTGTCCGGGTCCCGCGGATCGACCTCGACCACCCAGCCGAAGCGGTTCGACTCGTTCGGTTCCACCGCGAGGTCGAACCGGTTGTCGACGGCGTTCCAGCCGGGGCCGAAGCCTCCGGCGCTGGCGCTGATGCCGTAGCGGCCCATGTGCGCGCTCGGGACAAACGGCGTCGTGGCGGTCTGGAAGTAGCCGTTGAAGTTTTCCTCGCAGGTGAGGTAGGTGCCCCACGGCGTGTGACCGTTGGCGCAGTTGTTGAGCATGCCGAGCACCCTGCGACCCTGCGGGTCGGCGGAAGTCTGCATCATGGCGTGGCCGGCGGCAGGTCCGGAAATGCGCATCGGGGTGTCGGCGGTGATGCGGCGCGCGTACTTCGAGGGACGCACGACTTTCCAGTTCTCTTGCTCCTCCCGCACCTCGATGACCGACATGCCGTGGGCGTTCTTCATCTTCAACACCCGGTCAGCCGGGCTCAGTTCGGTGCCCAGCAGAAAATCAGGTTGGATGTTCTCGTAGTTGATGCACATCAACCCGGCGTTGCGCTTCTTGTGGCGGTCATGCCCGTGGCGACCGTGCCTGTCTTCGTCCTTGTCGTCGTCGTCGAGGGGGAAATAGTGCATGCCGTCATGGTCCATGCCGGCCTGGAACGCCTGGTCTTCCGCCGAATTTGTGGACACTCCGCCGGAAAACTGAGGCAGCGGCATGTGACCCTTGATGCCGGTGGGATCGCCCCAGCTGTAGAGCACCTGCGCGCTGTAGCCCTGCGGCACTCGCACTTCGTCAACGGAGACGGCCGGAATCGGCAGGAAGCTCGGCGCCGGCGGGAACCCCTGCGCAACGGCTTCGCCCATCCTCGTCAACGCGGGCGCACCGAAGAAGGCGAGCGCGGTGGCCCCGAGACCGCCTTGGAGGATCCGGCGGCGCTGCATGCTGACGTCCAGGACTTGCGAAAAGTGCGGGTTGGCGGAGGGATTGCTTGCGGGGTCGTCGTCGCGTTGCGACATGAACTTGCTCCATTGGCTTTGGTTGAAGGACTGGCCTTGCCTCGCCTTCAGGAGAATTGCTCGCACAGCTCCGCGACGGGCGCGCTCAAGCTAGTGCCCGATCATTGCGGTTGTATTTAGCCTGCATGACAACGGAATGACCGCGCTTGAGCGCGGTCCGCACAAAGCACGCCAAGCAATTGTTTGTACTACGGTGTCCGGTTCGCGGCGTCCCAGTGCTTTTCCAGATTCGCGATCAGCGCCGGGCTGAAATGGCACTGCGCCTGCTCGCGCGCGTACACCGCCATGTAGCGGCGGAAGGTGTCGAGCGGTTCCTCGCCGGCGCGGAACGCGCGCTTGTTGCCCGCCGCGCTCACCACGCCTGAATTGGTGAGGTGCTCGATGGTGCGGCCGATCGCCTGGTCCATCCCCGTCACCGGGACGATCTCGTCGCAGATCTTGCGTCCTTCGACGGAGATGCAATCCAGCCGCCGCTCGGCGAGGATCGCCTGGCGCGCGACGCGCGCGCCGACGAAGCGCGGCAGCCGCAGGTTGGCCGCGCCGGGAATGATGCCTTCCTTGCGTGCCGGCAGGGTCATGTAGGCGTCGTCCGCGGCAAGCACGTAGTCCATGGTGAGCAGGATCTGGCAGTGCCCGCCGATGGCGAAGCGCTCGACCGCCGCTACCCAGGGCTTCTCGATGCAGTCGGCTTCCGGGTGCGCGCCGGGCAGCGCAAGCCCGCGGTAGAACTTGTTGACGAAGCCCAGGTCCCGGATCAGGTACCAGAGGAAGCGGATCTTTCCCTGGTACAAGTGCGTCAGGTTGATGCCCGCGCCGAACACGCGGTGCCCGGCGTGCTTGGTGTGCGTCACCGTTCCGCCGCGCAGCACGCACAGTTCCGATTGGCGGTCGAGTAGCGCCACGTCCACCGCGATCTCCATGCCGTCCAGCGTCGATTCGTCCTCGGCGTTGAGGTAGCGCGGGTTGCGCATGGTGAGCACCACGGCCTTGCCGTGGCGCGACAAATGCGCGCCGCCCAGCTCCAGCTCCCCCTTGGCCTCGAACTGCGCGAGGTACCCGGCCGAGTACGCGCGCGGCAGGAGCATGGCGTGGCACAGGTGCGTCCCTGCAGCGGGATCCGACAGGATCGCGGCGAGAAAGGCGCCCTGCGCCTTCTCCAGGCCCTTCTTGTCGCGCTGCGGCAAGAGCGCTTCGGCCGCCAGGTCCTGCGCCGAGGGAGCCAGGCCGGGGTAGCGCTCGCCGGCGAGGCGGCACAGCTCGTCCACGCGCAGGAAACGCGTGCGCCCGGCGGTCAGGGAGTTGTAGGCGGCGAGGGGGTCCATGGCCCCCAGTCTACCCAAAAGGCGCCGCCGGCTGGACAATCGCTGCCCAGGCAGGTAATTTACTGCCTCGGCAGCTATCGGGGCAAGAGATGGGGCTTTACCGCGCGGAAACCTACCGGGTCGAGGACAGCGTCGGCTACCTGGTGACGCGCGTGCGCGCCTCGATCTTCGCTGCGGTGGACGCCGAGCTGGCGCCCTGGGGTATTTCGGCGGCGCAGGGCTCGATCCTGGTGTACATCGCGCATGGCCGCGGCGACCGCGCCGCCGACATCGCGCGCGACTACGACTACGACACGGGCTCGATGACGCGCATGGTGGCGCGCCTGTCGGCCAAGCGCCTGCTGCGCCGCGTGCCCGACGAGAACGACCGGCGCGTGGTGCGCCTGGAGCTCACCGCGGCCGGCAAGAAGCTCACCGAACAGATGGCGGCAATGGCGGCGAAGGTGCTCAACCAGCACCTGCGCGGCTTCACGCGCGCCGAGCTCGAGCAGTTGAAGGCCCTGCTCAACCGCATGCTGGACAACCGTGGCTAGCCGGCGCCGCACGCTGTCGGTCCTGATCCTGCTGTTCGTGGCGGCGGGCGCGGCGTGGGCGGCGTGGTGGCAAACGGTCGGGCGCTTCTACGAGTCCACCGACAACGCCTACGTCGCCGGCAACCTGGTGGAAGTCACCCCGCAGGTGGCGGGCACGGTGATCGCCATCGGCGCGGACGACACCGACCGCGTGCAGGCGGGGCAGATGCTGGTACGGCTCGACCCCGCGGACGCGCAGGTGGCGCTCGACCAGGCGGAAGCGGAACTGGGCCGGGCGGTGCGCGAGGTGAGGACGCTGTACGCGAACAACCTCACGCTGGACGCCAACGTGCGCGTGCGCGAAGCCGAGCTGCAGCGCGCGGAAGAGGGCCTCGCGCGCCGCGCCTCGCTCGCGGAAAAGGGCATGGTGACGCGCGAGGACTTCGAGAACGCGCGCGCCGGGGCCGCCGCCGCGCGCGCTTCGCTCACCGCGGCGCGCGAGCAGTTGAGCTCCAACCGCACACTGACCGACCGCGTAAAGGTCGAAGAGCATCCGAACGTGCTGCGCGCAGCGGCGCGCGTGCGCGAGGCCTACCTCGCGCTGAAGCGCGTCGAGGTGCCGGCGCCGGTCGGCGGCTACGTGGCGCGCCGCTCGGTCCAGGTGGGCCAGCGCGTGGCGCCAGGCGCGCCGCTGATGGCCATCGTGGCGCTCGAGGACCTGTGGGTGGACGCCAACTTCAAGGAAGTGCAGCTGCGCGAGATGCGCATCGGCCAGCCGGTGCGCCTCACCGCCGACGTGTATGGCAGCAAGGTGGAGTATCGCGGCAAGGTTGCGGGGCTGGCGGCAGGCACCGGCGGCGCGTTCGCGCTGCTGCCGCCGCAGAATGCCACCGGAAACTGGATCAAGGTGGTGCAGCGCCTGCCGGTCAGGATCGCGCTCGATGCGCGGGACCTGCGCAGCCATCCGCTGCGCATCGGGCTGTCCATGTCGGCGGAGGTGGAGATCCGCGATACGAGCGGTGCGCAGCTTGCCGCCGCGCCGCGCAAGGGCTCGGCGTACTCGACGCAGGCTTTCGCGGCACCCGCCACCGAAGCCGAGGCGCGCGTGCGCGCCATCATCGCCGCGCACCGGTGAGCGCCACGGCGCCAGCCGTCGTTGCGGCACCAGCGCCGCTGGTCGGTGCCGAGCGCATGCTCGGCGCGGTGATGCTCGCCGCAGCCACCTTCATGGTGGTGCTGGACATCACCGTGGCCAACGTGTCGGTGGCCACCATCTCGGGCGACCTCGGCGTGAGCGCCACGCAGGGCACCTGGATCATTACCTCCTACGCCGCGGCGCAGGCCATCGCCATGCCGCTCACCGGCTGGCTCACGCGGCGATTCGGGCAGGTGCGGCTCATCGTCGCCTCGGTGCTGCTGTTCACGGGCGCCTCGCTCCTGTGCGCGCTGGCCGAGAGCCTCGACAGCCTGGTCGCCTTTCGCGTGCTGCAGGGACTGGTGTCGGGCCCGATGGTGCCGGTGTCGCAGTCGCTGCTGCTCGCCACCTTCGGCCCGGGCGGCGCGGGCATCGCGCTCTCGGTCTGGTCGATGACCGCGACGCTGGCGCCGATCAGCGGGCCGATCGTCGGCGGCTTCATCACCGAGCACTTTTCCTGGCCGTGGATCTTCTACATCAACGTGCCGGTCGGGTTGCTCGCGGGCGGCATGATCTGGTTCCTTTACCGCGACCGCGAGACGCCGCGGCAGCGCGTGCCGGTGGACGTGGTGGGGCTGCTGCTGCTGGCGGTATGGGTCGCCGCGCTGCAGATCATGTTGGACAAAGGCAAGGAGCTGGACTGGTTCGCCTCGGGCGAGATCATCGCGCTTGCCTGCGCCGCCATGGTGGGCTTCGTGCTGTTCCTCGCCTGGGAGTTGCTCGACAACCAGCACCCGATCGTGGACCTGCACCTCCTGCGCAACCGAGATTTCTGGACGGGCACCGTGACGCTCTCGGTGGGCTACGCGGTGTTCTTCGGCGCCATCGTGGTGCTGCCGCTGTGGCTGCAGCAGTACATGGGCTACACGCAGATCTGGGCGGGGATGATGATGATGCCCTTCGGCATCCTCGCGCTGGTCTTCGCGCCCCTCATCGGCAGGACCCTGCACGTGGTGGACGCGCGGTTGCTTGCGAGCCTCGGTTTCCTCATCTTCGCCCTGGTGTCGTTCATGCGCGCGGGCTTCAACCTCCAGGCGGACTGGATGACCATCGCGCTGCCGATGTTCATCCAGGGCGCGGCCAACGTGATGTTCTTCCTCCCGCTCACCGCGCTCGCGCTGCGCAGCATGACGCCCGAGCGCATGCCCGGGGCCACGGGATTGCAGAACTTCCTGCGCTACATGGGCGGTGCGGTGGGCGCGTCGCTGGCGATTACGCTGTGGGACGACCGCGCGAAGCTCCATCGCGCGCACCTGGCCGAGCACGTGGTGCGCGGCGACCCGGCCACCGAGCGCTCGCTCGCCGAAATGCAGGCGCAAGGCTTTTCGCCCGATCAGGCGCTGGGCCGCATCGACCACGAGCTCGACTTCCAGGCCCGCATGCTGAGCACCATCGACCTCTTCTGGCTCTCGGGCGTGCTGTTCCTCGCGCTTGCCGTGCTGGTGTGGCTGGCGAACCCGCCGCGCGCCGCTGCTAAGATGGCGGCAATTCCAGGGAGCCACGAGTGAAAGACTTTTCCCCCACCGCACGCACGAAGATCAAGCGCCTGCCCAAGCGCGCGCGCTACGACCGCGACACCGTCTACGCGATCCTCGACGCTGGTTTCGTCTGCCACATCGGCTACGTGATCGACAAGCACCCCTTCGTCACGCCCACCGCCTACTGGCGCGAGGGCGACGCGGTGTACTGGCACGGCTCCTCGAAGAGCCGCATGCTGATGGCGCTGGAAAAAAGCCCCAGCGTCTGCCTCACGGTGATGCACCTGGATGGCCTGGTGGTGGCGCGCTCGGGCTTCCACAAGTCGGTGAACTACCGCTCGGTGATGCTGTTCGGCAAGCCCTACCAGGTGACCGAGCCGCAGGAGAAGCTGGCCAAGATGGAGGCTTTTGTCGAGCGCCTGTACCCGGGCCGTTGGCCCGGGCTACGGCCGGTGAGCAAGCAGGAGCTCAAGGCAACCACGGTGCTCGGCATGCACATCGAGGAGGCCGTCGCGAAGGTGCGCACTGGCGGCCCGATCGACGACGAGGAGGACTACGCGCTGCCGATCTGGGCCGGCGTGGTGCCGGTGAAGCAGGTGCTGGGCGAGCCGGTCGACGACGGTCGCGTGGCCAGGGGCGCGCCGGGGGCGCCGCGCGTCAGGCTCTAGCCTCCCGCAAGGCGCTGGTCACCAGCGCTTCGATCATCCAGCGCACCACGGCCTCCGTCTCCTTGTCGCTCGCGCCGCAGATGTCCTTCAGCACGATGAACGGCTCGATGCCATAGACCACGGAAAGCGCGTTCACCAGCCGGAAGTAGGCTTTTTCCGGCAGCTTGCGGCGCAGCGGCTCGGTGGCGAGCTTGAGGATCTCGCGCCGCTGCCCGCGCCGGAACGGCTCTTCTTCCAGCAGCCCTGCTTGCTCCAGCGCCTTGTGCTCCAGCGCGAGCTGCAGCGCGGCGCGCATGTGCGGCTCGAACTTGCGAAAGCGCGGATACGTCTTGTCGATGAGGACCTTGAGCCGCGCCAGACCGTCGTCGCCCTCGCTGGGCACGTGCTGGCGCACCGGCGCCAGGGCCTCGGCGATCAGCGCGCCGACCAGCTTGCTGCGCGTGGGGAAGTAGCGATAGGCGGTGGCGCGGGACACGCCCGCGTTCTGCGCCACCTCGGCCACCGATGGGATGCGTCCCCGCCGCACCAGCGACAGCGCCTCGTCCATCAGCAGGCGGAACGTGCGCCCGCGCGCCTTGCCGCCGCCGATTTTCGGCAGCGTGTAGAACATCGGCGCGCGCTTCGGCATATCTCTTGACAAGGAACGCGGGGCGCGCCTAGTGTCGCATCGTTTGCATGAGACGGGTGTCTCATTTTTCGGGCACTGACCTCATTGCGGCGCAGCAACCTTGGAGGAGGAGCTGCTGAAGATCGCGACCTACTGGTGGGGCGGCAAGCGCCATGTCGGCCGCCTGAGCGAGGACGGCCGGGACGTGCAGCCGCTCGCGCTCGGGCCGCTCGCCGAGCGCCGCGGCGCGCTCGCGCTCATCGAGGCGATGGCCGAGGGCAAGGCAGCCCCGCGCCCCGCCGGCCCGAAGCTGCCTCTTTCCGCGATCAAGCTCGACGCGCCGATCCCGCTGCCGCGGCGCAACATCTTCTGTTCCGGCGTCAACTACCGCGCCCACGCCAGCGAGTGGCGGCAAGGCGGCTTCGATGCCGCACCCGCCGCGCAGGAAGTGCCCGAGGAGCCGGTGATCTTCTCCAAGGTGCCCGAATGCGTGATCGGGCCGGGCGAGCCGATCCGCATCCCGCAGGCTTCCAGCGCCATCGATTACGAGGCCGAACTCGCCGTGGTGATCGGCAAGGCGGGCGTGGGCATCAGCGCGAGCCGCGCGATGGACCACGTCTGGGGCTACACCGCCTTCAACGACGTCACCGCGCGCGACCTGCAGCGCAAGCACCGCCAGTGGCTGATCGGCAAGTCGCTCGACAGCTTCGGCCCGATGGGGCCCTGGCTGGTGAGCGCGGACGAACTGAACGCATCGGACACGCGCGTGCGCTGCTTCGTGAACGGCGAGCTGCGACAGGACGCCAGCACTAGGGATCTCATCTTCGGCATCCCGAAACTGATCGAGTCCATCTCCGCGGGGATCACGCTGCGCCCGGGCGACATCATCGCCACCGGCACGCCCGCGGGGGTGGGCATCGGTTTCAATCCGCCCAGGTTCCTGAAGCGCGGCGACCGCGTGAAGGTCGAGATCGAGGGCATCGGCGCCCTCGAGAACCCGGTGCACTGATGGCCACCACCTTCGCCGAGCGCATCGCGGTCGAGATCGACGGGGAGGGCGACGCGGTGCTGATGATCCACGGGCTGGGCGGCACCTCCAACACCTGGGCGCCGCTGGCGGGCGCCTTCCTGCGCCACAAGCGCGTGCGCCTCGACCTGCCGGGCTCCGGGCGCTCGCATCGCGTGGAAGGCCCGCTGTCCATCGCGCGCTTCGTGCAGGCTGCGCTGCGCGCCATGGCTACCGCGGCGGTGGAGCGCGCGCACGTCGTCGCGCACTCGATGGGCACCATCGTCGCCGCGCACCTCGCGGCGACGGAGCCGAAGGCGGTGCGCAGCCTGGCACTGTTTGGGCCGTTGCTTGCGCCGCCGGAGGGCGCGCGCGGCGCGATCCGCGCGCGCGGGCAGAAGGCGCGGGCGGAAGGCGCGCAGGGCATGCAGGCGATCGCCGACGGATTGGTGCAGGCGGCGACCTCTTCGGAGACCAAGGCGCGGCGCCCGGCGGCGCTCGCCTTCGTGCGCGAGTCGCTGATGCGCCAGGACCCGGAGGGCTACGCGCGCAGTTGCGAGGCGCTCGCGGATGCGCAGCCGGCAGACGCCTCGAGGATCGCCTGTCCCACGCTGCTGGTCACCGGCGACGAGGACGGCGTGGCGCCGCCGCAGGCGGTGCGCATGATGGGAGAAAAGATCGCCGGCAGCCGCGTGGAGGTGTTGCGCGGCTGCGGGCACTGGACGCCGCTGGAGAAGCCCGAAGAGTGCGTCGGGCTGCTGCAGCGTTTTTATCAACAACGCATGTAGGAGGAGCGATGGCAAACGTTCTCTTCACCAATGCAAGGATTCTCGACGGCAGCGGCGCGCAGCCCTTCGCGGGCGAGGTGCTGATCCAGGGCAACCGCATCTCGCGCATCGGCCGCGGCGCGCGCGCGCTGCCGGTGAGCGGCGTGACAGTGATCGACGCCGCGGGCGCCACGCTGATGCCGGGCATGTGCGAGGCGCACACGCACTTCGGCTGGACCAATTCGAAGACGCTGGACGCGATCCAGAAGCTGCCGCACGAGGAGCATACGCTCTGGGCGGCGCAGGTGGCCAAGCAGTACCTGGACATGGGCTGGACCTCCTGCGTCGGCGCCGCGACTCCCAAGCCGCGCCTCGATTGCGTGATCCGGGACGCGATCAACTCGGGCCAGATTCCGGGGCCCCGCTATCTCGCCGCGAGCCAGGAGATCACGGTGAGCGGGTCGCTCGGCGACGACCTCCTGCCGCACCTGCCGTTCCCGGAGATGTCCTTCGGCTGCATCGTCAACGGCCGCGACGAGATGCTGAAGGCCGTGCGCATGTTCCTCAAGTACGGCGTCGATTCGATCAAGCTGAACCTCTCCGGCGACAACCTGGTGCCGGGGGCGGACGCCCACACCACCTGGATGAGCGAGGAAGAGGTGGCGGTGGCCGCGCGCGAGACCAAGGTGCGCGGCAAGCGCTTGTCGTGCCACGCCCGCTCGTCCGAGTCGGTGAAGCAGGCCATGCGCCACGGCTTCGACGTCATCTACCACGCGAGCTTCACGGACGAGGAGGCGCTGGACATGCTGGAGGCGAAGAAGGACAGCATCTTCGTCGCGCCCGGCCTCTCGGTAATCATCCGCCTGCTGTACGAGGGCGATGTGGTCGGCATCGACGGCAACGCGGCCAAAGCCATGGGCTACGAGCGCGAGCTCGAGGCCGCCTGCAAGAGCATGAAGGCGATGCTCAAGCGCGGCATCCGCGTGCTGCCCGGCGGGGATTACGGCTTTGCCTGGGCGCCGCACGGGGAGAACGCGAAGGACCTCGAATACTTCGTCAAGTACCTCGGCATGACGCCGATGGAGGCGATCATTTCGGCGACCAGGTGGGGCGGGCAGATGATGTTGAAGGGCAAGGAGCTGGGCGAGATCAAGGAAGGCTACCTGGCCGATGTCCTGCTGGTGGACGGCGACCCGCTGTCCAACATCGCGGTCCTGCAGAACAAGGACAAGCTGCTGGCGATCATGAAGGACGGCGTGTTCGCCAAGGAACCCGAGATCCGCTCGCAGCGCTCGCGATGGTCGCAGACGGCCGCCTAGCGCATGGCGAAGTTCTGGCGCTGGTTCTGGTCGCTCCTCATCGGCATCCCGATCGCGGTGTTCGCGGTCTGGGCGATGTGGGACAACGCGCGCCTTTTCTTCATCACGCTGCTCAACAGCCTGACGCTGGCGTCGCTGTATTTCATCGTCGCGAGCGGCTTCACGCTGGTGTTCGGGTTGATGCGGAACGTGAACCTCGCGCACGGCTCGCTCTACCTGCTGGGCGGCTACCTGGGCTACTTCACTGCGCAGTACTCGGGCTCGTTCCTGCTGGCCCTGGCTGCGGGCTTCGCCGGCGCCGCGCTGGTGGGCTTCGCGATGCAGGTCGGCATATTCCGCTTCATGCAGGGGCAGGACCTGCGCCAGACGATGGTCACCATCGGCCTGTCGATCGTGTTCGCGGACCTGATGATCTGGGCGATCGGCGCGCAGGTGCACCAGATGGACGCGCCCGAGTGGCTCGCCGGCCCGCTGCGCGGCATCCCGCTCATCAACGCCTACTCCAAGTACCGCATGTCGCTATTGCCGATCGGCATCCTCATCGGCGTGCTGCTGTGGCTGTTCCTCAACCGCACGCGCGTGGGCATGATGATTCGCGCCGGGGTGGATGACCGCCAGATGCTCGCCGCCTCCGGCGTGAACGTGAACCTGGTGTTTGCGGTGACCTTCGCCATCGGCGCGGGACTTGCGGGCTTCGGCGGGGTGATCGGCGCGGTGGAGCTGTCCATGGTGCCGGGCGAGGACGTGCGTTTGCTGCTCGCCTCGCTTATTGTGGTAATCGTCGGCGGCATGGGCAGCGTGGTGGGCGCGGCGTTGGGCGCCATCATCCTCGGCCTCGCGGAGACCTACGGCCTCGCCTACGCGCCGACCTACAGCGTCGTCTTCACTTTCGTGATCCTCGTGCTGGTGATGGCCTTCCGGCCGCGCGGCCGCCTCGGGAGGCCGGCATGAGCGCCGCCCAGTGGCGCAAGGCGATGAATTCGGGCGCCGGGCGCGCGGCGATTGCCGGCAAGCCGCGGGGACAGACCCCCGTTTCTGCCGTTGCCTCCGGGGGTCTGTCCCCTGCTTTGTCCGCCGTTCGGCTGCGCCACGTCGGCGTCCTCGCCGCCCTCCTCATCTTCCCCTGGGTAGCGACGCCCTTCATCACCTTCCAGATCGGCGCGCAGTCCCTCGCGCTGGGCCTGATCGCGCTCTCGCTCACTTTCCTCGGCGGCTACGGCGGCATGGTCTCGCTGGCGCAGATGACGGTGGCGGGCATCGCCGGCTACATGGTGGCCATCTTCGGCGCCGCCTCGGCCTCCGACGCCAATATCAGCCTGGGCTGGCCGTGGTGGCTGGCCGTGCCCGCGGCGATCGCCATCGCCACGCTGTGCGCGACCTTCATTGGCTGGCTCTCGGTGCGCACCGAGGGCATCTACACCATCATGATCACGCTCGCCGTGGGCGTGGCGTTCTACTACCTCTGCCTGCAGAACTACAGCGTGTTCAACGGTTTCCAGGGTTTCCAGCGCGTGCAGGCGCCGAGCGTGCTGGGGATCCACTGGCGCGAGCCGGTGCCGTTCTACCACCTCGCGCTGTTCTGGTCGCTCGCCGGTTACTTCTTCGTGAAGTACGTGCTGCGCGCCCCTTTCGGCGTGGCGCTGCAGGGGATCCGCGACAACTCGCGCCGCATGAACGCTCTTGGCTACAACGTCACCGCGCACCGTATCGCCGCGTATGCCGTGGCGGGCGTGATGGCGGGGACCGGCGGGGTGCTGCTGGTCTGGTACAACGGCCTCATCGGGCCGGGCTCGGTGGGCACGAGCTGGCTGATCAACATCCTGATCATCGCGGTGCTGGGCGGCATGCGCCACCCGATTGGCGCGTTCCTGGGCGCCATCGTGTTCGTGCTGCTGCAGACCTTCGCCATCGATTTCTTCGACCGCGAGCGCTTCAACCTCGTGATCGGCGGCGTGTTCCTCGCCATCGTGTTGTTCTCGCCCGACGGCCTGCTCGGCTGGTGGGCGGGACTGCAGCGGAAGTTTTCCAACATGCGGCCAGCGAGCCGCGTCAGCCACAGAGGAGATTTGCCATGAAACAAAGCAAGAGGAGGTTCGTGCGCACGCTCGCGGGCGCGGCGGTCATCGCCGCATTCTCGGGCGCGACGTTCGCGCAGCAGGATGTGAAGATCGGCTTGCTTGCCACGCTGGAAGGGCCGTTCGCCGCCGGCGGCGCCGACGGCATGCGCGGCGCGGAGCTCGCAATCAAGCAGCGCGGCGGCATGGTCGCCGGCAGGAAGATTGTGCTGATCAAGGCGTCGTCCGACGCCAAGCCCGATGTCGCGGTGAACGCGACCCGCAAGCTCGTCGAGCAGGACAAGGTCGACATCATGGTCGGGCCGCTCTCGGGCGGCGAGGGCATCGCGGTCAAGGAGTATTCCAAGACCCAGCCCAACATCACCTTCATCAACGGTTCTTCCGGCGCGCAGGCGACGACGCTCGTCAATCCGTCGCCGAACTTCTTCCGCTTCAACACCGAGGGCGCGCAGTGGATGGTCGGCCTGGGCAAGGCCGCGCTCGACAAGGGCTACAAGCGGGTGATGGTAATCGCCGAGGACTACGCCTTCCCGTACTCGCAGGTGCAGGGCTTCATGGCGGAGTACTGCCGTCTGGGCGGCAAGGTGCCGGTCAAGGCCTGGGTGCCGCTGGGCGGCAAGGACTATTCGTCGGTCATCGCCCGCATTCC
>JANMUO010000372.1:0-2830 GCA_031391655.1 Betaproteobacteria bacterium
CCGCCGCCGCCGGCATCACCGACCTGATCTTCATCACCGGCCGCAACAAGCGCGCCATCGAAGACCATTTCGACACCGCCTACGAACTGGAGAGCACGCTCGAGTTGCAAAACAAGCAGGCGCTGCTCGACAGCGTGCAGAGCGTGCTGCCCGCGGGCTGCCGCTGCATCTATATCCGCCAGTCGGTGCCGCTCGGCCTGGGCCACGCGGTGCTCTGCGCGCAGCCCGTGGTCGGCGACGAGCCGTTCGCCGTCGTGCTGGCGGATGACCTGATCGACGCCAGGCCGCCAGCACTCGCCCAGATGGCGCAGGTGTTTTCCAAGTCAGGCTGCTCGATTCTTGGCGTGGAGGAGATCGCGCGCGAGCAGACCGGCAGCTACGGCATCGTCAGCACCGAGCAACCGGGCGCGGAACTGAGCGCGATCAAGGCCATCGTGGAGAAACCGGCGCCGGCGCAGGCGCCTTCCACGCTGGCGGTGGTCGGCCGCTATGTGCTCACACCGGCGGTGTTCGGCAAGCTGGCCGCCGTGAAACCGGGCCGCGGCGGCGAAATCCAGCTCACCGACGCGATCTCTTCCCTGATCGAAGTGGAGAAGGTGATGGCCTACCGCTTCAGCGGGCGGCGCTACGACTGCGGCTCCAAGCTGGGCTACCTGCAGGCCACGGTGGAACTGGGCGCCAAGCACGCCGAAGTCGGCGCCGATTTCGCGCGCTACCTCGCGGGGCGTCGCAATGCCTGAGGTGAAGGACGCCTGGGATTTCCTGGAAAACTCCGATCTGGTCGCAGGACCGGCGCAAGTGCAGGCGGCGATCGAGCGCCTGGCCGGGGACATCACGCAATCGCTGGCCGCGGCATACCCGCTGGTGCTGGTGGTGATGGGCGGCGCAGTGGTGTTTGCCGGGCAGCTGCTGCCGAAGCTGCGTTTCCCGATCGATTTCGACTATGTGCATGCCACGCGCTATGGCACCGCGGTCAGCGGGGGCGGGCTTGACTGGAAAGTCACGCCGCCCGACGGCGTGCGCGGGCGCACGGTGCTCGTCCTGGACGACATCCTGGACGGCGGGGAGACCCTGCGCTCCATCAGCGACCGGCTGCTGGCGCTGGGGGCGAAGCAGGTGCTTTGCGCAGTGTTGGTCGAAAAGACGCTGGCGCGCGCCAAGCCGATCGTTGCCGACTTCGTCGGCCTGCGCATCCCCGACCGCTTCGTGTTCGGCTGCGGCATGGATGCCAAGGGATACTGGCGCAACCTGCCGGAAATCCGCGCCATTCGGGGCCAATAGTGCTCGCGATCATCGGCGGCAGCGGCCTCTCCAGGCTATCCAGCATGGCGGACACGCGCCGCAAGGTGGTGCGTACGCCCTACGGCGACCCCTCGGGCGCGCTCACGATCGGACGCATCCGCGGCAGGGACGTGGTATTCCTCGCGCGCCATGGCTACGGCCATTCCATCGCGCCGCACGATGTGAACTACCGAGCCAACCTCTGGGCGCTCAAGGAAGAAAAAGTGGAGGGCGTGGTGTCCGTTGCCTCGGTGGGCGGCATCCGCAAGGATCTCGCGCCGGGGACCCTGTTGCTGCCGGACCAGATCATCGACTACACCTGGGGCCGCCGTTCCACCTACTTCGAAGGCGCCGACAGCCGGGTCACGCACATCGATTTCACCGAACCATATTCCGCGGCATTGCGCGGCCGCCTCCTCGCCGCGGCGCGGGTCTGCGGCGAAAAGGTGTTCGAGCGCGGCACCTACGCCGCGACGCAGGGGCCGCGCCTGGAAAGCGCAGCCGAGATCAACCGGCTGGAGCGCGACGGCGCGGACGTCGTGGGCATGACCGGCATGCCGGAGGCCGCCTTGGCGCGCGAACTCGGCCTGGAGTACGCAGCGTTGACCGTCAGCGCGAATTTCGCAGCTGGTCGCGGCGACAGCGAGCATGCCATCGTGCTCGAGCGCATCGAGGCGGTGCTTGAGGAGGCGATGGACCGGGTGCGCCGTATCATCGAGCAGCTGGTGGCCGGTTGATCCGGCCGGTATTGCGGATGGGCGATCCGCGCCTGCTGGAGATCTCGCGGCCGGTGGAGCGCTTCGACACGCCGGAGCTTGCCGCGCTGCTGGGCGACATGCGCGACACGATGGCGCACCTCAATGGCGCGGGACTGGCGGCGCCGCAGATCGGCGTCGGCCTGCGCGTGGTGATCTTCGGCGTGACGGCCAACCCGCGCTATCCCCATGTCGAGGAGGTGCCCGACACGGTGCTGATCAACCCGGTGCTGGAAGTGCTTGGGCCGGAGCAGGCGGAGGACTGGGAAGGTTGCCTGTCGGTGCCCGGCATGCGCGGGGTCGTGCCGCGACACCTGCGACTGCGCTACGCGGGTTTCGACGAGCAAGGACGAAAGTTCGAGCGCCATGTCGAGGGATTCCATGCCCGCGTCGTGCAGCACGAGTGCGACCACCTGGACGGCATCCTCTACCCGATGCGCATCCGCGATTTCAGCAAGTTCGGCTACATCGAGGAGCTGTTCCCGGGGCAGGAGCTGCCGCCCGAGGACTAAAGGCCTAGCGGACCTGCAGTTCCTTGAGCAGTTCCTGCTCCAGCTGCAGCACTTCCTTCGGCTTGGACAAGGTGTCGCCGGAGACCAGGAACACGTCTTCCGCGCGATCTCCCAGCGTATTGACCTTCGCCGTGTGCAGGCGCACACCGTGCAGCGCAAGCGTGCGCGCCACGCCATAAAGCAGGCCCGAGCGGTCCGCCGCCACGACCGACAGCACCTGGTAGGTGCCGCGCTCGTCCGGTCGCAGGTTGACCACCGGCGTGATGGGGAAGTGGCGCACGC
>JANMUO010000398.1:0-11808 GCA_031391655.1 Betaproteobacteria bacterium
GCTGCATTTCTTCATGTCGCATCCCGGCAGGATATTCAGCCGTGCCAGGCTTATCGACGAGGTCTGGGGCCACGATGCCTATGTCGAGGAGCGCACTGTGGATGTCCACATTCGCAGGCTCCGCCAGGGACTGGCGCCCGCCGGCCAGGACGCAGCCATCGAGACAGTGCGCGGGCTCGGCTATCGCTTTCGGTCCGAGCGCAGCTGACCCCGACGCGGCGCTCCGGCGCCTTGCGGGTGCTTCAGTAGGCGTTCTGCTTCTTCAGCACCACGACGATGGTCATCAGCACGATCTTCAGATCGAGCAGCAGCGACCAATTGCGCAGATAGGCGAGGTCGCACTCGACGCGGGCGCTCATTTTCTCCAGCGTATCGGTCTCGCCACGCAGGCCGTTGACCTGTGCCAGGCCTGTGATGCCGGGGCGGACCTTGTGCCGGATCATGTAGCTGCGGATCAGCTTGCGGTACATCTCGTTGTGGGCGACGGCGTGCGGCCTTGGACCCACCACGCTCATGCGGCCCTGCAGGACATTGATGAATTGCGGCAGCTCGTCGAGCGAATACTTTCGCAGGAAGGCGCCCAGCGGCGTTACCCGCGTGTCGCCGCGTGTCGCCTGCGCCACCACGGCGCCGTCCTCGGCGATGGTCATGCTGCGGAACTTGTAGACCACGATCTCCCTGCCGTCCAGTCCGTAGCGTCGCTGCTTGAACAGCGCCGCGCCGGGAGAAGTCAGTTTCACCGCGACGGTGATGGCCAGCATCAGCGGCGAGATCAGAACGAGGATCGCCGACGCAAGCACGATGTCGCTGGCGCGCTTGATCAACCCGTCGATGCCGTAGAACGGTGATTCGCACACCGCAAGCACCGGCAGGCCGCCGATCGTTTCGACGCGCGCCTGGATCAGGTCGTACAGCAGGATGTCCGGCGCGAAGTACACGGATGCGGTCGTGTCGTGCAGATCCTCCAGCAGCTTGAGGATGCGCGGCTGCGAGGACATGGGCAGCGTGATGTAGATGATGTCGATGTGCTGCGCCTTGACGTACTCCACCAGATGGCTGAGCTTGCCCAGGCTCTCGCCCTGCGCGGAATCCCCGTCGCGGGGATTGCTGCGATCGTCGAAGTAGCCTGTATAGCGGATCCCCATTTGTGGCCGGGAGCGCAGATGCGCGCCGAGGTTGCGGCCCAGTCCATTCGCGCCGGCGATGACGGCCGTCCGATGCAGGCCTTCGGCTGCCAGCAGCCAAGGCAGGAACCGTTGCACAAGGAGGTGCCCCGCGAACAGGGCCAGCGGTGTCGAGACCACCCAGGCAAGGAGGGCGCGCGGATCGAAGTTTCCCAGGGTGCCCGACGCCCAGCCAAGCAACAGCAGGAGCGCGGTGATCGCCAGCCATTCGGTGACGATGCCCCAGATCAGTTCATCGGCGCTCGCAGTATCGCGCGCGGGGTTGCCCGGGAAAGTCATCGAGAACACGATCAGCGCGAGGATCAGATAGGCACCGCCGAATCCACCCTCGAACCAAAGGGCCGCGAACACGAGGCAACCGACCGCTGCTGCGGGATCGACCGCGGCGCGAAGCAGGGCCGCCGGGCTGGCCTGGCTCGGCAGCAGACGCGGCTGAGAATTGAGGAGTTGGAGCATGATCAGGGAAGCACACGTTAGTGCAGCCGGGCACCATCGTTGATGTGGACGCAGGTCCGTCGCGATAGCTCCATCGGACTACCGCAGCGCTGCGCGCAGAACTTGCGTGCGCCAGCGAACACTCTTCTGTGATGCGTCGAACCTGCGTGCGCCAGCGAACCAACTTGCTGCGTCGAACAGGTGCGGCAGCGAACATACTTCGCACACCCATTCAGATTACTGTGCGTTCCTTCGAGTCTTGATAAGGGAAAGCGGACGTGCAACACCACATCGCAGGAATGGCACTGCAGGCGAGGATTCCGCCGGTCGAGTTTCCGGTGGTGGCGGCTGACATCGCCAGACTCGCGGCGGAACCGATTTTCGCCAACGCCAGCCCGGAGGCGTTGCGTGACGTCGATGTCGAGAACCTGCTGCTCAACCTGGACGCATCGCTCAGGGTGTACCAGCGCTCGCATTTCTTCGCCTGGACACAGGGATTGCTGCAAAGCCTGATCAAGCATGAAGTGCTGATCTGCACGCTGCGGGGCGGCGAACCGCCGAACCTGCGCGCCGACAGCTTCTCGATGGTTGCCCAGGAACAGGCACTCTTCGGCGAGATGTTCCTGCAGGATGCCGCCGTTGCGCTGAACCTCATCAAGGTCTGGGAAGACCGCGGCTTCCGGCCACTGCTCTGCGATGCGAGAGACGGCACGCTGGGCAAGGGCCTGTTCGTACAGGAACTCGAGCGCGCGCGCGCGACGCAGATCCTGGCGCACGGCACCCATGATGCGGAAGGCAATGCGAACAGTTTTTACGCGTTTCTCTGCGTTCCGGGAACGCTCGGCCCGAATCACGCCTACCTTGCGCGACTGGTGACGCCGTTCGTGCACGCCGCATGGGTACGCACCGAAGTCAGCTGGCGCGCCAAATGCGATGACGGCGCGAAAGGCGGCGAACCGAACAGGGTCACGGCGCGGGAGCAGGAAATTCTCAGGTGGGTCTCGCTTGGCAAGAGCAACTTCGAGATTGGCGCCATCCTCGGCATCAGTCCGCTGACCGTGAAGAACCACGTGCAGAAGATCCTGCGCAAGCTGGACGTCGTCAATCGCGCACAGGCCGTCGGCAAAGCGCTGGAACTGCGCATACTCAGGCACTGAACCATGCGTTTGCCGTGGATCCTTGCAGCTTCGATTGTCGCCACGCCGGTTTGGGCACTGGACCAACGCCACAGCATTGCACTGGGCACTTGCGGAGCGGGCGGCGCCATGGATTACCACTGGGCCGTTGCCGAAGCGGCGTCCCGGCCAATCGATCTATTCCGCCAGGGCGCCGAGCCGGATTCGCTGCAGACCATCCAGACCGTGCCGCTTCGCTTCATGGGCGCGGGGCAGCCCGGCGACGTCAGCCGCGATGAGCCGTCGGCGCGCCCTTCCGACAATCCCACTACGGAACCGGGCATCTGGGTCGTGCTGATCGCCGGGTTCCTCGCCATGTGCGCCGTCGCGAGGCGCCGCCTCTTTTCATCCTAGAGGGACGCGCGCAGGCGCAATCTTCGCTATCATCCGCACGGGGGAGCATTTGGGGGCTGGACCTTGTCTGCGCACACTGGCATCTGTGGCAAACGTGGCGGCTGGTGCTTGCGCGGTCTGGCCATCCTGGCGCTGGCGACTGGAGCCATGCTTTGGGCGAAGAATTCACACGCCCTGTTCGATGGCCGGCTCGAGCCCTTCCTTGCGTATTCCGTTACGCATGACGACAACGTGTTCCGCCTGTCCGAAAAGGTCGATGCGGCTACCGTGCTGGGGACGCCGTCGAAATCGGACACTTACAGCACGACGTCGGCCGGACTGAACCTTGACGTCCCGTTTGGCAGGCAGCGCATCCAGGGCAGCCTGTCCTTCAACCAGAACAGCTACGACCAGTTCACCGTCCTGGATTTCAACGAACGCCATGCGCGGGCGCTGTGGCAATGGGCGGCAGGCGACGCGTTCAGCGGCAAGGTGGGATACACGTCCGACCGCGCCCTGGCATCGCTGACCAACATCCTCCAGGGCGGGATCCAGCTCAGCACGCCCAACCCCCTGGAGACCAAGATAGCGTTCGTGGATGCCGCGTACCTGCTGACGCCGCGCTGGCAGTTGCGGGGCGATGTGAGAAGGTTGGATCAAACGAACGGGGCGCCGGCCCTGCAGGTGAACGACATGACGAACGATGGTGTCGGTGTCACCGTGAGCTACGTCACGCCGGCCAAGACGCAGATCGGCCTCGGCATCCAGGCACAGGATGGCAGCCTGCCGAACCTGCAGAACGTGAATGGCACTCTGGTCGACAACTCCTACAAGCAGACCCGGGTCAACCTGGTTGCCGACTGGACCATCTCCGGTGCCTCGCACCTGAGCGCGAGCGCCGGGCAGGTCGAGCGCAGCTTCGCAGACTTGCCGGAGCGCGACTTTACGACCGGGATATTCCGCGCCGCCTACCAGTGGAAGCCCACCGGCAAGTTCACCCTTGTCGCCACGGCGCAACGAGACATCGCCGGCGCCGACGAAGTCAATGCGGGCGTCAACATCGGTTTCGTGCTGGACAAGGGGTTCGCGTTGCGCCCGGCGTTCCAGATGACGGAAAAGATCAACGTGTCGGGCATCCTCGCCTATGGCGATTGGCAGTACCTCGGCGACCCGGGGCAGGTGCTGGGGACGGTACCGCCGCGGAACGACAAGGTGCGCACCGCTGCGTTGGCGATCGCCTACGAGCCCATGCGGGCCCTCAGGCTGGAAATGGGGCTGCGGCACGAAGCGCGCACCTCGACGGACGAATTCGGCGACTACACGGTAGACATCGTCAGCCTGCGCGCCCGCCTGGCGTTCTAGCAATCCTTTTCCGGATAGTCCATCCGGACCAAGTCTGCAACTTCCAGCGATATGTACCGGGACTACTCTGGCTCGCGGATCGGCTCGCGCAATCGCGGACCGCCGCACCAACCTGGACTCTTGAGATGAGGTCTGAAATGAAACCCATGGCCAACCACCAGCCCAAGCGGACCGGCGCATTGCGCCGCCTGGCCTGGATCCTGTTCGCAACCGCGATGCTCGCCATTCCAGTGACGTCGACTTCGCAGACCAAGGATCCTCGACAGTCACAGTCGCGCGAAGCGCTCGGGACGGGCGACAGCATCCGCATCACGGTGTTCCAGAGCCCGGATCTGACGACGGAAACGCGCATTTCCCAGCGCGGCACCGTCGTGTTTCCGCTGATCGGCGAGGTCCAGCTGGGCGGATTGACGCCGGCCGAAGCCGGCGCCCGCATCGCCGATCAACTGCGCCGCGGGAACTTCATCGTCAGGCCGCAGGTGGTCGTGGCGATCGTCCAGGTCCGCAGCCGGCAGGTGCACGTGCTGGGACAATTCATCCGGCCGGGCAGCTATGTGCTCGAGGACGCCGGCACGCGCCTGACCGATATCCTGACGCTGGCGGGCGGCATCAGTTCCACCGGGGCCGACACGGTGACGCTGCTGACCAACCGCGATGGCAAGCAGGCAACGCGGGAAATCGACGTCCCTTCGATATTCCGCGGCGGCGACACGTCGTCGACGAACGTCCAGATCGAGAATGGCGACACCATCTTCGTGGAGCGCGCCCCGGTGTTCTACATCTACGGGGAAGTGCAGCGCGCCGGCGCCTATCGGCTGCTGCCGAACATGGTCGTGATGCAGGCCGTGGCGCTGGGCGGAGGGCTGACTGCGCGCGGCACCCAGCGCGCCATCGGCGTGCATCGACGCACGCCAGCCGGCGAATTCAGGAAGCTGGAGGCCAAGCTGACGGATCCCATCCAAGCGGACGACATCGTTTTCGTTCGCGAGAGCATGTTCTAACGTG
This sequence comes from Betaproteobacteria bacterium, assembly GCA_031391655.1. Lineage (GTDB taxonomy): Bacteria > Pseudomonadota > Gammaproteobacteria > Burkholderiales > SG8-39 > JAABQT01. The sequence goes on from JANMUO010000398.1 coordinate 5,495, forward strand.
AACCTCCAGCAGTTTCTGCTCGCCTTGCGCGCCCGTTTCGGGGTGTTCGTCCTGGTGCTGGCGATCACCGTGCTGGCGGCGACGGTGGTGAGCCTGGTCCTGCCAAAATCGTACAAGGCCACTGTATCGCTGCTGGTGGACGCCAAGAGCGAGCAGACACTCAGCAATGCGCAGCGCCTGCCCATACAACCGCACGAGAGGCAGAGCTTCCTGGAGACACAGAAGGACATCATCACGAGCAAGAAAGTGGCGCGCAAGGTGGTGCACGACCTGACGCTTGCGCAAGCGCCCGCGGCACGAGCGATCCTGACGGAGGAAGAGTGGAGCGCGGCCTCGGTCGAGGAGCGCCTGGTCGAGGCGCTGCAGAAACGGCTTGCGGTGGAGACCTCGCAGAGCAACGTCATCCTGGCGAGCTTTTCGTCGCCGGATGCCGATTTCTCGGCGCTGATCGCCAATGCGTTCGCCAGTGCGCATATCGACACGATGCTCGAGTTGCATGTCGAGCCCGCCCGGAAAGCGGCAGTGTGGTTCGACGAGCAGTTGGCGCGCCTGCGCACCAATCTTGAAGAGACCCAGGCCAAGCTCACCGACAACTATCGGCGGCACAAGATCGTCTCGGTCGACGAGCGCCAGGACCTCGAGCAAACCCGGCTGGGGGTCTTGTCCGACGAAGCCCTGAAAGCCCAGGCGCAGGCGTTGCAATGGGGCAGCCGGGAGCAGCAGGCCCAGCAAGCCGTCAAGCAGGGCGCGTCGCCGGACAGGCTGCCGGACGTGCTCGACAATCCGTTCATTCAGCGGCTGAAGGGAGATCTCCTGCAGGGAGAGTCCAAGCTTGAGCAGCTGGCGACGCAGTTCGGACGAAATCATCCGCAGGTCGAGCGGCAGGTTTCCGAGAACCGGAGCCTGCGCCAGCGACTCAACGCCGAAATGGCGAAGATCGTCGACGGCATCGAAACCTCGGCCCGCCAGAGCCGCCAGCGCGAGGCATCGCTCGGCCAGGCTCTCGCCGCGCAGCGCACGCTGCTGCTCGGTCAAAAGGATGCGCGCAATGAACTTGCGGTGCTCAGGCGCAATGTGGAATCGGCGGAACGGGCCTACGACGCCGCCTTGCAGCGCTCCGTGACGAGCCAGGTGGAAAGCCGTGCAAGCCAGGGCAACGTCGCCGTGCTCAGCCCGGCGGTCGTGCCGAACAGGCATTTCAGCCCGAAAATCACCCTCAACATCGCCCTGTCGGCGGTGGTCGGGATCATGCTCGGCATCGGCGTCGTGATGCTGCTGGAGATGACCGACCGCCGCGTGCGGTCCCTCGACGACCTCGAGAATGCCTGGAACGTGCCGGTGCTCGGCGAGCTCAAGCCCTCGGAGCCCACGCGGCGCCTGTCCAGTTGGGCCGAAAGGGCCAATCGTGCTTTGCCGAGCCCTGGATGAGGAATGCCGATGAACAACACCGATAACGTTCTTCCGATCGAAGGTGTCGGGCGCCTGGTGGCGCGCCAGGACGGCAAGCTGGGCAGCATCCTCATCGAGGACGGCAAGATCAATGCGCGCGACATCGATCCGATCCTCGCCATTCAGCGCGCCCGGGGAATCCGGTTCGGCGAGTCGGCGATCCGCCTGCGCCTGATCACGCAGGACGACCTGCGCGACGCGATCGCCAAGCAGTACGGGCTTTTGCATCTGCTCCCCGGCAGCGGAAACATCAGCAAGGAACTCGTCGGCGCCTGCGAACCGTTTCACCCGCGCGCCGAGGATATGCGGGCATTGCGCACGCAACTGCTGATCCGATGGGCCAATGCCAGGGTCAGGCACAGGATGCTGGCCGTGGTCAGCCCGGGTCCCGGCGAAGGGCGCAGCTACGTGGCGGCCAACCTTGCCGTGGTGTTCTCCCAACTCGGCCAGCGCACGCTGCTGATCGACGCCGATCTGCGCAGGCCGCGCCAGCACCGGATCTTCGATGTCCCCGACCGCATCGGCCTTTCTTCGGTCCTCTCGGGCCGCGCCGATCGAAGCGCGGTGCAACCGCTTGCGCAGTTCGGCTCGCTTTCGCTGCTGCCGGCGGGTGCGTGTCCGCCCAATCCCCAGGAATTGCTGTTGCGGCCGGCGCTGACCACTTTGCTGGAGGAGTTGCGCAACGAATTCGACGTCATCCTTTTCGATACGCCACCGGCAAGCCAATACGCGGACGCGCAGAGCCTGGCGTTCCGCGCCGGCAACGCCATCGTGCTGGCGCGCAAGGACCACACGTCCATTGCCGCGACCGCCAGCACGATCCGGGTCCTGAGCGATACGGGCACAGTCGTCGTCGGCACAGTGTTCAATTCGATCTGAATGCCTCGGGCTGAGCACAATGCCCGCGGCTCAGGCTAGGCAGATCCTTCCCGGGCTGGCGGCGCTATCCTGCATTGCGCTGCTCGCGGTGTTCTGGGGCGTCATGGTCGCGTTCGCGGGACTGAACGCCCTGTATTTGTGCCTGTCGCTGGTCGGTTGCGCTTTCATCCTGTTCGATTTCCGCATCGGGGTGGTGCTGCTGATCCTGCTGATGCCGCTGTCGACCAGCCCCTTGCTCCCGCGTGCCATGCTCGGGATTGCGGGCCTCAATCCGCTGAACCTGCTGCTGGTCGGCACGCTCGCCTCCTGCCTGCTGCGCGGGCTGTCCGACGGAGGCCTGCGCCGCTTCGTGCCGCGTCCGCTCCTGTGGCTGTACGTCGTCCCCATCCTGGCCGCCGGCATCATCGGCTCGCAGCATGTCGGCGAAATCGCTTCTGCATTCCATGCGCTGCCCGACCTCATCAACTTCAAGGACACCCCCGGATACCTGCGCGAGATGGTGGGCAAGCCGCTGTCCATGGTGGCGTTCGCGCTGCTGGTCGGGGCGGCGGCATCCAGGTCCGGGAAGCCGGAAAAGTTCCTCATCCCGGCGGTGATCTCGATCTGGGTGGCGGCCTTGATCGTCCTGGGATTCGTCGCCTACTCCGGCATCGCGCTCAATCAGCTCGCCAGCAGCGGTTCGCGCGCGTTCCTGTCGACGCTCGGCATGCACGCCAACGATCAAGGCCGGCTGTACATGGTCGCCTACGCGCTGTTGCTGTTCACCTGGGCCGAATCGAAGGGACCCGGACCGAAGCTCGCGCTGCTGGCCACCATGGGGCTGGTGGTCACGGCGCTGGTGCTGACGTTCTCGCGCGGCGCCTTCGTCGGGTTCTTCCTGGTCAACGTGCTGTTCCTGCTCTGGCGCCGAAGCGTGAAGGCCCTGGTCTTCTTCGGGCTGGTGGTCTCGATCGCGCTGTTCGCGCTCCCCACCGCGGTTTACGACCGCGTGTCCACCGGGGAGGGGGAAGGGGTCAACGCCATCAGCGCCGGCCGCGTCGACGGCCTGTGGCTGCCGCTGCTCCCCGAGGTGGCGCGCAGCCCCATCTACGGCAGCGGCCTGGGCTCGATCATGTGGTCGGAGACGATGCGGACGGGCGGAGGCGGGAACGTGCTGGTGGCCACGCACCCCCACAGTGCGTACCTGCAGGCCCTGCTGGACATGGGCGCGGTGGGGCTGATCCTGCTGTGCGCCTATTTCTTCCACGTCTGGAGGGGCTTCAGGGCATTGGGCCGCGATCCGGCCTTGAGTCCTCCCCTGCGCGGACTCTTTCAGGGGGCGGCGGCCGGATTGCTCGGCTTCCTGGTCTCCAGCGTCACTGACGGCAGCCTTGTGCCGCAGCCGGAGCAGGTGTACCTGTGGCTCGCGATCGGCATGATGTACGGTCAATTGAGCATGCGGCCAGCGCCGTGAGCCTCCTTGCCGATGCAGCAGGACCGGCACCGCCAGCCGCTGCGCGGCTGGGACAGCGCGCCCTGACACTGGGTGCAGCAAACGCGCTCGAGTTCGCGATCCAGTTCCTGCTTCCGGTGGTTCTGGTGCGATGCCTCGATCCCGCGGCGTTCGGAGAGTATCGCTTGCTCTGGCTGGTGGCAGGGACGGTCCTGGCCGTCGCGACCATGGCCATGCCGCACAGCCTCTACTATTTCCTGCCGCGCTCGGAGGCCGTGACAAAGCGCCTGTACGTCAATCAGTCGCTGGTATTCCTCATTGCCGCCGGCCTGGTGTCGGCATGGGCAGTCAGCACCTGGAATCCCTGGTTGCCCGCGAATCTGCACGGCCTCGCACAGCGGGATGCCGTCGTTCCCGCGTTCATCCTGCTGTGGGTTGTCTCCTCGCTCCTTGACCTTCTGCCCGCGGCCGAGGAGAGGGTGAAATGGCAGGCAACTGCGACGATCGGGCTTGCCCTGCTACGCGCCGGTGCGCTGTCGGCGGTCGCCGTCGTGACGCGCGAACTGGAGCCGGTGTTGCTGGTCCTGCTCGCCTTCGTGGCGTTCAAGGTGGCATTGGCGCTGGTTTATGTCGCCAGGTTCCACGGCTTGCGCGGGCCGGTTCTGCAATGGCGCGCATTCCTGGACCAGTTGCGCTATGCGGCGCCGCTCGGGGCGGCAGGAGCGCTGTACGGATTGCGCGCGCAGGCGGACCAATGGGTGGTCGCGGCGCTGTTTCCGCTGGCCATGTTCGCGTCGTTCTCGATCGCGGCAGTGCTCGGGTCGCTGATGAACCTGTGCCGCCAGTCGGTCAACTACGCCTTCCTGCCAACCATGAGCCGCCGCCAGGCCACGGGCGACGTCACGGGCATGCTCGCGCTCAACAGCAGCGGCAACATCATGGTCGGTGCGCTCGCGTATCCGCTGTTCGCGTTCGCCTTTGTTTTTGCCGAGGAGCTGGTCACGCTGGTCTACACCGCCGCCTACCTGGACGCCGCCGCGGTGATGCGCGTCTACATCATCGGCATCGTGGTCCTTGCAGTGGAGCTGTCGAACATCACGATGCTGCTTCGCCAGGCCATGTTCGTCACGGCTGTGAATGCCGTCGCCCTGATCCTTGCCGTCGCACTCAACTGGGTCGCGGCCCTCCACATCGGCCTCGCGGGAGCGGCGGTGGGGAGCGTGATCGTGATCTACCTGGACCGCATCGTCACCCTGTGGCGCATCTCCTCGCTCACGGGCGTCCCGATCCGGCAGCTACAGAACTGGAGAACGATTGCGATGCTTGCGCTGTTCGCCGCCGTCGCGGCCTTCCTCGCCTGGGCCGTGGTGGCGCATTTCCTTCCCGCCAGCGGGCCGCTGACGCGCCTGGTGGCCGGCGCGGCAACGCTGGCGTCGGCCTATGCCGTGATGGGCCTGCTGTCGGGTCGCGGCGCAACCTGGCTCACCGCCATGCGCGCACCATGACGCGGGCGATGTTCGTCACAGGCTCATTGGCGCACGGCGGCGCCGAACGCCATTCGATCACGCTGATGAATCGCCTGGCAGAGCGCCGGCACGAATGCCATGCGGTCTACATCAAGAGCGGTACGCAGCAACTGGACCGGCTGCGCTTGCGCGACGGCGCAACCGCGGTTTGCCTCGACGCAGCCCGCTACCTCGACCTGTCCGCGCTGGCGCGCTTTGCCAGGCACCTGACCCGCGTCCAGCCGTCCGTGGTCGTCGCGGCGAATCCCTACGCGCTGATGTACGCGTCGCTGGCCATGCGCCTGGCGCGCAGGCGCGTGCCCCTGCTGGTCACGTTCCACTCCACCCGGCTCCTCGGGTTGAAGGAGCATCTGCAGATGGCAGCGTACCGTCCGCTGTTCTGGGCTGCGGACTGCGCCGTCTTCGTCTGCGAGAACCAGAGGCAGTACTGGAGGCAGCGCGGCGTTTTCTCGCGGCGAAATGAAGTGATCTACAACGGCGTGGATACGAACGAGTTCAGCGAGGCGCACGATCCCGGGGCGGGCGGCAGGATGCGCGCCGCACTCGGCCTTCGCGACGCCGACTACGTGATCGGCATCGCGGCAGTGCTGCGCCCCGAGAAGAATCACCTGCAGCTGGTGGATGCGATCGCGCTGCTGCGCGCCAGGGGCATCCCTGCAAGGGCATTGATCATCGGCGACGGTCCCATGCGGGCGGCGGTCGAAGCCCGCGCGCGCGCGCGCAAGGTCGAGAACGACGTCGTCATCACGGGTTTTCAGCGCGATGTCCGGCCGCATGTCGCCGCCTGTGACGTCATGACCCTGTGCAGCTTCACCGAGGCCTTTTCCCTGGCGGCGCTCGAGGCGATGGCCTTGGGCAAGCCGGTGGTGCATGCCGAGGTCGGCGGCGCCGCCGAGATGATTTCCCCGGGACACAACGGCTATCTGTTTCCGGTCGGCGATACCGGGGCCTTCGTCGGGGCCCTGACCGCCCTTGCGGACCGCATGGATTCCCGGCGCATGGGCGGGAACGCCCGCCGGGTGGTGGAA
>JANMUO010000406.1:0-4156 GCA_031391655.1 Betaproteobacteria bacterium
ATCCTATCCCTCGCGCCCGTAGCTCAGTTGGATAGAGTACTTGGCTACGAACCAAGGGGTCGTGGGTTCAAATCCTGCCGGGCGCGCCAGTTGCAGCAAACCTCTGCGGCATGCAGGGGCTTATCGCCGGGGGGCGGATGCATCCTGCTTTGGAGGGCCTGATCGTCGGTTTCGCCCTCGCCGCGGTCCTGGTGGGCGCGGAGTACCTGCTGCTGCGCAGGGAATCGGCCGAGCGCGCCGAGCGCTACAAGAAGAAAATCGAATTCGACGACACGCAGCGCCGGCGCCTGCGCTCGCTGATGCGCTTCTGCGTTTTCATCCCCGTGGGATTTGCCGCCGCGTTCTGGCTGATGTTCCGCTAGCCGCGCGGCACTTCCAGCCGACCGCCCCGTCAAGGTAACCTTCGGCTTCCAAGGAGGAAGCATGCATTCCATCATTCGCGGCCTGTTGGCCGCAGGCGCAGTCCTTTGGTTCGGCCTGGCAGCGGCACAACAGAACTATCCGACCAAGTCCATCCGCTTCATCGTGACGTTTCCGCCGGGCGGCAGCTCGGATCTCATCGCGCGCGCGCTGGTGAACGTCATGTCCGATCGCCTGCGCCAGCAGGTGCTGGTGGAGAACCGGCCCGGCGCCGGCGGCAATATCGGCATGGAGGTCGTCGCCAGGGCGGCGCCCGACGGCTACACCATGGGGCTGGGCGCGGCCGGCGCGCTCGCTGCCAACGTGAGCCTCTACGCGAAAATGCCCTACGACCCGCTGAAGGACTTCGCGCCGGTCTCGAACGTGGCCTTCGTGCCTTTCTTCCTGGTCGCCAATCCTTCGCTGCCGGCGAACAACCTGAGCGAACTGGTGGCGCTTGCCAGCGCCAAGCCCGGCGAGCTGATGCTCGGACACGGCGGCAATGGCACTGCGATGCACCTGTCCGGCGAGCTGTTCAAGCTGATGGCGAAGGTGCAGCTCACCAATGTTCCCTACAAAGGCAGCGGGCCGGCGGCGATGGATGCGGTTGCCGGGCAGCTGCCGCTGGCGATCGTGGACGTGGCCTCCGCCCTGCAACAGGTCAAGGCAGGCCGTCTGAAGGCCATTGCCGTCACGACCTCCAAGCGCATCGGCGTTGCGCCGGAAGTGCCTACCTTCGCCGAAGCAGGCTTGGCCGGTTACGAATCGGTTGGCTGGTTCGGCGTCGTGATGCCGGCCGGTACGCCGCCGGAGATCGTGGGCCGCATGAACTCGGAACTGGTCTTCGCGCTCAAGCGGCAGGATATCCGCGAGCGCGTCATCGCCGCGGGCGCCGAGCCTTCGCCCAGCACGCCGGAGGAATTCGGCGCGCTGATCCGCTCCGAGATCGCGAAATGGGCGGAAGTGGTGAAGGCTTCGGGCGCCAAGATCGACTGAGCGTGACGCGGCGGCGCAAGCCCCCCCGCACCATTCCGATCCTGCCCTCGCGGGTCACGGTCGAGGGCCTGGACCGGGCGCCGCACCGCGCCTTCCTGCGCAGCCTCGGCGTCGCCGGGGCGGATCTTGCCAAGCCTTTCGTCGGCGTCGCCTCGACCGACGGTCGCGTCACGCCCTGCAACGCGCTGCTCGGGGATTTCGCTCGCGAGGCCTGCGCGGGCGTGCGCGAGGCGGGCGGCGTGCCGTTCGACTTCGCGTCCGTCTCGGTGGCCGATTCGATGTCGATGAACCATGCCGGCATGCGCTATTCGTTGCTGTCGCGCGAGCTCATCGCCGATGGCGTGGAGGCCGTAGCGCGCGGCCACGCCTACGATGCGCTGGTCGCCTTCGCCGGCTGCGACAAGACGCTGCCCGGCATGATGATGGCCATGGTGCGCCTGAATCTGCCCGCCGTCTTCGCCTATGGTGGAGCGGCCCTGCCGGGGCGCTGGCACGGACGCGACGTCACGGTGCTGGACACCTATGAGGCTGTTGGCGCGGTGATCGCGGGCGACATGCCGCAATCGGACTTGGATGAACTGGAGCGGGTCTGCCTGCCGACGCTCGGTTCCTGCCCCGGCCAATTCACGGCCAACACCATGGCGATGGTGTCGGAGACTCTGGGCTTGGCGCTGCCCGGCACGGCGACGCTGCCGGCGGTTGCCGAGGGCAGGAACGCGGTGGCGCGCCAGGCGGGCGTGGAGGTGATGCGGCTTCTGCGCGAAGGCGGGCCGCTGCCGCGTGACCTGGTGACGCGCAAGAGCATCGAGAACGCCTGCGCCGCCGTCGCCGCCACCGGCGGCTCGACCAACGCGGCGCTGCACCTGCCGGCCATCGCGCACGAGGCCGGCATCCGGTTCGACATGGACGATTTTGCGCGTGTCGCCAGGCGCACGCCGCTGGTCGCCGACATGAAGCCTGGCGGGCGCTTTCTCGCCAAGGACTTGCATGCCGCCGGTGGCGTGTACACCGTGCTGAAGGAGTTGCTGCGGCGCGGCGCGTTGCACGGCGATTGCCTGACGCTTTCCGGCGACACTCTTGAGCAGGTGCTCGCCGGGCATCGCAGCGCCGACGGGGAAGTGGTGCGCCGCGAGCCGATCTCCCCGACCGGCGGCCTGGTCGTCCTGAAAGGTAACCTTTGCCCGGACGGTGCGCTGATCAAGGTCGCGGGGCTCAAGTCTGTGCGGTTCGACGGCCGGGCGCGCGTGTTCGATAGCGAAGAGGCCTGCGCAGCCCTGGTGCGCGCGCGAAAGGTACGCGCCGGCGACGTGCTCATCATCCGCTACGAAGGGCCGCGCGGCGGTCCCGGCATGCGGGAAATGCTTGGTGTCACCGCGCTGATCTACGGCCTGGGCCTGGGCGAGAAAATCGCCCTGCTCACGGACGGGCGCTTCTCTGGCGCAACGCGCGGCATGATGATCGGCTATGTGTCGCCCGAGGCCGCGGACGGCGGCCCGATCGCGCTGGTGCACAACGGCGACCGCATCACGATTGACGCAGTCGCCGCCAAGGCCACGTTGCACGTGCCGAAAGCCGAGCTGGCGGCGCGGCGCCGCGTATGGAAAATGCCGCGGCGCGCAAGACTGTCCGGTGCTTTGGAGAAGTATGCCCGGTTGGTCGGCCCGGCCAACCGTGGCGCGGTCACGCATTCCGGGGGCGGAAAATGAGCGCGCCGTCAGTCGCGTGTAAGAAATTGTTTCTCTTTTCGCGACGCGAATTTCTTCGCGCGCGCATTGAATTCGCATTGCGATCTGATTATCATGCACGCTCGATTGTGCAATGGAGAATGCTGGGCCATGCGATCCGTCACCAAGGCTGATCTCGTCGAAGCAGCAGCGCGTGCCGGCAACCTGAGCAGGTCGAGCGCCGGCGAAGCCGTCAACGCGGTGTTCGACGCCATCGTGGCGAGCGTGGCCAAAGGCAGCCGTGTCACCGTCGTCGGCTTCGGCACCTTCTTGCCGCGCAAGAGGAAGGCGCGCGCCGGCCGCAGCCCGCAGAACGGCAAGGAAATCCGCATTTCCTCCAAGACCGTGCCGGCCTTCGCGGCCGGGCAGGGCTTCAAGGACCGCGTCGCCAGCCGCTGAACATTGCAAAGCACTGAAAGGCTTGGCAGAATCCGTCGATCATGGACAACCTGCTGATCCTCACGCTCGACAGCCACGGCGTCCCGCACCGCTGGGTCAGCTGGCAGCAGGCGTGTTTCTACTACGCCAAGAACCTCGTCGCCTGGACGCTGGGCGAGCGTACTTTCACGTTCCGCGGCGGCGTTTCGCGCCTCACGGGGGAGCGCTCCAGCATCACCGCGCACTCGATCATCGCCATCCGCGGCAGGGCGCTGGCGGCCAAGGGTTTCCACCAGGTGCCGCCGCTGAACAACCGCGAACTGTTCCGGCGCGACCGTCATACCTGCGCCTACTGCGGCGGGGAGTTCAGCTATTTCCGGCTGACGCGCGACCACATCACGCCGCTCTCGCGCGGCGGGCGCGACACCTGGATGAACGTCGTCACCGCCTGCCGCCACTGCAACGGCAGCAAGAGGAATCGGCTGCCCGAGGAGTCGGGGCTGGAGCTGCTGTTCGCGCCCTACGTCCCGAACAAGGCGGAGTACCTGATCCTCACCAACCGCCGCATCCTCGCCGACCAGATGGAGTTCCTGCGGCAGCACGTCGCGTCGCACTCGCGGTTGGTCGTCGCCCCTGCCTGACTTCTGGCGCAATAGCGG
>JANMUO010000029.1:0-7847 GCA_031391655.1 Betaproteobacteria bacterium
GATGAACATCCCCGCCTCCAGCCCGACGATGCCCTTCAGGGTGTCGCGAAAGAGGTAAATGATGAGCAGCAGCAGCGGCAGTTGCGGCAGGGTCAGGAACAGGTCGGTGAGCCACATCAGCGCGGCGTCCACGCTGCCGCGCGACATGCCCGCAATGGCGCCGACGATGGTGCCGACCACGACGGCGATGAGCATTGCCGCGAGCCCCACCGCGAGCGAGATGCGCCCGCCGTAGAGCATGCGCGCCAGCAGGTCCTGGCCGAGGTCGTCGGTGCCCAGGGGGTGCTTCCACGACGGCCCCTGCAGTTTTGCGCTGAAGTCGATCTCGTTGATCGGCACCGCCCATACGAACGGCCCAAGCAGCACGGCCAGGGCGATGACCCCGAGGATCGCCGCGCCGGCGAGCGCCAGCCGATGGCGCCGGAAACGCCGCCAGGCCTCCGCGCCCGGGCTAGCGGTAGGCGATACGGGGATCGAGCCAGCCATAGAGGATGTCGGCGAGCAGGTTGAACAGGATCACCAGGCAGGAGAGCACGAAGGTCACCGCCATGATCACCGGCGTGTCATTGGCGAGGATTGCGCTGATCAGCAGCGACCCAATACCCGGCACGCGGAAAATCTGCTCGGTGACGATGGCGCCGCCGAACACGGCGGGCATCGTCAGCGCAACCAGCGTCACCACCGGGATCAGCGCGTTGCGCACCACGTGCTTCACCACCACCACGCGCTCGGAGAGCCCCTTGGCGCGCGCGGTGGTGACGTAGTCCAGGCGGATCACGTCCAGCACTGCCGAGCGCACGTAGCGCGTCCAGGAAGCCCCCTGGAAAAGGCCCAGCACCGCCACCGGCATGATCGCCTGCTTGAAATGCTCCCAGTACCACAGCCACCCCGTGGCGGCGATGTCCGCGCGGTACACGAAGGGCAGCCAGCCGAGCGTGACGCTAAAGAGCAGGATGAACAGGAGGCCGGTGAAGAACGGCGGCAGCGAAAAGCCGATGAAGGCGAGCGTATTGGCGATCTGGTCGAAAATCGAGTAGGGGCGCGTCGCGGCGTACACGCCGACCGGCAGCGCGATCAGCAGCGCCAGCACCTGCGAGGAACCGATGATCAGCAGCGTCACCGGAATGCGCTGCAGGACCAGCGTGTCGACGTCGATGCGGCTGGCGAAGGAGAATCCCCAGTCGCCCTGCACCATCGATGCGAACCAGCGGAAGTAACGCGTCGCCACCGGGTCGTCGAGGCCGAATTGCGCGCGCAGGCTGGCGCGCACCTCGGCCGGGACATTGGGATTGGTGGCGAGCTCCTCGAAGGGGTCGCCCGGCGCGAGGGCCAGGATGGTGAACAGGACGACGCTGATCCCGACGATGCTCGGGATCAGGATCAGCAGTCGCCTCAGGAGGTACTGGCCCACGGCAGAAGCCTATACGCCTGCCGGGCTCACGCTTCCTTGTACCAGTCCCTAAGGTTCCACAGGTCGTTGTCCCAGCCCGAGAGCGGCGCCATCAGCCTCGCGCCCACCGCCGACACGCGCGGCCGGTACACCACCGGGATGATGTGGCGCCCGCCGATCACCAGGTCGTTCATGCGGATGAACAGCGCCGCGCGCTTGACCGGGTCGAGCTCCGACTCGGCGGCGCGGTACGTCTTGTCGTATTCCTCACTCTTCCAGCGGGAGATGTTGCGCCCCTGCCACTTGTTCTCCTTGGTCGCCGCCTCCCAGGACACGAACTGGTTCATGAACCGCTCCGGGTCCGGCTGCGGCATGGTGGTGGTGTACAGCTGCATGTCGCAGAAGAACTTGGTGTAGGTGTCGGGGTTGGCCACGTCGGAGGAGAAGAACACTCCCGCCGTGATCGACTTGAGCTCCACGTCGATGCCCGCCTTCTGGCAGGCCTGCTTGACGATCGCCTGGTTCTTCTGCCGCGGCGCGTTGATGGAAGTCTGGAACACCAGCTTCATCTTCTTGCCGTCCTTGGCGCGGATGCCGTCGGCCCCGCGCTTCCAGCCCGCGGCCTCCAGGGTCTGGTTCGCCTTGTCGACGTTGAACTCCCACTTCATGTTGGGCGAGCGGAAGCGCGACGGGTTGTTGAGGAAGTTCGCGGTGGCCACGCCGGTGCGGCCGTAGATGTGCTCCTGCACGGAGCCCCGGTCCACCAGCAGGTTGATCGCCTCGCGCACCGCCGGGTCGGAGAAAAGCGGGTGGCGCGACTTGGTGCTCGCGCGCTCGCCGTCCACCTCCGTCCAGGGATCGGTGGCGTTGAGCGGCATGTGCTCGATGTTGGCGCCCTGGGTGATCTCGGCGCGGCCCTTGCCGCCCGCCTCCATGCGCTTGAGGATCTCGTCTTCGACCTGCATGTTCCAGGCGTAGTCGTATTCGCCGGTCTGGATCACGGCACGGGCCGCCGACACCGCGTCGCCGCCGCCTTTCATCTCGATGCTGTCGAAGTGCGGCCGGTTCGGCAGGTGGTAGTTCGGGTTGAGCACCCCGCGCACCATGTCGCCGGGCTTGAAATCGGTGAATTTGTAGGGCCCCGTGCCCACGGGCTTGAGGTTCGTCGGCGCCTCGCGCGACTTGGCCCCGCGGTAGCCATCGAACAGGTGCTTCGGGATCAGCATGCCCACGGTGCCGACGAACGGATCGGCCCAGTACGGCGTCGGCTTGGCGAAGCGCACCCGCACGCTGTGCGAGTCGACCTTTTCCACCTTGATTTCCTTGTAGCTCCCACTGGTCGTCGCAGCCGTCGCGGGATCTGCGGCGAACTCCCAGTTGAACACCACATCGTCGGCGGAGAAGGGCGCCCCGTCGTGCCATTGCACGCCCTTCTTCAGCCGCCAAACCACCGACATGCCGTCGCGCGTGAGCCCGCCGTTGTCCAGGCTCGGGATCTCCGCTGCGAGGACCGGGATCAGATTGCCATCGGCATCCCAGGCGGCCAGCGGCTCGTAGAACACGCGCGAACCTTCCTGGTCCTTGGTGCCCACGGCGAAATGCGGGTTGAGCAGCGTGGCGCCCTGCCACCACAGCAGCTTCAGCGGGCCGCCGCCGCCGCGGCGCGTGGGCTTGTAGGCGGACGCCGGCTGCGCGTGGGCGATCCCTGAGTACGCGAGCATCTGCGTCGCGAGGGGGGCCGTGAGTCCCAGCCCGACGATGGTGTGGATGAAGCTGCGGCGGGACATGCGGCCCGCCTTGACTTGCGCGATCAGTTCCCGCAGCTGACTTTCGTCCATTGCCGTTCCTCCTGGGCTGTCGTTCGCAGTTCCGCTGGATATTAACCGGAATAAGCGGAAAAATGACACAACCCGGACCGAGGTTTCCATGCCCCACGTGCAAGCAAAGATCGCGCTGCCGCAGATGACGCCGGGCACGCGACGCCACATCGCATTCCACCGCTTTGGCAAGGCGGGCGCGCGACCCAAGGCCTATCTTCAGGCCGCGATCCACGCCAACGAACTGCCGGGTGCAATGGCGCTGCATCACCTGATGCCGCTGCTCGCGACCGCGGACCGCGCGCGGCGCATCAAGGGCCAGATCGTGGTGGTGCCGACGGTCAATCCCATCGGCCTCGCGCAGCTCGTGGGCAACAACCACCTCGGGCGCTACGAGCTGCTCGGCCGCGACAACTTCAACCGCCAGTGGCACGACCTGTCCGGCGCCATTGCGGAGCGCATCGGCACCCGCTTGGGGCGCGACGCGGCGGCCAACGTCGCGGCGATCCGCAAGGCCGCACTGGCGGCGCTCGCTGCGCTGCGGCCGACCAACGAATTGCAGGCCCTGCGCGCGTCGATGATGAAGCTCTCGGTGGATGCCGACATCGTGCTCGACCTGCATTGCGACAATCAGGCATCGCTGCACCTGTTCATTTCGCGCAGGGACTGGCCCGGCCCGGCGCGGGCGCTCGCCGCAGACCTGGGTTCCGTCGCCACGATGTACAACGATCCCTACCCGCAGGCGCTCACCTTCTCGGGAGTGCACAGCGCGCTGTGGGCGCGGCTTGCCGAGCGCTTCCCGCGCGCCAGCATTCCGCAGGCCTGCCTGTCGGCCACGGTGGAGTATCGCGGCCATGGCGACGTCAACCACCGGCTCGGGGAAGCCGACGCGAAGAACCTCTTTCGCTTCCTCGTGCGCCGGGGAATCATCGCGGGGCGCGCCGGCGGCTTGCCACGGTTGAAGGCACCGGCGACGCCGATCGAAGGGATGGATGTGGGCTACTGCCCCAAGCCCGGCATCCTCGTGTTCCATGTGCGCGAGGGCGATCGCGTGCGCAAGGGACAGCCGGTGTGCGAGGTCATCGATCCGGCGGATCCGCGCGGGCCGAAGGCGCGTACCCAGGTCCTGGCCGGCACCGACGGAATCCTGTTCAGCCGCCGCACCGACGGGCAGCTCGCGTGGCCGGGGAAAGTCGCCTATCGCCTCGCCGGCGCGAGAGTGCTCGCGAGCCGCAAGGGTTACAGCGGGCTGGACGACTGACTTATTCCACCTCGTCGATCCACGCCATCTGGATCGCTTCCAGGATCTTCTCGCCGCAGCGCTTCGGATCGTCGTCGAAGCCCGGCAACGCCAGCACCCACTGCATGAGGTCGGTGAAGCGCACCGTCTTCGGGTCGGTGTCCGGGCGCGCCTCGGTGAGCGCGATGGCGATCTCCAGCGTATCGGTCCACTTCACTTGTTGCCCCCGCCCTCGCGCTCGTAGTTGATGGTGTATTTCGGGATCTCGAGCGTGAGGTCCGCGCCCGCGATCTTGGCCTGGCAGGAGAGCCGCGAGTTGGCTTCCAGCCCCCAGGCCTTGTCCAGCAGGTCTTCTTCCTTCTCCTCGGCGGGCACCAGGGACTGGAACCCCGCGCGCAGGATCACGTGGCAGGTGGTGCAGGCGCAGGATTTCTCGCAGGCATGCTCGATGTCGATGTGCTGCGCGAGCAGCGCGTCGCAGATCGACAGGCCGCTGGGTGCGTCGAATTCCGCGCCCTGCGGGCACAACTGGGCGTGCGGCAGCACCTTGAGCCTGGGCATCAGAGATCCAGGCTGGCGATCTTCCTGCCCGCCAGCGCGCGCTTCACGCCCGCGTCCATGCGCCGCCCGGCAAACTCCTCGGTGGCGCGATTGAGCGATTCGCCCGCCTGCTTGATGGCGCGATGGTCGCTCGTGGCGATCACGGCGGCGAGCGCCGCGACCTGCCGGTCGATCGCTTCGCGCTCCGCCGCGACGAGCAGCGCACCGTCCACCGCAAGCGCGGCGCGCACTGCCTCGAGCAGCCGCTCGGCGTCCACGCGCGCCTCGTGCAGAGCGCGCGCGTGCATGTCGTCCTTCGCATGCTCGTAGGAATCGCGCAGCATGCGCTCGATGTCCGCGTCGGCCAAGCCGTAGGAGGGCTTCACCACCACCGAGGCTTCGACCCCGGAGCTCGTTTCGCGCGCGGCCACCGACAGCAGCCCATCGGCGTCCACCTGGAAAGTGACGCGGATGCGCGCAGCGCCCGCCGCCATCGGCGGTATGCCTTTCAGCTCGAAGCGCGCAAGGGACCGGCAGTCGGCGACGAGCTCGCGCTCGCCCTGCACCACGTGCAGGCTCATCCCAGTCTGCCCGTCCTTGAAGGTGGTGAACTCCTGCGCCCGCGCCACGGGGATGGTGGAATTGCGCGGCAGGACCTTCTCGGCCAGGCCGCCCATTGTCTCCAGGCCGAGCGACAG
This sequence comes from Betaproteobacteria bacterium, assembly GCA_031391655.1. GTDB lineage: Bacteria > Pseudomonadota > Gammaproteobacteria > Burkholderiales > SG8-39 > JAABQT01. The sequence goes on from JANMUO010000029.1 coordinate 5,686, forward strand.
CGGAATGACGTCGAGCAGCAGCCAGTCCTCGCCTGCCGGCTTGTTGCCCGCCAGCACGTTGGCCTGCATCGCCGCCCCCAGCGCCACCACCTTGTCCGGGTCGAGGTTGTTGAGCGGGTCGCGGCGGAAGAACTCGCCTACCGCGCGCTGGATCTGCGGCATGCGCGTGGCGCCGCCCACCATCACCACGCCCTTGACCTCATCGGCGCCCAGGCCGGCGTCGCGCAGCGCCTTGCGCATCGGGGCGAGGGTCTTGTGCACCAGCGTCTGCGTGATCTCGCAGAACTTCTGCGCGCCCAGCATGACGTCTACCACCTCGCCGCTGGCGAGCCTGGCCGTGATGCGCGCCTCGGCGTGCAGCGTGAGGGCTTCCTTGGCTTCGCGCGACTTCATCAGCAGCAGGCGCGTGTCGCGCGCGTCCAGCGGCGGCAGCTTCGCCTTCTCCACCACCCAGCAGAACACGCGCTGGTCGAAATCGTCGCCGCCGAGCAGCGAATCCCCGTTGGTCGCCACCACCTCGAACACCCCCTTGGACAGCTTGAGGATGGAGATGTCGAAGGTGCCGCCGCCGAGGTCGAACACCGCGTACACGCCTTCCGCGGCGTTCTCCAGGCCGTAGGCGATGGCCGCCGCGGTCGGCTCGTTCAGCAGCCGCAGCACCGGCAGCCCGGCAAGCATGGCGGCGTCCTTGGTGGCCTGGCGCTGTGCGTCGTCGAAGTAGGCCGGCACCGTGATGACGGCGCCCGCAAGGTCGCCGCCGAGCGAGAGTTCAGCGCGCTTGCGCAGCAGCTTGAGGATCTCGGCCGACACCTCGACCGGGCTCTTCACGCCGGCCACGGTACGCAGTTGCACCATGCCAGGGGCATCGGCGAAGTCGTAGGCCATGTTCTCGGCGTGCGCCACGTCCTTCAGGCCGCGCCCCATGAAGCGCTTCACCGATGCGATGCTGTTCTTCGGATCCTCAGCCTGCCGGGCCTGCGCGGTGTAGCCCACCTCCGTGCGCCCGCCGGGCAGGTAGCGCACGATCGACGGCAGCAGCGCGCGGCCCAGTTCATCCGCCAGCACTGTTGCGACGCCGCTGCGCACGGTGGCGACGAGCGAGTTGGTGGTACCCAGGTCGATGCCCACGGCAAGGCGGTGCTGGTGGGGAGCTGTGGACTGGCCCGGCTCGGCGATCTGCAGCAGGGCCACTACTGAACCCCTTCGTAAGCCTGGTCGATCTCCTCGCCAATGCGCTCGAGGAACATCAGCTTCCTCACTTCACCGGCCGCGGCCGCGTAGTCCTTGCTGTCATCCAGCAGGCGGGCAATGGCGGATTCGAACAGGCCCTTTTCCCTGCGCACCTGCGCCTGCAGGGTGTCCAGCGCGGCCGGGTCCTTCGCCGCTTCGAGCGCCTCGCGCAGCTCGAGCTGCCGGAGAAGGAAGTCGGTCGGCATCTGGGTGTTGGTTTCGAACTGCACGTCCACGCCGTGCATCTCCAGCAGGTATTTTGCGCGCTGCACCGGGCTCTTCAGCGTGCGGTAGGCCTCGTTGACGCGCGTGGTCCACTGCATCGAGGCGCGCCGCTCGGCGTCGCCGGCGCGCGCATGGCGGTCGGGGTGGATCTGCGACTGGATCTCGCGGTAGGAGCGCTCCAGCGACACCGCGTCGAGCGCGTAGGCCGGCGCGAGGCCGAACAGGGCGAAGTGATTCTTCAGACGTTAAAGGACTCGCCGCAGCCGCACTCGTCCTTGACGTTCGGGTTGCTGAACTTGAAGCCTTCGTTGAGGCCTTCGCGCGTGTAGTCGAGCTGCGTGCCCTCGAGGAACGGCAGGCTCTTGGGGTCCACCAGCACCTTCACCCCGTGGCTCTCGAACTGGTGGTCGTCCGGGTTCACTGCGTCGGCGAACTCCAGCTTGTAGGCGAATCCGGAGCAGCCCGTGGTGCGCACCCCGATGCGCAGCCCGACCCCCTTGCCGCGCCTGACAACGAAGTCCTGCACGTGCGTCGCAGCCTTCTCGGTGAGCGTGACGGCCATGGCTACTGGTGCTTCTTCTTGTAGTCCTCGACCGCGGCCTTGATCGCGTCCTCGGCCAGGATCGAGCAGTGGATCTTCACCGGGGGCAGCGACAGCTCCTCGGCGATCTGCGTGTTCTTGATGCTCGCCGCCTCGTCCAGGCGCT
>JANMUO010000039.1:0-5415 GCA_031391655.1 Betaproteobacteria bacterium
TCCGGGCCGGCCGGGCAGAACACCAGCCCGGCCTCGCCCGGCGCCTCGCCCCGCGCGCCGTGCACCATGCGCGTGAACGGGCGCTGGAATTCGAATCCCAGCGACTCGAGCCAGGCAGTGATGCCCGGCTCGCGGTCCACCACATCCAGGTATAGGGGCGGCGGCGTGCGCGCCAGTCCCTCGGCGAGCAGCGCGCGCGCCGCGGCGCTCGAGCGCGCCACCAGCGGCCCGAGCTGGCGCGCCTCGCGCCCGTCGCGGCCCAGCAGATAGCCCGCGAGGCGCCCGCCTTCCTCCGCCACCAGCGCCCCCTGCGGCAGGCGCGCGGCAAGCGCGCGCAAGAGCGGCTCGCGGCTGGCGCCGAAGGCGCGCGCATCCAGCTCCAGCAGTTGCGGCCAGTCCGGCTCGCGCAACGGCCGCACGCCGGCCGGGGGATCGATCGCGGCGACGGCCTCCTTCAGCTGCAGTCGCCGGAACCCCCAGGTGTCGCGAAAGCCTTCCTGCACGTAGACCTCGCGCCCGTCCGGCGTGGCATCGAGGATCGGAGTCAGCGCCCTGCGCTTGAGATCCGCGAGCGCAGTGCGCAGCAACTGCGTGGCGTATCCCTGGCGGCGCTGCCCGAGCAGCACCAGAACCATGCTGACCCAGGCGAACTCGCCGTAGGGCAGCACGAGGGTGCTCGCGGCGAGCGTGCCATCGGCAAGCGTGACGCCCCAGCCCTGTCCGATGCCGAGCATCAGGCGCCAGTCGGCCGCATTCTGGTTCCAGTGCGCCGACTGCGACAGCGCGAGGCACCCGGCCAGGTGCTCCTCGCGCAGCGCGTGCTCAGTACTTCCCATCCCGGGTTTCGAAATGCGTCGGCTTGCCCAGGCTCTCGCCGCCGCGCCGGATCCAGTCTGCCTGCCAGTCGATCATCTGCGCGAGCGGCACGCGCGGCGCGCCGAAGAGCTTCTGCGCGGCGCGTGTGTCTACCAGCCAGGCGGTGGGCGACTCCGTGCCCGTGACCACCGGAACCTTGCCGAAGCGCCTGCCGAACTCGGCGGCGAGCGCGCGCACGCTCACCACCTCGGGGCCGCTCAGGTTGAGCGGCGTAGCCGGCGCGGTGCAATGTGCGAGCAGGCGCAGCGCCTGTTCGTTCGCCTCGCCCTGCCAGATGACGTTCACGTGCCCCATGGTCACGTCCACCGGCGTGCCGGCGAACACCTTCGCGCCGACGTCGTGCAGCACGCCGTAGCGCATGTCGATGGCGTACTCCAGGCGCGCGAGGCGCCCCGCCGTGCCGTGCTTGAGGGAACCGTAGAGGAAGGCCTGCTCGCGCCCGACGCAGGAGGCCGCGTAGTCGCCCGGCGGCGGCAGCGTGGGCGCATCCTCCGACGCGCCGCGGCCGGCGACGTCGGCATAGGGGTACACGCAGGCGGTGGAAAACACGACGATGCGCGATTCGCGGAACGCCTCCGCCGCCATGAACGGCACGCCGACGTTCATCGCCCAGGTGAAGGCGGCGTTGCCGGCGGCGCCGAACTTGTGCCCGGCCATGAACACCACATTGGGCGCGCGCGGCAGGCGCTCAAGCGCGGCCCGATCCAGCAGGTCGCAGGCGATGCACTCCACGCCCCAGGCGCCGAGCTTCTCGCGCAGGCCCTTCTCGGAAAAACGCGCGACGCCGATGACGCGCCGCTGCGGCGAGGCGCGTTTCGCCATGCGGGCGAGCGTCGGCCCCATCTTGCCGCCGACGCCGAGGACGAGGATGTCGCCCTGCGTCTTCGCCAGGTCGGCTTCCAGCGCCGGCGTCGGCCGGGTCATGAATTCCTCGAGGGCGTCGACGCTGTCCAAGTTAACCATCTGGTGAATTATAATCGTGCGCCATGCGCGCGCCCCGCATCCAGGCCACCGTCGTCGGCTCCTACCCGGTACCCGACTGGCTTGCCGCGGCGCCCTCCGAACAGGCGCTCGCCGACGCGATGCGCGTGGTGTTTCATACGCAGGAACAGGCCGGCGTCGACCTGGTGTGCGACGGCGAGCTGTATCGCTTCGACCTGAATCACCCGGAAACCAACGGCATGATCGAGTACTTCGTGCGGCCGCTTTCCGGGGTGCGAGGCGACATCGGCTTTGCCGAGTGGCTTGAGTACTCCAAGGGCGCGGGCATGCGCTTTCGCACGCGCCCGCCCGGCGTGGTGGAGGGCGCGATTGGCGCGGGCACGCTCAACCTGCCGCTCGCCTGCGCGCAGGCACGGCGCCTCGCCGGCAAGCCGTTCAAGTTCACGCTCACCGGGCCGCACATGCTCGCCAAGACGCTCCACGACCGGCACTACGGCAGCGCGGAGAAAGTCGCGCATGCGCTCGCGGCGGTGCTCGCCGAGCAGGTCAAACGCCTCGACGCGGACGTGGTGCAGGTGGACGAAGCCAACCTCCCCGGCCATCCGGGGGAGTGGAAGTGGGCGGCGGCGGCGATCAACAAGGTGCTGCGGGCGGTGCCGAAGAAAGCCAAAGCGGCCGTGCACCTGTGTTTCGGCAACTACGGCGGCCAGTCCATCCAGAAAGGCACCTGGGCGAAGCTGATGGACTACCTCAACGCGCTCGAAGTGGACCATGTGGTGATGGAGTGCGCGCACCGGCCGCCGGCCGAACTCGCGGTGTTCAAGGACCTGCGCAAGGACATCGGCTTCGGGCTGGGCGTGGTGGACATCAAGCGCACCGAAATCGAATCCGCGGACGAAATCGCGCGCGCCATCGAGCGCGCGGAAAAGATGCTGGGACGCGGGCGCGTGCGCTACGTCCACCCGGACTGCGGCTTCTGGATGCTCAAGCGCAACATGGCCGACGGCAAGATCCGCGCGCTGGTCGCCGGCCGCGACCTCTACGAAGGCCGCTAGACGCTGGCTTCCTCGTGGCGGCGCAGCGCGTCGCCCCAGGCCTTGCCCCAGTCGTTGCCGATAAAGTCGCGCACGGCCCCGTCCGCAAGGAAAAAGCGGTTGGGAATCTGGAACATGGCGACCGACAGGTTGCCCTCCGGGCCGGCCCAGGCCTCGTGGCGGCTGCCGGCGGGGCGCCAGACGAAGTTGCCCGGGGTCACCGTGCCCTCGCCGCACACCAGGGTGCCTTGCAACAGGTAGGTTTGCTCGATCAGTACGTGTTCATGGTCGGGAAGCTTCGCGCCCGGCGCCATCTTCAGCAGCACGGTGAGCAGGCCCGAGGCCTTGTCGATGAGCAGGGTCTTCGCCTCGACGCCCGGGAACGACGTCTTTTCCCAGGGTAGCGCCGCGACATCGACGAAACGGGAGGCCAGCGGGGCAAGCGCCGCGTGATTGGTTGCTTTCGGTGTTATTCCGGACATGCACGCCTCCTGTACTATTTTCGCTGCTCTCCCACCCGCACGATCTTCATCGTGTTGGTGCCGCCCGCCTTGCCGATCGGCTCGCCGATGGTGACCACGATCAGGTCGCCGACCTTCACTACGTCGTTTTCCACCAGCACTTTCTCGGCCTCGCGCAGCAGTTCCTCGCGGTCGTGACCGACGTACTTCACCATCAGCGGGTAGACGTCGCGGAACAGCGCGCAGCGGTAGCGCGTCTGCGTCTGAGAAGTGAGCGCGTAGATCGGCACGCCGCAATTGAGGCGCGACATCCACAGCGCGGTGGAGCCCGATTCGGTCAGCGTGGCGATCGCCTTTACCTTGAGGTGGAACGCGGTGAACAGGCCCGCCATGGCGATCGACTGGTCCACCCGCGTGAACACGCGGTTGAGGAAATCCTGGTCCAGGTTGAGCGGCTGGGACTGCTCGGCCTCGACGCAGATGCGGTGCATCGCCTCGATGGTCTCCACCGGGTATTTACCGCTCGCCGATTCCGCCGACAGCATCACCGCGTCGGTGCCGTCGAGCACCGCGTTGGCGACGTCCGAGACTTCGGCGCGGGTCGGCACCGGGCTCGCGATCATCGATTCCATCATCTGCGTCGCGGTAATGGTGAGCTTGTTGCGCTCGCGGGCGATGCGGATCATCTTCTTCTGCAGCGCCGGCACCGAGGCGTCGCCCACCTCCACCGCCAGGTCGCCGCGCGCCACCATGATGCCGTCGCAGGCCTCCATGATGTCCACCAGCGCATCGGGCTTCACCGCCTCGGCGCGCTCGATCTTGGCGATGAGCATCGCCTTGCCTCCGGCCGCGCGCAGCAGCTCCCGCGCCATGTACATGTCGCGGCCCGACTTGGGAAAGGATACCGCGAGGTAATCGGCGTTGATCTTCGCCGTGGTGCGGATGTCCTCCATGTCCTTGGGCGTGAGCGCCGCCGCGGTGAGGCCGCCGCCCTGGCGGTTGATGCCCTTGTTGTTCGAGAGCACGCCGCCGTGGCGCACGCGCGTGTGCACCTGCTCGCCGCGCACCTCGGTCACGTCGAGCACGATCTTGCCGTCGTCCAGGAGCAGCACGGCGCCGGCCTCGACGTCGCGCGGCAGCTCCTTGTAGTCGAGGCCCGCGCGCTCCTGGTCGCCGATCTCCAGGCCGGCGTCGAGGACGAAGGCCTGGCCCTTCTCCAGCATCACCTTGCCGTCCTTGAACTTGCCTACGCGGATCTTGGGGCCCTGCAGGTCACACATGATGGCCACCGTGCGCCCGGTCTTGCGCCCTATGTCCTTCACCAGCTCGGCTCGCTTGAGGTGGTCCTCCGCCGTGCCGTGGGAGAAATTCAGCCGCACCACGTCCACGCCGGCACGCATCATGCGCTCCAGGACGGCGGGTTCGCTCGAGGCGGGACCGAGGGTGGCGACGATCTTGGTGCTGCGGAGCATCAGGCTCTCTCTTCGAGGACGGCGACCGCGGGCAGGGTCTTGCCCTCGAGGAATTCGAGGAACGCGCCGCCCGCAGTGGAAATATAGCCGATACGGTCGGCGATCCCGAACTTGTGGATGGCGGCGACCGTGTCGCCGCCCCCCGCGATGGAGAAGGCCTTCGACCCGGCGATCGCTCGCGCCAGCGCTTCGGTGCCCTTGGCGAAGGCTTCCTTTTCGAACACCCCGACCGGGCCGTTCCACACGATAGTACCCGCGTCCTGCAGCGCTTTCGCGTAGGTCGCCGAGGTCTGCGGCCCGATGTCGAGGATCATCTCGTCGGCGTCGACGGCATCGGCCGGCTTGACCGTGCCGGGGGCGTCCATGCCCTTCGCCACCACGACGTCGACCGGCAGCGGCACCCTGGTGAGGGCCAAGATGCGCTTCGCCTCGTCGACCAGGTCGGGCTCGGCGAGGGACTTGCCGACGGCATAGCCGGCGGCGAGCAGGAAGGTATTGGCGATGCCGCCGCCGACGATCAGGTGGTCCACTTTCTTCGCCAGAGACTCCAGCACGGTCAGCTTGGTCGACACCTTGGAGCCGGCGACGATCGCCACCAGCGGCTTGGCGGGACTGGCGAGCGCCTTGCCC